>JAHYIT010000198.1 GCA_019429205.1 Mariniphaga sp. | reverse complement strand
GTTTATTGCCATCCCGGCCAAATCGTATGCCACCGACTGGCGAATGTTCATGTTTAACATGGCCATTATCATGATTGCGCCCATTGTTATTCGTTACTTCCTTCCGTTTTTCCGGCGGTTTAATTTTGATACAGCCTATCAATACCTCGAAGTACGATTCAACCGGGCGGTGCGCTGGCTGGCTTCGGCCTTGTTTGTCTTTTTTATGGTGAGCCGCATTGCCGTGGTGCTTTTTCTGCCTTCGCTGGCATTGAACGCCGTTACCGGTTTCAGCATTTACTGGGCCATCATCATTATGGGCGTAGTTACTATTATATACTGTACCAGCGGTGGCATGGAAGCCGTGGTTTGGGGCGATGTCATCCAGGGATTTATTTTGCTGGGCGGCGCTTTTATTGCGCTGGCGTTTATGCTGGCAGGTGTGGAAGGTGGATTGAGCGGTTTTTTTGAAATTAGCGGCGAGCATCAGAAATTCAAAACCTTCGATTTCCGGTTCGATTTTTCGCAGCCGGTATTTTGGGTGGTTTTAATTGGAGGACTTGCCAACACGCTCATTACCTATACCAGCGACCAGAGTGTGGTGCAGCGCTACATGACCACCAAAGACGAAAAAGCCACCGGACGCAGCATCTGGCTCAACGGATTTCTGGCTATTCCGGTGACCATCATTTTCTTTTTGCTTGGAACTGGTCTTTATGTTTATTACACTTCCAATCCGGAACACATGTCGGTGCTCAATCCAAACATCGATTCGGTTTTCCCGCAGTTTATTGTGGCACAAATGCCGGCGGGTGTGGCCGGACTGCTCATTGCCGCCATTTTTGCTGCGGCCATGTCCACGTTGTCGTCCAACATCAATTCGGTTTCGGCAGTAATTACCACCGATTTTTACAAAGTGCTGGCAACGAAAGCTGGTCACAAAAAACAAATGGCCGTTGCGCGCTGGTCGGGTATTATTGTGGGTTTGCTCGGAATGACCATGGCACTGATGCTGGCTTCCTGGAATATTGCATCCCTGTGGGACCAGTTCAACACGTTCCTTGGGTTACTCACTGCCGGGTTGGGAGCGCTGTTTGTAATGGGAATTTTTTTCCCGCGAATCTCAGGTCCGGCTGCACTTACAGGCGTTCTGGCGGGGATTGTGGTTTTAATCCTGGTGAAAAACCATACCACTCTTTCTTTCCTGCTTTACGGATTTATCGGTTTGGTAGTCAGTGTGTTGCTGGCACTGGTATTCAGCCTGGTTTTCCCCAACCGGAAAGAAATTACGGGGTATTCATGGAAAACCAGGGTACGAAAATTTAGTACAACTGAGCAGGTGGACTAAGGGCTATCAGCTCAATTTCAGAGCGTTCACCTGCTGTCCGCCGGCTGGCGGATCAGCTGGTGAATGTTTCTTAAGAAATTCCAACGGGATTGAGCTGGTGAACTCCAGTCACCAGCTCAATGTTCTGGTACTAATCTAAAACCCCTTTCTTTTTTCCTGCACAGGAACTTCCCCGGTGCGTTCAATTTTTTGCACGTTTTTGCCTGATGAAAACCGGTAACTGATTTTAAACCAAAGAGGTACAGTTGAAAGTTGTATTTCGCCTTTGGAATAGTGATAAAAATCTGCGCTGGCAACTTCCGAACCCTGGTAGGTGAAGGTTTTTGCCAGAGGCAACCCACTTACAATTCCTGCTTTCAGATTTTTGGAAAAGGATTTTTCCAGTGAAACGAAATAGAGCGCATCGCTGAATGTGTTCCCCTGTATTTGATTTGCCGGACTGGTGTATTGAAAATTTACTGAGGCTGTAAAACTTTTTTTAAACGTTGCAAATACGGAGAGGCCCGATTTCAAAACCAGCTTGTGTTTTGACTCAATCTGATGTTCGGCCGCCAGTTGGTTGGGGCTGGAAAAGGCTTCAAAAATTTTCAGGTACGGATTTATTCCCACTTTCCCAAAACTTAACGCACCACTAAACTGAATTCCGGTTCTACGGATTTCTCCCAGGTTGTTTTTCTGAATTTCAAAAAGGCCGTTTTCGTTTAAGAACATCAGATTCCGGATGGCATCAGCAGTTTTGTGGTAAAATAGCCGTGCGGTGAAAAAATGGTTTTTAAAACGACGGGAATACTCAAGATTCACCTGATGGTGCGTTTCTGGCCGGAGGTTTGTATTTCCCAGGTTTAGCGTGAACGGGTCTTCCACTGATGTATAGGAATTCAACTGGTAAAATCCCGGCCACGAAAGTGAACGCCGGTAATTCAGTTTCAGGGTTTGCTTTTCATTCAGGTTATATATGGCGGAAAAATTCGGTAAAAGGAAAATTTCTTACCGGGTTTTTTCTTCATGCAATTTTGTATTCTGGTTTTCAAGCCTTAGTCCAATGGATGTCTCCAGTTTGGATGTTTTGTAGCTGAGGGTCCCGTATCCTGCAAAAACAGTTTCATCGTACCGGAATGTTGCAGAATTTCTGTCACTCATGGTTGTGAGGCGTGTCTGGAAACCGGCATTCAGCTTCATTTTTTCACTTACCGGAAGTGTGTAATCCAGTTTAACGTGAATATTTTGATTTTGAGGCCGCATCTTGTTTTCGTGAAAATAACCGGTTTCGGGATTGCTGAACTGTATTGCATTTTCAGCATTCAGGTTGTGCAGGCTCATATCAAGTGCCAGTTCATGCCCGGCAGTTTTATCAAAAAAATGATTGTACCAAAGCGAATAAAATCCACTGTAATTGAGGTCTGTATCCTCTTTTTCAGCCAGCCAGTTTGTTGTACCTGCACCAATTGAGGTTACTTCAACATCGCCATCGAGTTCCTGTGAATAGGGATTGTAAAACCCATAAAAATTCAGTTGGTTCCGTTCGTTGATAAACCAATCGAAACCGTAGTGAAACCGGTGTGACCATGTTTTTTGACGTACATTCTGGGTAGAAGTGATTTCGTTCATTTCAGGATTGCCGAAAATTTTCCTGCGGTACGATTCCGTGATGTTGAAATAGCGCAAATCGCCGTTGTAGGAAGTAAACAGGTTGAATTTACCAAACCCGTAATTCAGGCTGTATGCCGGCGTTAGAAATATTTCGGAGCCCGAAGTGGGAATTTCCAGGTAAACATGTCCGTCCAGCCCGGTGTTATTTTCCCTGGAAAGAACAATATTGATTACTCCCGTGACATTGGCATCGTATTTTGCCGGCGGCGAATTGATAACTTCCACCTTGTCGATTTTGGATGCCGGCAACTGGCTCAGAAAACTGCGGTCGCGTTCTTTCCCGTCAACAAGGATGATAATGTTCTGGCTGCCTTCCAGCAAAATGTTCTGCTGCAAATCCACCTGCACTCCCGGAATCAGTTTCAGGATGTCGGTTCCGGAATTGGACGATTCATACATTTTCCGGTTTACAAAAAACGTTGTTTTATCCGGCGCCGATTTTGCTTTAATACGTTCGGCAACCACATCTACATCTTTTAATTGCAGATTGGTTTCGGAAAGCGGAATGGAACCAAGATTTAGATTCCCGTTCATTTCCACTTTATGGATCAGCGATTCAAAACCCAGGGCACTTACCTGCATTTGATAGGTTCCGGGAGCAACATCGTTTAAAATGAAATTCCCTGCTTCGTTGCCTGCCGCACCATTTAAAATCCGGTTTTGTGCAGAATCGAAAAGTGCAACATTGGCAAATGCAACCGCTTCCCCGTTTTCAGCGGAAATAATTTCGCCGGAAATGGTGAAACCGGATTGGGCCGAAACCAGTGAAGGATATAAAATACTTACCAGTACCCAAAGTTTAAAAAGAATGATTTTTTGAATTTTTTCCAGATTGTTCCTATTCGTTTTCATCTCATTAAAGTTGTTTATTTCATTCGTATTCGATGGAACTCCCGATGAATTTTTATTCTTCTTGCCTGCTTGCGGTAGGCAGGTTTGTGAATTTGAAGAATAAAAATTCATGTTCGTTTCATTGTCGTAAATTTTTGATTTCGACACAAATAGACGGAAACGAAATGAACCAGACTAATTTTCGGGATACGATGCAAACTTTTGTTGCAGGCTGATAAATTAAGGGTTTTCAGGTGTTACAGAAGGTAAAATTCTGTGATGAACGGATTAGCTGAATTGTCTGAAAAGCTGGCTGAAGGTACGGGTATTGTTTCTGGAAACCGGAATTTCAGCGTCGGTTCCCTGAAGCCGCAACCGGTAACCCAGACTGTTGCCTTTTTTCGAGTTGATTTTTTTCAGGTTGACGATAAACGCCCGGTGTGTTCTTACAAAAAACGGAATGTGTGCCAGTTGCTGTTCCACATCAGTGATGGAATTGCGGATGACTTTTTTCTGCATTTTTTCGCCGGTTTGCAGGTAGAAATTTACATAGTTGCTTTCTGATTCGGCGTAAATAAACTGGCTGAGATAAAAACTGAGCGACTCTTTTTTGAGTTGTGAACTGATTTGAATCAGCTCTTCAGCGGTTGAAGCACTGCCTGAATCGGATGAAGCGCTATATTTCTTTTCAGGAGAAATCCAATAGAGGTAGTTCAGTGCAGTAAAAAACAGAAACGGGATGATGCCGATGAGGAAAGCATTTTTCACCGAATCGAAAAATGTGGGGAAGTTCCAGCGGTTTGCGGGTTCTTCCAGAATAAAAGCGGCAAAATAAATGATCACGCCCAGGGCAAATAACAGGATAACAATGGCAAGCAATTCTTTTAAAATTGACCATTCGGCCTGTTTTGAAAACCAGTTCAGCCTGCCAAGGAGATTTATAAAAATGAAAAGCGAAATGCCCGAAATAAACGCATAAACGGCCATGGTTGCTTCGTAGCCCAAGAACCGGCTTGCGTGGGAGCCAAGCGGTTTATAAAGCCATGCAAAAACCATTGTAAAACCCGCAATCAGCAAAGCCCCGTAAAGCGGACGCTTTATGATGAAGTTCTGAGGAAATTTTTCGGAAATCAGTTTTTTCAGGCGCATTTTACTTTGAAATTTCCAGCATCCGTTCGATGGGAACGCGGGCTTTTTCAATCACATCGGCAGGCAAAGTCACTTCCGGCTGTTCGTACTTCATGCAGACATATAGTTTTTGCAGGCTGTTCAGTTTCATGTAGGTGCAGTCGTTGCAGCCGCAGGTGGAATCGACCGATGGCGCCGGAATGAACAGTTTGTCGGGAGATGATTTTTTCATCTGGTGCAGAATGCCGCTTTCGGTAGCCACAATGAATTTTCTGGCCGGGCTGCTTTTGGTGTAATTCAGCAGCGAAGTGGTGGAACCAATGTGTTTGGCCAGCAGTAAAACAGGTTTTTCACATTCGGGGTGGGCAATAAATTCAGCATCGGGATATTTGTCCATCAGATCGATGATTTTTTCCACCGAATACTGTTCGTGCACCATACAGGCGCCGTCCCATAACACCATGTTTCTTCCGGTAATGCTGTTCAGGTAGTTCCCCAGGTTTTTGTCGGGGCCGAAAATCAGTTTTTCATCTTCAGGAAAACTATCGATAATTTTTTTTGCATTGGCCGATGTGCACACAATGTCCGACATGGTTTTCAATGCTGCTGTGGCATTCACGTAGGTAATTACTTTGTGATCGGGGTATTTGGCTTTAAATTCAGCAAAAGCTTCAGCCGGAGCCGATTCGGCCAATGAACAACCTGCTTTCAGATCGGGAAGTATCACTTTTTTCCCGGGGTTGAGGATTTTTGCGGTTTCGGCCATAAAATGAACGCCCACAAAAACAATCATATCGGCATCGGTTTTTGCTGCTTCCTGCGCCAGACCAAGACTGTCGCCCACATAATCGGCAATGTCCTGCAATTCTCCTTCCACATAAAAATGGCTGAGAATGACTGCATTTTTCTCCTTTCTGAGCCGGTTTATTTCTTCCGCCAGTTTAACATTCGGATTTACCGGTTCATCAATAAAACCTTTCTCCTCCAGCATCCGGTCTATTTGTACCTGTTCCATTTGTGTCATTTTCTGAATGTTCCCCTTGAATCAGACGGCAAAAATAAAAATTCATTTGCAAAAAACCGCTTTATGCTTTAATTGTTTGGCAACTTTCAATAATAAGAGGCTGATATCGGCCATTTTGATATATACCAGATGAAAATTTTCCTTTTGAATAAAAAAAATAAGGACTTGGTATGGTCGTAACATACAATCGGGTGTACGACAAATTCCACGTTTTAAATCACAAAACAAACAATCATTTTTTACACCGGCGCTTTAGCCCGGTGATTAACCTTTTCGGAGTCTTTTCCGGCTTTAGCATTTAAATCTCTTAATGGCTAAAGCCCT
>JAHYIT010000197.1 GCA_019429205.1 Mariniphaga sp. | reverse complement strand
AATACCCCGGGCTGATCAGCAAAATGTCCGGGGTATCTTTTTTTAAATGAGGTTTTTTTATATTTTTAACGGCAAATAAACCTTGGTTAAGCAGACCAAAAAACCACGAGAGATGAAAAAATTCTATTCAATTTTGCTTCTGTTTTTTTTCAGCGGAATATCTGTCTCGTTTGCACAACAAAACAAACAGGTTTCGGCCGTGAGTGAAAAAGTGTATATTTCGGTTACCAAAGAAGCAAAACAACCGCCTTACCTTGAAATTATCAATTACGAGTTTACCGATGCGAATGAAAACAATAAAATTGATGCCGGTGAAACAGTAAAAATCAGTTTTGATTTGGTTAATTCAGGGAAAGGTGCTGGTTCCGGATTACGACTTGTTATTAAAGATAATAATGAGATAAGCGGGTTAAAGTTTTATCCTCCTGAAGATTTGAAGGAAATTAAACCGGAAGAATCAATTCATGTTGAAATTCCGATTGAAGGAAATTTAAGTTTACCTGATGGTTTGGTATCATTGCAAATAGTAGTAACTGAACCAAACGGTTTTGGTACAAATCCGCTGGAAGCAGAAATAGAAACGCAGGCTTTTCGACCTCCGCTTGTAAAAATGGTGGATTACCAGGTAAGCAGTCAATCAGGAAATACACTTGAAAAAAGAAGACCGTTCGATTTGGAAGTACTTGTGCAAAATATTGGTCAGGGAATTGCCGAAGATATTTCGGTGGCAGTTACCATTCCCGGCAATGTGTTTTGCCTTACAGCGAACCAGTTGGAAAGTATTGGTGAATTGCAACCCGGAGAACAAAAACTCATTCCATACACTTTTGTGGCCAACAACGAATACCGAGAAAACGCTATTGATTTTGATTTCAGAATGAATGAAAAGCATGGCCGTTTTGCAGAGGACGGTCATGTTTCGTTAACCATGAACCAGCAGGTTTCTACTGAGAAGCTGGTGGTGAGAGGCATTCCTGAAAAAGAGGTTGAAATTGCCATTGCATCTCTTACTTCAGATGTGGATAAGGATATTCCTGTTAACCCTGATAAATATCCAAACAAGGTAGCGTTGATCTTTGGAAACGAAGATTATTCGGGTACGCTAGACGCCGAAGTGAATGTGGATTATGCCCGGCGCGATGCAGGCGTTTTTCTGGAATATGCAGTAAAAACGATGGGTGTTGTTGAAGAGAATATTTATTTCAACACCGATGCCACGCTTGGAACCATGAACAGGGAGATTGACCGGGTTTGCGAACTAATTAAACGCATGGGGCCCGAAACGGAATTGATTTTTTATTATGCCGGACATGGTTATCCTGACGAACAAAATCATACCCCTTACCTGATTCCGGTGGATGTGAATGCAACCAACCTGACCTCTGCCATTCCTTTAAAAGAGGTTTACAAAAAGTTTGGGGCAACCGGCGCCAAAAAAATTACGGTGGTGTTAGATGCCTGTTTCTCGGGTGGAGGACGAAACCAGGGCCTTTTGGCTGCACGCGGGGTGCGGATAAAACCCAAAGAAGAAGAGTTAATGGGCAACATGGTAGTGTTTTCTGCCTCTACCGGTGAACAGACTGCATTGCCTTATCACGATGAAAAACACGGTTTGTTTACCTATTTTCTGCTGAAAAAACTGCAGGAAACCGGCGGCGGCGTTACGTTTGGCGAACTGGACAGGTACTTGAAAAGCCAGGTTGGTGTCCATTCGTTGCGGGTAATGGGTAAAACACAAGATCCGGTTACAACCGTTAGTCCGCAAATGAGCCAGCTTTGGAAAGACCTTACTTTTTAATTTGAAAAGAATGAATTTAAAAACCTATACAAGCTGCCGGATTAAAGATATCATTCAGGGCAGACAAGCGCTCCGAATGGAAAAAACAGCTTTTTTATTGCCTTTGCGATTTCCCGAATGGATGGCTTCACCAAGCCAACGGTCTGGAAAACATTATGGAATTGAAGGCTTTAGCCACATACTTGTTTTTTGTTTTATTTTTCTGCTCATTTCCCTTTTTCCCTTATTTGCCCATGCACAGGAAATAAAAAATATACGCGTAACACAGGCAGGAAACACAGTAAACGTTCTTTACGACCTCTCCGGAGAAGGACAGATTTTTAAAGTCGATTTATTCTATTCGGTTGATAACGGCCAAACCTGGAAAGGACCGTTGAAAGGGATTTCCGGCGATGTGGGCGAACGTGTATTGCCGGGAATCAACAAACGGATGACCTGGAATGTGCTCTCCGAACCCGGTCTGGAAGAAGGCTATTTGCAATTTAAAGTATTGGCAGAAACCACAGGCCTTCCGGGTTCAATCCAAACTCAAACCCGAAAACAGAAACCTGTTGTAAACATCAGCCGGTACAAAACAGGTAAAACCATTTCGTTATCGCTGGCTGTGGCCTCTGCCGGTACCGGGGTTTTTGCTTACCTGCAGGGAAATAAGTTATACGACGAATACAAAACGGCCACTGACAATGCTGCCGAACTGCGTTCAAAAGTGGAAACTTACGATATTATTTACCTTGTTGCTTTTGCCCTTGCAGGTGCAAGTACAGTGTCTTTTATTGTCTATTCGGCCAAACACGGAAAAGCCAAAAAGGAACTGACTTTTCAGCCGGTTCCATTACAAAATGGTGGGGGATTGGCTGTTTCGTTAAAGTTTTAATTTTAAAAACCTGACCAATGAAGCGAATTAAACAATTAAACAATGTAAAACTGTTAGCAGGAATCGTTTTAATACTCTTAACCGCCTGCGAAAACCGTGACTGGAACAGCCCCTTTGACCCTGATTGCCCCAAAGAAATATTCACGCCAACCGGCTTTACTGCAAAGCAGGAAGGGGAACAGGTAAAATTAACCTGGAACCAGAATAACCGGAATATTTCGGGTTTTAAAATTGAAAGGAGCTTAGAGACCGGAAGTTTTATAACCATTGCTTCGCCGGGTAAAAGTGAAAATTCAGTTACAAACAATATCTCGACAGGAGGTAAGCTTCACACCTATAAAATTTATGCATTGGCAGGAAGCAATAAAAGTAATGAAGTAACCACAACCATTACACCTGTTTTGCAGGCTGCCATTACCACCAAAACCGCAACTGAAATAACTGCCACTTCTGCTGTTTCAGGTGGTACAATAACTGATGATGGCGGTGGTGCAATTACTTCGAGGGGTGTCGTTTGGAATACCACCGGAAATCCAACTATGCAAAACAACAGTGGCAAAACTACGAATGGCAGTGGAAAAGGGAGTTATTCAAGTAATCTAACAGGCCTTACAGGGAATACAAATTATTATGTCAGGGCTTATGCTGTTAACAGCCAGGGAACAGCCTATGGAACACAAGTAAGTTTTACAACCACCCCTCCACCCTTTACCGTAATAACGACTTCACCTTCAAATGTTACCAGCAGCAGTGCAGTTCTTGGGGGCAATGTGACAAGTGATGGCGGCGCAGCAGTAACCCAACATGGTATTGTTTACAGCACATCCCAAAACCCGACAACTTCAAACAATAAAGTTGCAATAGGCAGCGGAACCGGAACATTCAGTACCACTGTTTCCGGGTTGTCATCAAACACAACGTATTATGTGCGGGCGTATGCTATCAACAGCGAGGGGACAGCTTATGGAAACCAGGTGAGTTTTACCACTGGTCAAAGCATTTTACTGGCAACTGTAATAACATCTTCACCTGCAAGTGTAACCAGCAGTAGCGCGGTGTTGGGAGGAAATATAACTAGTGATGGCAATGCAGCAGTGACACAGCGTGGAATTGTTTACAGTACATCCCAAAATCCAACAACAGCGAATAATAAAGTTACAATTGGGAGTGGAACAGGAACTTTTAGCACAACAGTTTCAGGGTTATCGGCAAACACAACCTATTATGTCAGGGCGTATGCTGTTAACAGCCAGGGAACAGCTTACGGACCCCAGGTGAGTTTTACCACAAACCAGACCCTTTCTCCGGCAACGGTAACCACATCCTCGCCAGCGAATGTAACCAGCAGCAGCGCGGTGCTGGGAGGAAATGTATTGAGTGATGGCAATGCCGCCGTAACCCAGCGTGGCATTGTTTACAGTACGTCACAAAATCCAACAACAGCGAACAATAAAGTTGCGATAGGCAGCGGAACCGGAACATTCAGTACCACTGTTTCAGGGTTGTCATCAAACACAACGTATTATGTGCGGGCGTATGCTATCAACAGCGAGGGGACAGCTTATGGAACCCAGGTGAGTTTTACCACTGGTCAAAGCATTTCACTGGCAACTGTAATAACATCTTCACCTGCAAGTTTAACCAGCAGTAGCGCGGTGTTGGGAGGAAATGTTACGAGCGATGGCAATGCTACTGTAACCCAACGTGGCATTGTTTACAGTACATCACAAAATCCAACAACAGTGAATGATAAAGTTGCGATAGGCAGCGGAACCGGAACATTCAGTACCACTGTTTCCGGGTTATCGGCAAACACAACGTATTATGTGCGGGCGTATGCTATCAACAGCGAGGGAACAGCTTACGGACCCCAGGTGAGTTTTACCACAAACCAGACCCTATCTCCGGCAACGGTAACCACATCCTCGCCAGCGAATGTAACCAGCAGCAGTGCTGTTCTTGGGGGTAATGTTACAGATGATGGCAATGCTACTGTAACCCAACGTGGCATTGTTTACAGTACATCCCAAAATCCGACAACTTCAAATAATAAAATTGCCATTGGCAGTGGAACCGGAACATTTAGTACCACTGTTTCCGGGTTGTCGGCAAACACAACATATTACGTGCGGGCGTATGCCATTAACAGCCAGGGGATAGCTTATGGAAACCAGGTGAATTTTACTACAGATGTTCAAAAATCACCACCGGATGTTGAAACGAACAATGCAACCAGTATTACAACGAATTCAGCGGTTTTAAATGGTAATGTTATTAACGATGGAAATGCTTCAATTAATGAGAGAGGTTTCTACTGGAGTTCAACCGACAACACACCCGACTCAAATGATAATATTGCGTATGTATCGGGACAAACCGGTTCCTATCAAAAATCTATTTCAGGCCTTCAGGACGATACCTGGTACTATTTCCGCGCTTTTGCCACTAATAGTGAAGGAACAAGTGTTGGAAGTGTAAAATCTTTTAAAACGGAATCATCTGAAATAACAAAAACGCTTACAGCTACTGAAGATTCTCATATAATAGACAGATATCCTACATTTAACGATGGCAGCAGTCCAACGATGGTATTTGGAGTTAACAATGATAACACAGAGACTATTTATTGTTTATTTAAATTTAATATTGGCTCCATTCCTATAGGTTCTAATGTCATAAGTGCCAAAATGAGGTTGTATGTTAGTAGTGTAAGAGAAAGTAAAACGACAGGAGTAACAATTCATAAAATAACCGGGAACTGGTACGAAAACTCTGTTACCTGGAATAACCAACCCAGTACAACAGACTGGATTTCGTATGCATATAATTTTACTTCTACTTCACCCAAGAAGTATTATGAATTTAATGTAACTGATATTGTGAAAAATTGGATTGAGGATGGGCAGTCTCCTTACGGTTTGTTATTTAAATCTTCAAATAACAGTGTGTTTATTAATGCAAGAGAAAGTTCATCCAATAAACCTCAATTAGTTGTTACCTATGAATAGAAATAAAAATATCTGTCGGATAATAAAGCGTTTGCAGAACATGACAAGGTGCAACTTTCTTATAACAATTTTTTTTGTTTTTGTTTCACTACAAATATTTTCCCAGGAGGTAAAAAACATCCGAATAAACCAGGAAGGGGATTCTGTATATGTACGTTACGATCTGACAGGTGAAGGAGAAACGTTTAATGTGGATTTGTTTTACACTGCCGATGACGGCCAAACCTGGAAAGGGCCGTTAAAAGGAGTTTCAGGCGATGTGGGTACCGACATAAAATCCGGAGATAACAAAAGGATTATTTGGGATGTTTTAACTGAATCAGACATTGCAGAGGGCTATTTACAATTTTTAATTATTGCCGAAACATCGGAAATAGCCGTTCCAAAACAGGAAATAATTCAGTCTTCCCCTCAACAACAAATTGAAAATCAATCCCTGCCTGAAGAAAACATTGTCAGGAATGAGGAAGAATATCTCAACACATTGTCGAATTATGGTTTTGTTGGATTGGGGTATGGCATTTCTTACGGTTCATCGTGGGGGGCAAGGTTAGGCTTTGTTGCCGGGGAGAAATTACGGGTTGGACTGAATGGAAGTGTAGGAGTTTATAAAACTCATGTTCAATATGCA
>JAHYIT010000030.1 GCA_019429205.1 Mariniphaga sp. | reverse complement strand
TTTTCTTCTTTTGTTTCACGAATTCAAAAACTTTAAACTGGCAGGCATCATTTTGCTAAACTTACCCCTGGCATTAATAGGCGGGGTTTTTGCCGTTTATTTTTCATCAGGTATTTTAAGTATTCCGTCAATTATAGGATTTATAACCCTTTTCGGAATTGCCACAAGAAACGGTATTTTGTTAATATCCAACTATCAAAAATTACAAAACCAGGGAATTTCAGTTTATGAAACAGTAACCAAAGGTTCATCTGACCGGTTAAATGCCATTTTAATGACTGCCCTCACAGCCGCTTTAGCCTTAATTCCACTGGCCGTTCAGGGAAATTTGTCGGGCAATGAAATCCAAAGTCCAATGGCAAAAGTAATTTTGGGCGGTTTGCTAACTTCCACGTTGCTGAATATTTACATCATTCCCATTGTTTACAGTATTTTAACCAACCGGAAATTTTTATAAACTGATTTATTATGAAGAAAATTATCATAGCGTTTATTTGGCTTCCATTCATTATTTTAAGTCTTTCAGCTCAAAAAACAACAGATAAAATTTTAGTTGAAATTGAAAAGAACAATACAACGCTTTCGTCATTTAGAAAAAACCTCGATGCAGAAAAAATCGGTTATAAAACAGGTATTTTTCTGCAAAACCCAGAGGCTGAATTTAATTATTTGTGGGGGAATCATTCCGGCATGGGCAACCGGACTGATTTTAGTTTAATTCAATCTTTTGATTTCCCAACAGCATATAAATACAAAAACCAAATTTCCGGTTTAAAAACTGAACAGTCAGAAATCCTGTACCAGAAACAATTAAAAGCAATCCAAACAGAGGCACGTTTGATTTGCGTTGAATTGGTTTATTATAATGCCCTTATTGCAGAACTCGATAAGCGACTCGAACATGCTCAACGTATCGCCTCATCTTACAAATCAAAATTTGAAGCAGGAGAAGCGAACATACTGGAATACAACAAAGCAAGACTAAACTTACTCACTGCCCAAAAAAAGGTTGAATCAAACGAAATTGAACGAAATGTTTTGGTGGCACAGCTAACCCGGTTAAATGGCGGAATTGAACTGGATTTTTCGGATAAGGTATATCAGATGCTGATTATTCCTGATGATTTTGACCAGTGGTATTTTGAAACTGAACAAAACAATCCGATGCTGGCCTGGTTAAAATACGAAATCGAAATCGGGAAAAAACAGATTGACTTAACCAAGGCAAAGAGCCTGCCTGAATTCAAGGCCGGTTACATGAGTGAAACAGTATTAAATCAGCAATTTAAAGGCATTTCTTTCGGCATTAACATTCCATTGTGGGAGGATAAAAACAAAGTTAAATATGAAAAAGCCAAAGCAGATGCCCTGGAACATTTTTCAACCGATCAGAAGTTGCAATTTTATAATCAACTTAAAACACTTCATGCCAAAGTCATTGAAATGCAAAAGAGTGTCAGCGAATATCGTACTGAACTCCATATCCTCGATAATTCTGATCTAATGTTAAAAATGCTCCAATCAGGCGAAATATCATTAATCAACTATATTTTTGAACTTTCTGTATATTACGAAAATGTAAATCAATTACTTGATTATGAAAGAGAATTGAACAAAACAATTGCAGAATTGCAGCAATTTATGTAATTTCCAAAACAATAAAAGGATACAAAATATTCACAAATGAAAAAACAAAACCTTCCTGTAATCCTCCTTTCATTGCTGGTGTTGCTGCTTCTTTTGGGATTATTTCTGAAGAATGACCTGAATAATTTCATCGCTGAAAAAATGCGCCAATCAGCCGGGACCGAGGTTATCCTTTCGGGTGAACAGTGGGTGGATTCTCTGTTCAATTACACCAAAAACGAAGAAAATTTTGAGTTCACATTATTACAATTCAGGTCAAACGGATGTACCATCTGCAAACAAATGGAACCAGTTCTGGAAGCGATTAAAAACGCACCTGAAATTAAAGTAAATGTGGTTGAATTGAATGTGATGAACCCAAACAGCCAGAATATGATGAAGTATTTTGGAATTTCAGCAGTACCAACTCAATTGGTTTTGAACAAAGAAGGTGTGGAATTATTCAGGAATTACGGATTTATCGCGGCCAGTGATTTGAAATTGAAGTTTCAGTAAGCAGTCTAAAATAACCGCATGAAAACCGGGGGAATTTTGTTTTCGGTTAACGGATGAATAAAGGAAAGCTATTGCGCATGAATTCCGAGCCGTTTAATGGGATTTGTGGTGGCTCCGTATTTTTTATCCTCCACATTGGGGTACCCCATTTCCTGCATGTGAATGCGAATTTGTTTTTATGGCCTTGTTCCTTTCGGGTTCATCGAATAAAAAATTGAATCCTGGTGTAAAAGCACTTCAATTTTTGACGTTTTGTATGAAATCTGTTTTATTCCTTTTATCTTTGAAAAATATTCCACTGGTATATTTAATAATTTGAGTGAGAATATTTTGAACCAATCGTATTGGCAACTGTTGTGAGTATAATTAACTTTACAGCGTGTAAATTTTATTCAAAGATAATCATTAAATATTTTAACATGAAGCACTTAAAAAATCAAATTAAACTGGGGAAAAGCATCATATTCAATACAGTCTTTGTACTTTTCACGCTGGTTTCCTGCAGTTCTTCGCAAAACGAATCACGGGAAACGCCTCTTATACCTGTATTGCCACAAAATCAGGAGCAAAATTCCCCTACATCTCCCGAAACACCGGTTACAACAACTACAGAAACAACCATTCAGCCAACTACAGGACAAAATACCCAGGAAGTAATGTTGAATCCTCCACATGGAGAACCTTTTCACCGTTGTGATATTCCGGTGGGTGCACCGCTTAATTCTCAGCCGGCAAATACAACCGGGCAAACCACCAGTAATCCTCCAACGGCTTCGACACCCGTTACCACAAATACCGCGCCCCGTGCAACAAATAACCCAACCGCTCCAACACTGGAAAATGCCATGCGGATGAATCCCTCGCAGGCACGCAGCACCACCGCTACGCCGTCAGGGACTAAACCACAACTTAATCCACCTCATGGACAACCCTGGCACCGGTGCGACATTGCAGTTGGCAGTCCGCTGCCCTAATCCTTAATAAAGTTTATTTCAAAAAAAATAATTTCAATTTATTACCATGAAAAAATCAATCTTCCTTCTAACCATTCTCAGTATTTTTACCTTCGCTCTGCAGGCACAGGAAAACCAGGCTGCAGTTGCCGACTCCATTGTTTTCGACAAGCTGGAACACGATTACGGAACCATTGAAAAAGGTGGAGACGGAAATTGTGTATTCACTTTTACCAACCAGGGGCAAAAACCTTTGGTGCTGAGCAACGTGCGTGCTTCCTGCGGATGTACGGTACCGCAATGGCCACGTGAACCCATAGCCCCGGGCGAAAAAGGCGAAATTAAAGTGAAGTACAACACCAACATCGCCGGAAATTTCAACAAAACCATTACGGTAAATTCAAATGCAGCCAACAGCATGGTCAGGTTAAGGGTAAAAGGGCAGGTAGTTGTTAATCAATAGGATAATCAAAAAACAAAAATCTCAGCGGCAACAAATTTTAGAATCAGCTTAAATAATCGCTGACTATTTTGCTTATGCCTTTTTTAATTCCAGCCCAGGTTTGATTTTTAAAGCTTACGGGAGTTTCACTGGCATCTGCATCAACAAAATAAGTAATGGCATTCGGAATACTTATGGCAAGCATCTGACTCGGGTATTTTTGTTTGTGCCAGTCAATAATTTGTTGCAGGGAATAATGCTGAAGTAATTCATACAAATCCCAAAAATCCTTTTTCTTTCCTCTGCCCAAAATAGCCTGAATTTTCATGGCTGCAATATCTGCATCGCTGTAGAACCTGGTTTGATCAATAATTTCAACAGTTTCAACCAAGGGATGAGGATAATAAACAATGTCAACCTTTATTTTATTCAGATAGCAGAAAATACCCAGATTTCTGTGCCCACTTTCAAAATTAAAATCATCTCCAAACTCTTGACGTAATTCATTTGCAATAATTGAATTGTCAAACTCTTCATGACAAAATAAATCCAAATCCACGGAACTTCGGTGTCCGTAACGTAAAGCCAGGGCGGTTCCTCCAACCAGTGAAAAAGTATCAAGGGATGGAAGTTTCATCAACTTTTTTAATAAGGAAAGAGTTCCGGGTTCGATTGCCTGAGTATATAACATCTGAATTTATTTAATGGTTTCCCGGTTACGGCACTTGCCAGGTGCATCCGGTGTTCAGGTAAATATTTGGCATTCAGCAATGCTTCCGTCACTTTTTCATCGCCGTAGTACCTTCGGCATAGCCGGATGTCTTCCACATCGCCGCGCTCGAAAACCCGCTCAATCACGAAATTTGATTTGGCATCGTAATCGAGTTTTTCAAAGTTCACATCCCAAAAAATGCGCTTGTTAAATACCGGTTTCTGTTTTGCCTTCATAGCACGAAGATAAAGAATTTGCAGAAAATACTTAATATTTTATGCCGTATTTATACGTCGAATTGAAATATGACGTATATTTGCGTCATAATTTTTACAATATGGTACAATCGAAAACAGAATTATTCGACAAAGAACTGGCTGAAATGGCCGTTCTTTTTAAGGCGCTGGCCCATCCTGCACGTTTACGCATTTTACAGTTTCTGGCCGAAACACAAACCTGCATCACCGGCGACATTTCGGATGAACTGCCGCTTGGACGCACAACCGTGAATCAGCACCTGAAAGAGCTGAAAGATGCCGGTCTTATCCAGGGGCACATAGATGGAGCGAAAACCAAATACTGCCTTGAACCCGAAAAACTGAAAGAGGTGAAAGCACTTCTGACTGGTTTTCTGGAAGAAATTGAAACGGTTGGGGAATTTGTTTGCAGAACATGAATAATGCATGAATGAGGAAATGCGAGAATGCATGAGTGAGTAAAGGATACAAGGAATATGTACTATAAACAACAGAAAATTAACAATTTGGCAATTTTTCAGTTTCACAATTTAACAGTTTTACCATTTAGCAATGAAGATTTTGATTTTATGCACCGGCAACAGTTGCCGCAGCCAGATGGCACACGGATTTTTAAAATCGTTCGACGGACGTTTGGAAGTTGAATCGGCCGGAACAAAAGCCTCCGGAAAGCTGAACCATAAAGCCGTGGAAGTGATGAAGGAAATCGGCATCGACATCAGCCACCACACTTCAGACCCGGTTGAAAAATACCTGCACAACGAATGGGACTATGTGATAACCGTTTGCGGTGGGGCCAACGAAAATTGCCCGGCTTTTTTGGGCAAAGTAAAGCACCGGCTGCACATTGGTTTCGACGACCCGTCGCACGCCACCGGAACACCGGAATTTATTCAAAGCGAATATTACCGGGTGCGCGACGAAATAAAAGAGGCATTTTATAAATTATACATCGAAAAAATTAAACCACAGTTACAATGAAAGCAGAAGATTTAAAATTGGTTGTAAAAGAAAAATATGGCGCCATTGCCGGTCAAAGCAGTCTGCTGAAACAGCAACAGGGATGTTGCGGCACATCAGGTTGCTGTGGTGAATTGGAATTTAGTATGATTGGCGACGAATACACCAGCGTGGCTGGTTATAATCCCGATGCCGATTTGGGTTTGGGGTGCGGTTTGCCCACCGAATTTGCCGGAATAAAACCGGGCGACAACGTGCTCGATCTGGGCAGCGGCGCGGGCAACGATTGTTTTATTGCCCGAACTATTGTTGGCGAAACCGGAAAAGTTACCGGTCTCGATTTCACCGAAGAAATGATTCGGAAAGCGCAACAAAATTTATCCAAAACCAGCTTTAAAAACATCGAATTCATTCAGGGCGATATTGAAGAAATGCCGCTGCCTGATAATTCCTTCGATGTGGTCATTTCAAATTGTGTATTAAACCTCGTCCCTGACAAGCAAAAAGCATTTTCTGAAATTTTCCGCGTTTTGAAACCGGGCGGGCATTTTTGTATTTCGGATGTGGTTACCAGCGGCACATTGCCTGAAGGACTGAAAGAAGCTGCCGAGATGTACACTGGCTGCGTATCGGGGGCAACCGAAAAACAGGAATACCTGAAAATTATTAAAAAGCAGGGTTTTTCGCATGTTGAAATCCACAAAGAGAAACCAATTGTTATTCCGGAAAAGGTTCTTGCCGGTTACCTGAATGAGTCTGAATTGAACCAGTTTAAAAATGCTGGTGCCGGAATTTACAGCATAACATTAACCGCAAAAAAATAAATAAAACACTAAGGCTGAACACAATGGATAAAGCACACAAAAAGTTAACAATTCCCGTTAAACCAAAAAAAACGATTGGTTTTTTCGAAAAATACCTGACTATCTGGGTAGCCCTCGGAATACTTGCCGGAATAGGCCTTGGCTGGTTGGGTGGCAATTCCATACAAGTGATTAGTAGTCTTGAAATTGCACGAGTTAACATTCCTGTAGCTGTGCTGATTTGGTTAATGATTTATCCCATGATGCTTCAGATTGATTTTACCAGCATCAAAAATATAGGTAAAAAACCGCGCGGGGTAATTTGGACTGTTATTATCAACTGGGCTATAAAACCTTTTACCATGGCATTTTTTGCCTGGATATTCTTCTCGAAAATTTATGCCGCCTGGATTGATCCGGCAATGGCTGGCGAATACATTGCCGGCGCTATCATTTTGGGCGCAGCACCCTGCACGGCAATGGTTTTTGTGTGGAGCTACCTCACCGACGGCGACCCCAATTACACACTGGTGCAGGTTTCGGTAAACGACCTGATTATTCTGGTGGCGTTTGTGCCCATTGTAGGCTTGTTGCTCGGTATTACCAATATTACAATCCCTTACGATACATTGGTAGCAAGCGTTATCATTTTTGTGGTTGTTCCGCTGGTGGCAGGAGTGATTACGCAACGCCTGCTCATAAAACGTCGCGGAGAGGAGTGGTTCAAAACCGTTTTTTTACCCAAACTGAAACCGGTAAGCATCATTGCGCTTTTGGTTACGCTGGTGTTGCTTTTCGCTTTCCAGGGGCAAAACATTCTGAATAACCCGCTGATTATTTTACTTGCCGCTGTTCCACTTGTCATTCAAACCTACTTTATCTTTTTTCTTGCCTGGTTTGGCGGAAGAAAACTGAAACTCCCCCACGCAGTTTGTGCTCCCGCATCCATGATTGGCGCCAGTAACTTTTTTGAACTTGCCGTAGCAGTTGCCATAGCACTTTTCGGATTAAATTCACCGGCAGCTCTGGTGACTGTTGTTGGCGTACTGGTTGAGGTGCCTGTGATGTTGTCGCTGGTGGCCTTAGCAAACAGGTGGAAATATTAAATATTTCAAACCACTTCGGTAGAGAGATTTTTTTTCAAATAGTATAGATGCCACAAAAAAATTCTATTTTTGGGTCAATTCAAAAAAAATGACACAAGAAGAACGACAGCAGATTATAGAAGTAATTAAAAGTGACATTAACAAACTCACGCAAAAAATAACTGAATTAAAGGAGTTCACTGCACCTGTATCTCCCGATGATGCCATTGGACGAATTTCACGCATGGATGCCATTAACAACAAAAGCATAACAGAAGCCAGTATGCGAAACCTGCAAACCCGGCTAGATCAGCTTCAGAAAATAACCCAGGTGGTGCACGAGAAGGATTTTGGCCTGTGCATAAAATGCCACAAACCCATTGCTTTTGAACGACTGAAAATCAGGCCTGAAATTCGGTTGTGCGCCGGTTGTTTGCAAAGATAATTTGCTGTGAATAGTAAATTGGGTTACTAATTTTATGAATGATGAAAATGACCTTCACTTTTTTGTTTCTGAATTCCATTCGCTTTAAATTTCAATTGCTAAAACGTAAAATCTTAAACTGTGGAGCCTTTTTTATTAGTTATAGCCGTCTCAAGCCAATTTTAAAAGGACTTTCAGAGGACTCAACAGTTATAGATTGTGGCGCCAACGTAGGTGATATTACACTTCTTTTTGCAAAAACAAAGGCGAAAGTGTTTGCTTTTGAACCTGATCCATTACCCTATAAAGTTTTAAAACAACGCACAAAAGATTTTTCCAATATTACTTGTTACCAACAAGCCGTTAGTACCTCAAATGGAAAAACCAAAATGTTTTTTCATAAAGAAAGAACACAGTTAAATCACGAAGCTTATAGCGTAAGTTCTTCAATTATCGGAGAAAAAGAAAACATTGATAACAGCCATTACATTAAAATTGAAATAATTGACCTGGTGGAATTTATTGATTCATTCAACAGCAGGGTGGCATTAATCAAGATGGATGTTGAAGGTGCTGAAATAAAAATACTGGAAAAGATTATTGAACGGGAAACCTATGAAAAGGTGGACCTTTTACTGGTTGAAACCCATGAAACCAAAATACCCGGACATGATGAAAAGGTGGCACGACTGAAACACCTTTTAGAAACGAAAAACATTAAAAACATCAAGCTAAACTGGATATAATCAGATTCAATAATTAAATCCGGCTACTGTTTGTTGCGTAAAATCACCACCCGGTCTTTTTTCATTTCAAGAACCTCAAAACCAAAATGTGCAGCAATAAACCGGAAAGTTTGCTCGTGATAAAAAACCACATGGGTTGGATCGTGTGCATATCGCCATCCTTTAAATATAGTGGTATCTTTCCAAAGTTGCGTCATTACCACCAGAATTCCTTCCGGTTTGAGTAAGCCCAACAATTTCAGCATTTCATCAGCGGGTCTGAAAAAATGCTCGAAACATTCGGTGGCAAATATAAAATCGAAATTTCCGAGCGGCGGTTCGGCAAAAAAAATGGGATCGTAAAATTCGCAGGCAAATCCTTCCTTTTCCAGCAACAAATTCAATGTAGGAACGGGACCGCAGCCAAAATCGAGTCCGCGAAAATCGGACTTTAAATATTTCAGGGCGGGGTAAATGGCCTGGTTTAAATGGGTTACATACCCTTCCTGATGAATGCTGTTATTATGTTCGAGGTACCGTTTTTTTTCTTCATGGATATTGGGCCGATTGCTTTTTTCTTCAAATACCAGCTTGCAGTTTTCACACAAATGAAACAACCGGCTTTTGGGCCCTTCTACTTCAGGGTGAATACTTTCGGTATAACACAACGGACAAACTTCCATAAGTCTTAGTTATTTTCAGGATTAACCGCATTATCTTCCAAAAAAGCACTTTTTGCTCCCGAATACGTCAGACTTAACTTGTGCATGGCACGTGTGCAGGCAACGTAAAGCATTTGCCGATCGGGTTCGGTAAAATAATTTTTAGCGTTTGCGTAAGGCACGATAACATTATCAAATTCGAGACCTTTTGCCAGGTGGGCGGTAGTAATAACGATTCCGCTCCCGAAAGCCACACTTGCGGCGTTTAACAGGTTCAGTTCAAAATCGTCTTTCAACCCGTTGTAAAGTGCATCAGCCTGCGGCTGTGTTTTGCAGATTATACCCAATGAATTGTAATCAGTTTTTAAAAATAATCCTGTCAAAAATTTAATGTGGCTTAATTCATCTGTCTCTTTTTTAAACGCGAAAACCGCCGGTTTTTCACCGTGTCGTTCAATGGCTTCTATATTCAGGTTTTGCCTGATTCTTTTGGTGAACTGTGTAATTTCATAAGTTGAACGATAACTCTTCAGCATGGTCATGCTGGTGGCATCGGGAAAAACAGCTTCAATGGTTTCGAGCCCCGAGGAACTAAAAGGATTTACCGATTGGTTGATGTCGCCCAGAATGGTTTTTTTGCACGGAAACAGGGTGCTTAACACTTTGTACTGAACGGCAGAATAGTCCTGCATTTCGTCAATCACCAAATGTTTCACACTCAGGAAAGGCTTCAACCCTTCCAGTTTCATTTTCAAATAAAGCAGCGGATAAACATCGCTGTATTCAAAGGTAGAACCTTTTCTTACTTTCAGCAAATCAGGTCTTTCCAGCCAGGCATAAAAACCTTTGTACAGCATCCGGAGATTTGCCGATGGAAACATTTTGCGAATGGTAGTATGCAATTGTGTACGCTCTTTGCCCATTATTTCGTAGCGGTAATGAGTAAATACATTGTTTACAATGTCGCGCACCACTTCGTTAAAACGGTTAAGTATGGGTTTTCGGTGATGCTTTTGAAACGACTCCTTGATAAACCATGCCGGAACCGGTTTTCTGCCCACCATAATATCTTCCGGTTTGAATCCTTCGTTTTCGAGGTAAAGCAGATATTCATCCATTCTTTTGAGCAGCTCTTCCGTCGATTTAAACCGGATGCGTTCAATGAGTTTTTCATCGGTTTTTTCCAATAGTTCCGAAACCTGGTCGAAAAACGACTGAAATTTAATCTGGTATTCAAACAGTTCATCTGCAATTTCTTCCAGGCTGGTTTCTTCAACGGTTTCTTCGCCCAGCTCGGGCAACACATTCGAAATGTAGCTGGCAAAAACCTTGTTGGGCGAAATAATCAGGATGTCGTTGGAAGAAATGGTTTCTTTAAACCGGTAAAGCATAAAGGCAATCCGGTGCAGCGCAATGGATGTTTTGCCCGAACCGGCCACTCCCTGAATAATCAGGTGCCGGGCTTCCTCGTTCCGTATAATGGCATTTTGTTCGCGCTGAATGGTGGCCACAATGTTTTTCATTTTGCCCGATGTGGCCTGGTTCAACTCTTTTTGAAGCACATCGTCCTGGATGGTAATATCGCTGTTGAGCATATATTCCATCTCCCCTTTACGGATGCGGTACTGCCGTTTTAGTTCAATTGTACCTTCTTTTCTCGAATCCAAAGTTTCATAAAAAGCATTGCCCAACTCAAAATCATAAAACATGCTTGATATGGGTGCGCGCCAGTCGTACACCAGATTTTTATTTTTTTCATCATCCCTGAAGTTATGCACTCCTACATAAACAGATACCGGGTTGGTTTTGCCCTTTTCGGTGAAATCAATCCGGCCAAAATAGGGAACATTAAGCAGCCGCACCAGTCTTTTCTTTTTATCAACCGAATGGTCGCCAAGCGCTGCTGTATTGGTTATGGCTTCGCGCATGGCATTTTTCTCGAGGTGGTCCATATCCGTTTTAAATTCCTGAAGATGAGTATTCAGGTATTTAACTTCATTCGATTGCGATTGAATGCGTTCGTTGATAAACCGGATGGCAGTATCTACTTTTTTCAGCAGATTTTTCAAATACGCCTTTTCTTCTTTTTCTGTTTTATTGAACATGTAATTATCTCTTCTTTAGGGAAATCATAGTGGAGTAATACCGCAATATTTCGATATCCTTGTTTTCAATTCTGACTGCAAAAATACAAAAAGCCGGGAAAGTACATAAGTTAAAACTGAAGTTTCAGTAACAATACCCATTAAAATAACCGCATAAACACACGTGGAATTTTTGTTTCAAAATTCATTTTCTCTCCTGTAACCGGATGGATAAACGATATTTTCGTGGCATGAAGCCCTAATCTTTTCATCGGATTTGTTGTGGCTTCGTATTTCTTATCGCCTGCTACGGGGTGCCCCATTTCCTGCATATGAATCCGTATTTGATTTTTTCTACCGGTTTCAAGGTTTACTTTTAATAAAGAATACGCTTCGTTTTTCTTTAGCACTGAAAAATGAGTTATTGCTTTTTGTCCGTGTTTGGGAGCTTGCGACGAATGCATTTTAAATACCTTGTCTTCCGACAAATACGATGAAATGGTTCCTTCCTGTTTTTCAACCATTCCCTCAACAACCGCTGTATAAGTCCGTTCAATGACTGTTTCATTCCAAAACTCCTGTAGTTTCATTTTTACCGGTTCACTTTTGGCAAACAACATTAATCCCGATGTTTCCCTGTCCAGGCGGTGCACGATAAATATTTTGTTTCCCCTGTCCTGTTTTTTCACATGTTTGCTTAGTAAACTGTATGCTGTGTTTCGTTTCTCATTTTTTGTGGCCATGGAAAGCAACCCGGCCATTTTGTCAATCACTATCAGGTGTTGATCTTCGTAAACAATGTTATATTCCCGGAATTTTTGTTCAGGTAAAATACGGTTGCTGCTAATTTCAACTTTTTGCCCCTGAGCAAGAGAAAAATTAAACTGTGAAACGGAATTCCCGTCAACCAAAACCTGTTTGTGACTTAGCAACGACTTAATATTATTGCGGCTTTTATGGGGCAACTGTGTCAACAGAAAATCCATGAGGAGAGAATTTTCTGTAACAGTAAAAGATAAATTGTTTTGTTTGGTTAATTTATTCTTGAGCGATCCCGATTTTTTTGAATGCATTGTTTATAATATTAAAATGCCGCTGCAACCCTCTTTTTCACGGTATTATTTGGCGAATCAAAAGTAGCATTAATTTTTTGAAAAATTTATTCTTGACCACTTGGTTAAATTTTTTGGTTAAATCGTTTGTTATTCAAAATTATCGACTTAACTTTGACCAGTTGGTTAAATCAAACAGTTAAAATATTTAATAAATGAGTGAGATAAACAAAGACAGCACCGAAGAGAAAATTCTTCATGCTGCCCAAACCGTTTTTATACAAAAAGGAATGGATGGTGCACGAATGCAGGAAATTGCCAACGAGGCAAAGATCAACAAAGCGCTGTTACACTACTATTTCAGAAACAAGCAAAAGCTGTTCGAAGCTATTTTCAGCAAGGTGTTCAATCAGATTTTCCCTGACATCAGGTCTCTGATTTTTTCAGAAAAACCTTTTGAAGAAAGATTGGGAGCATTTGTGGAAAGGTACATCGATCTGCTGCTGAAAAATCCGTTTTTACCTGCATTTATTTTAAAGGAAATCAACCGCGATCCCGATTTCCTGGCCTCCCTTATTAAAAAGCAGGGAATTAATCCGGAAGAAATTCTGCAAATGATTGAACAGGAAATGGAAGCCGAAACCATCTGCCGGATGGATCCGCGCGACCTGATGATAAATATTCTCGGACTGAGCATTTTTCCTTTTGCAGCCAGACCGCTGATGCAAATGATGTTCTTCAATAACAGCAAAAAAGAATACAACGAATTTCTGATAAAACGAAAGGAATCCGTGAAAATTTTTATCCTGAACTCAATTTTAGTAAATAAAAAACAAATGCCAGGTGGTTGATTGGAGATGTATTAAACGAACTGGTTTCTCAGTCCTTTTTTACTGTTTTGGTGGTTAAAAAACAAACCGAAGTTGTAAATGCACAAAAAAAAGTACTCACAGAAAAGCTGGTATCGGCAGAGTCTGCCGTAAGAAACGGAATAGCAGAAAAAACTACAGCATTAGAAATTAGGGCTGAAATCCTGAACCTGGAACAACATAAGATTCAACTCGATGCGGCAAAAAATTCGGCCATTCAAATGCTGTCTATTTTAACTGGAAAAGCAGGTACTCACATTACAGCAGGAAATGATTCAGAAACAGGAAGAAACTTTCAGCCAAAACATTCAGCTTTTGCTCACACAGCAGGCAGCGCAAATCAGCAAACTGGAAACCATGCTAAAAACCGACCTGGAATTGGTTGAGTTACGAACGGAAATTACCAAAATGGCTGCCTCAAAGCTGAAAAATGAATTCCTTACAACATCAGACTACATTCGTGAATTACAGGCAGAAACCGGGGCAAAACTCAACCTTGAATTGCATAAAATTCAATTAAATGAAGCAAAGGAAAAATACAGGTTAATAAAGGGGAATGTTGGAAGTGAGCAGTCTCAGTCTCAGTCGCAGTCTCAGTCGCAGTCTCAGTCGCAGTCTCAGTCGCAGTCTCAGTTGCAGTCGCAGTTTTCAGGAAGGATAAATCAGTAACTTTAAAAACAACAAGTATGAAATACAAAGCAATCATCTTCATTTTATCTGCCTTATTTTTTGGATGTTCCAACCAAAATGACAAATCGGATGCTTACGGAAATTTTGAGGCTGAAACTGTTATTGTTTCTTCGGAAGCTTCAGGAAAAATACTTCAGTTGAATGTGGAAAAAGGACAAAAAATTGAAGCCGGAACGGTGGCTGCACTCATCGACACGATGCAAATCCATTTGAAACTTCAGCAAATTGAGGCGCAAAAAGCAGCAGTGGAAGCCAAAAGACAATCTGTAAAGGCGCAGGTAGCCGTTTTTGAAGAGCAGAAAAAGAATTTGGAAATTAACGAAAAACGGGTTTCGCAGATGTTGGCCGACGGCGCTGCCACACAAAAACAACTGGACGACATTTCGGGGCAAATACGTGTATTCGACAAACAGATTGAAAGCACAAAAACCCAGTTCAATTCAATAAATAAAGAATTGCAGGTGTTGGAAACCCGGCAGGAAGCAACCCTCGATTTGCTGAACCGCTGCAAAGTTATTTCACCGGCAAGCGGCACCATTCTTGAAACTTATATAGAACAGGGTGAACTTGCTGCGCCCGGAAAACCGCTTTTCAAAATGGCCAACCTCGATGAACTGACACTGAAAGTTTATGTGAGTGGCGCACAACTTCCCAATATTAAAATCGGACAGGAAGTGAAAGTTCTGGTTGATAAAAATGAAAAGGAAAACCAGTCGTTTACCGGAAAAATTACCTGGATTTCTTCTGAAGCCGAATTCACCCCAAAAATCATTCAAACCAAGGAAGAAAGGGTTAAACTGGTTTATGCTGTAAAAGTGGCCGTAAAAAACGACGGTACGCTGAAAATTGGTATGCCGGGAGAGATTAGTTGGCAGTGAGCAGTGAGCAGTGAGCAGTCGCAGTCACAGTGAGCAGTCGCAGTTGAAATGAAATGAATAAAATAGAATACAAAACTTTTAAATTTTAAAAATATGGATTTCAAAGAGTTATTAGCGTACCAAAAAGCATTTAAACTGGCGATGGAAATTTTCATCATTTCAAAACAATTTCCGAAAGAAGAAATATATTCATAGTAATTGAAACAAAATGATAGAGGTAAAAAATATATCCAAATCGTACAAAAAAACTTCTGCGTTACAAAACATTTCGCTGGAAGTGCAGGAAAGCGAGTTGTTTGGGCTGATTGGACCCGACGGTGCTGGTAAAACCACGCTGATGCGTATTCTGATGACTTTACTCCTGCCAGATTCCGGCGATGCAACAATAAATGGATTGAATGTGGTAACAGACTTTAAAAAAATACGGCACATTGTGGGATATATGCCGGGCCGGTTTTCGCTTTACCAGGATTTGAGCGTGGAGGAAAATCTCAGCTTTTTTGCAACGGTTTTCGGCACTACCGTAGAAGAAAATTACGACCTCATCCGCGATATTTATTACCAGATTGAACCGTTCAAAAAACGCCGGGCTGGAAAACTTTCGGGTGGAATGAAACAAAAACTGGCTTTATCGTGTGCCCTCATTCACAGTCCGAAAATTCTGGTACTCGACGAACCAACAACAGGTGTGGACGCTGTTTCGCGGAAAGAATTCTGGGAAATGCTGAAAAAACTACAGCAAAAAGGAATTACCATCTTTGTTTCAACACCTTACATGGACGAAGCCATTTTGTGCGACCAGGTGGCGCTCATCCAAAACGGAAAAATTCTGGATGTGGATTCTCCCAAAAGGATTACCGAAAAATTCCAGCGAAAAATTATCAGGATGCGGTCAGACGAAATGTTCAGGCTCATTAACGATTTACGAAAATTCAAAAAAGCAGAATCGGTGTTTGCGTTTGGCCAGTATGTGCACTTTACAGGAATAAATGATGATGTAGAAGAAAGTGAACTGGATTTATATCTTGAAAAACTCAACCACAAAAATGTGCTGGTGGAAGAGATTCCTCCTGAAATTGAAGATGTGTTTATGAACTTGATGAAACAGTAAGTTATTCATCTGGTGACTTTAAGTTCACCTGATGAATACCAGAAGAACACAATTATGAACGAACAAATCATCACCGTACAAAACCTCGTAAAAAAGTTCGGCTCGTTTACGGCCAACGATAACCTGACATTCGACGTTTACAGGGGAGAAATCTTTGGATTTCTGGGAGCAAACGGCGCCGGAAAAACCACGGCACTGCGCATTTTATGCGGGCTCTCCGCTCCCACTTCAGGTGAGGTAAAAGTGGCCGGATTTGATATTTACCGCGAAACAGAAAAAATAAAAAAAAACATCGGGTACATGAGCCAGAAATTCTCATTGTACGAAGATTTGACCATAGCCGAAAATATTCAATTATATGCCGGGATTTACGGGATTTCATCAAAAAAACGGAAAGCAAAAATGGCCGAACTGCTGAAAAACCTGGAACTGGAAAGTGCAAAAAACAAACTGATTGCCGGACTTCCATTAGGCTGGAAACAAAAACTGGCTTTTTCAGTCGCCATCTTCCACGAACCCAAAATTGTGTTCCTCGACGAACCCACCGGAGGAGTTGATCCGATTACCCGCCGCCGTTTCTGGGACTTGATTTACGAAGCAGCC
Organism: Mariniphaga sp.; assembly: GCA_019429205.1. Lineage (GTDB taxonomy): Bacteria > Bacteroidota > Bacteroidia > Bacteroidales > Prolixibacteraceae > Mariniphaga. The sequence continues at coordinate 28,066 of JAHYIT010000030.1, read as the reverse complement.
AGCAACGGAATAACGGTATTTGTCACCACGCACTACATGGACGAAGCTGAATATTGCGACCGGGTTTCTATTATGGATGCCGGAAAAATAGAAGCACTTGATACGCCGGCAAAATTGAAGGAAAAGTACAACGCCAAAAATATGGATGAGGTGTTTATACAAATTGCAAGATGAAACAACTGAAATCATTCATAAAAAAAGAATTCTTCCACATTCTTCGCGACCCGCGGACGATGTTGATTCTATTTGGAATTCCCATTACCCAGTTACTGATTTTCGGAACGGTTATTAAAAATGAAATCAGTGACGTTCACATTGCCATTTACGACCAGTCGAAAGATGAAACCACAATGCAAATCACAAACAAACTGCTCTCCTCGGGTTATTTCATACTGAATCAAAACCTTGAAAGTACCGACGGAATAGAGGCCATTTTCAAAAAAGGCAAGGTAAAGCAGGTTATTGTTTTTGAAAACGATTTCGGACAAAAACTGATTCGTGAGGGCAATGCCAGTGTGCAGTTAATAGCCGATGCAACCGACCCCAATCTGGCCAGGCTGGTAACTTCCTACACTACCGGCATTGTAAATGATTACATAAAAAAAATGCACCCCAACCTGCAAATGCCCCTAAAAACAGAACCCGAGGTGCGCATGTATTTTAATGAAGAGATGAAAAGCGCCTACCAGTTTGTTCCCGGCACAATGGCGCTGATTTTAATGCTCATTTCGGCGCTGATGACCTCCATCTCCATCACCCGCGAAAAAGAGATGGGCACCATGGAAATTCTGTTGGTGTCGCCGTTAAAACCCGTTCAGATAATTATTGGTAAAGTGCTGCCTTATCTTATACTTTCCATCATAAATGGCTTTATCATCGTGTCAATCGGTCATTTTGTTTTTGGGGTGCCGGTTACCGGAAGTTTTGTCCTGCTGATGCTGGAAACCATCCTTTTTATTCTGATGGGCGGAATTTTCACACCGGTTGAAAGTATGCCTTCATGGGCTCAAATTGCCAACCACATCAATCCGATTTACTATTTAATGCGAATGTTGCGGATGATAATACTCAAAGGTTCCGGGTTTTTCGATTTGCTTGAAGAGTTTATCGCACTTTCCGGTTTGGGTATCTTGTTTTTAAGCCTTGCAATATGGAAATACAGGAAAACAACGTAAGAATTCTCCTACCTCATAAACTTCTTAAACTCTTTGTAATCTTTTACAATTTTTACATTCCGCGGCAGTGCAGGTTCGTGCATGTGCAGTTGCCAGCCGGTTATAAAAACTTTTTGGCTGCTAAAAAGTTCCTTCAGGTCAACCAGGTAACTTTCCAGGTCTTCTTTCGGAATGGAATTAATAAAAGCAGTAAATACAAAATCAATTTTTACTTGTCTCTGAATTTTTTCCAAATCATTCCACGGAACAAACTGGCCGAGATAAATAACATGGTATCCCATTTTAAGGGAAAGGTATGAGTAGAAAAGTAAACTCATTTCATGCAACTCATTTTCAGGAAGAAAAAAGAGAATAGTTGCCCGATTATTGTCACTCATACCCAACTTATCGATTTCGGCAATCATTTTTTGCCTGAAAATATTGGTTACATAATGTTCCTGCGCCGGGAAAATGGAGCCTACCTGCCAGTAAGTTCCAACCCTTACAAAAAATTCGAAAAACACTTTGGTAACGGCATCTTCAAAACCCAGAGATTCAATAATTTCGTTGGTTAAATAATAGAAACTCCGGTTATCGAAATTAACCATGTGCAGTATCAGCCGGTCGATATAATCAGAATCAGAAGTTCTTCTTTTGGCAATTTCCAGTACTTTTTCGTTTATTTTTTCTTCGTCCCACTTGGCCACTTTCGATATTTTGTAACCAATACGAACCAAAAGCGAAATATTTAACATTCTGCGCAAATCATCATCCGTATAATATCTGATGTTGGTGTCTGTACGCTGAGGAACGAGCAATTCGTATCTTTTTTCCCAGATGCGGATTGTGTGAGCTTTTATTCCGGATAAAACCTCAAGATCTTTTATTGAATAACCCCTCTCTTTCATTTGTTTAATGTTACTGTTTTAAGTTTATTGAAATGTTGATAATGTAACGCAAATCAACACATTTTTGTTTAAACTTAAAAAATAAATATTTAAACAAACATTTTTTTTAAACCAGTTTTTTGAACTTTTCAAAGGCATTCTCCCACTCGTTTCCGGCATCCGGATTGTAAATTTTAACTTCGAAAGAGTTTTTCACCACTTCTCTGACTTCCTGCAATGAATTAAGCACATTCAGAGCTTTTGCCTGCATCAGAATATTACCAATTGCTGTGGCTTCTGTGGGGCCGGCAATCACGGGAATTCCGGTGGCATTAGCTGTAAACCGGTTCAGTAACTCGTTATTGGCTCCCCCACCGATAATGTGTAGTTTTTCAATTTTCTCACCTGTAATCGTTTCAATTTGTCCGAGTGTGTATTTGTATTTCAGCGCCAGGCTTTCGTAAATGCACCGGGCAATTTCTCCTTTTGTTTCCGGGATTGGCTGTCTGGTTTTCCGGCAAAAATTCTGAATGGCCCCGGGCATATTTCCGGGATTCAAAAAAGCTGAATCGTCAGGATTTATGAGGCATTTAAAAGGTTGGGAACTGTTACTCAGATCAACAATTTTCTGCCATGTAATATCTTTTTCCTGGCCCCAATTGCGCTTACATTCCTGAATGAGCCACATGCCCATTATGTTTTTCAGAAAACGTGTGGTACCTTCCACCCCACCCTCGTTGGTGAAGTTCATCTCCAGAGATTTTTCCGACACCAGTGGTTGTTGGCTTTCAATACCAAGCAACGACCAGGTTCCCGAACTCAAATAAGCCCAGTTTTTGCCTTCTGCCGGAACAGATGCCACCGCCGATGCCGTATCATGCGATGCCACTGCTACACAGGGGATGATTTTGCTTCCGGTTTCTTCCTGAATTTCGGGCAAAATATTCCCCAGCAAAGTTCCCGGAAGTACTATATCACCGCCAAGTTTCCGATCTATTCCGGCGGCATCAAAAAGTTTGTACTCCCATTCAGGTTTGCCCGGTTTCAGCATTTGCGAGGTGCTGGCAATGGAATATTCATTTTTCTGAACGCCTGTAAACAGGTAATTCAACGCATCGGGTGTAAACAACAATTTCTCAGCCGTTTTCAATTCCACATCTCCGTTTTGCACCGATGCAAACAACTGAAAAAGCGTGTTAAACTGCATAAACTGAATACCGGATAGCAGGTAGGTTTCTTTTTTTGACATTCGCTGAAAAAACTGCTCCATTGAATTATCGGTGCGGTGATCGCGGTAGGCAAACGGAAGACCGGATAATCTGCCCTGTTTTGTAACAAGCGCATAATCAACACCCCAGGTGTCAATTCCAATGGATTGCGGCTGAATTTTCAATTCTGAAACACATTTTTTCAGACCTGTTTTCAATTCATCGAATAAACTGAAAAGGTTCCAAAAATACGTGCCGTGAATCCGGGTCATCTGGTTTTTAAACCGGTGAACCTCGGTTAATTGTAATTTTCCTTTTTCCAGTGTGCCCAGCATGGCTCTTCCACTGGAGGCGCCCAAATCGAATGCTAAAAAATGGTTTTTGCTCATTTTCGGTTTCTTTAAATTTCAACCAAAATAAGAAAAATCATATCCAATTCCTATCCTGCGCTGTCATGATTTTTTATGAACAACAAAAAATTAATTATCGTAAATAATTCTTCTAATCAAAAATCCGCTCAGAAAATTGATTATTACAATCTTTTCTCATAATTTTGATTATTTATAAATAAGAATTGTTTTTCAATTTGAAAACTTTACAATTATGAAACTGCCAATTAATTTTTTACTGCTTGCATTTGTTTCGGCTATTTTGGCACAACCGGTTCAAGGTCAAAGAATTCTCAGAAAACTTCAGGAAAAAGTTCAGGAAAGAGCGGAGGAAAAAGTGGAAGAAAGAGTTGATAAAAAAATAGATGAGGCTATTGATAAGCAACTCGATAAAATTGAAGAGTCGTTGGAAAATAATGCAAAAAATGATTCAGCTCCTTCAGAAACCAGTTCCCGAAGTGACAGAGAGCGTGAGCAACGTATGCAAAATATTCTGAAAGGAATTGGCATGGGCGGAGATCCGGTTCCAGTTGCCGATGCTTACACTTTCAAACAAATGATTGAGATGCGCGTGGAATCGTTTGATAAAAACGGAAAAATGGAAAGTGAAGGGGATTTTATTACACACCTCAGCCCCGATTCAAAAAGTATGGCATACCAGGTTGTTTCAGGCGACATCGGGAACCCGGGACAAGGTATGTTTATTATTGATGCAGAAAACGGGGCTACCATTATTTTAAGTGATGAAAAAGGTAAAAAAACCGGAATTGTTTATGGAATGGGAGCATTCTTCTCGTCAATAGGCGAAACTTACGAAGAAGAAAATCTGGCGGAAACCCCGGAAGCATATTTAGCCAATCCGAATGTAAAAAAAACCGGCAGAACCAAAACCATAGCCGGATACAAATGTGAAGAATATAAATTCAACGACGAGGACACCGAATCGGAAGTTTGGATTACCCAGGACTTGAAAATGAACACTCAGGATTTTTTCAGTACACTTTTTAAGACCAATCTTTATGCACGCGGTGTGCCATGGGGATACATGATGGAAGCAACAACCATTGACAAAGAAACCGGCGAAAAATCGGTAATGCAGGTAACCCGTGTTGATGCCAATTTCAACAAACGTTTCAACATGGCCGATTACCAGATAACCAACCTGGGTTCTTTTACAATGCCTTCAGGAGAGGAGTAAACTAATGAAAAATGCTGTTCCGTTAATTTTAATACTTCTTGTGGAATTTCTTTCAATAAACGCCAAGGCTCAAATCAGTTTTGGAGTTTTTGCCGATTGCCAGTACTGCGATTGCGAAACCTCAAACACTCGCTTTTACAGGAATTCTCTGCTAAAACTGGAAAAGGCGATTACACACTTTAACCAAAACGAAAAGCTGGAATTTATTGTGAATATGGGCGATCTTATCGATCGCGATTTTGCCAGTTTTGCACCGCTGAAACCTATTTTGCAAAAATCAAACAAAACCATTTACCATTTACCCGGCAACCACGACTTTGAAGTAGAACCGGAACATCTGGAAAAAGTATCGGAAGAACTGGGCCTGTCTAAAATGTACTATTCATTGGTAAAAAAAGGATGGATGTTTGTTTTTCTTGATGGAACAGACATTTCCTTTTTTTCGGCCGACAAAGAAAAGGTTAAGCTGGCAGAGGAAATGTCTGCAAGACTAAAAGCCGAAGGAAAACCAAATTACCATCCGTGGAACGGAGGAATTGGCAAACAGCAGCTCAACTGGTTAAACAATCAATTACTACAGGCAAAATCGGAAAATCTGAATGTTGCCATTTTTTGCCATTATCCGCTTCTGCCCTTCGAAAGCCATGCTTTGTGGAATCAGAAAGAAGTGCTTTCAATTCTGGATAATTATTCCTGTGTAAAACTTTGGATGAACGGACATAACCATGCCGGCAATTATGCTTTTCAAAATGGAATTCATTTTATTACGCTTAAAGGAATGGTTGAAACCGAATCCGAAAATGCTTTTGGCGAGGTACTTATTTCAAAAAAAGAAATTGAAATAAAAGGATTTGGACAGGAAAAACACAGAATTCTCAGTATTGAATAAAAATTACGTTTACCTCTAAATTAATGGGAATTTTTATGTTAGGTTAATACAAATTTCCCTAAATTTGATCGAAAAAAAGATGCGTAATTATTAATTAAAAAATTAACCACCATGAGAAAATTTACCTTCTTGTTAGCTTTATTTTTTACAGTCCTGATTTCCAGTGGAAAAAACCCGACAACCCTTCAAAAAAGAGTAGAAACGGCAAAGGAAAAATATTCCCGCGTTTCACAGCAACGTGCACTTCTGACCAATCATTTAAAGTCCGAATTGCAGTGGAATGTATTCATGAAGAATACATTAAAAAGTGCAGCGGCCACCATGAAACTCGACAGCACAGTAGCGCAAATTCTAAACCTGGATACAGAAATCTGGGAAAATGACTTAAAAGAAGTCTTTTTTTACAATACGGAAATGCGGAGCATTTTGTGGAAAGATTTTGAATGGGACTTCGAGGACAAAAAATGGGAACTTTATGCCGAAACAGAAACGGAATATAACAATCAGGGACAGATCATCTCCATTACATTTTTAGAAATCGACGAAAATTCAGGTGAAATGATGCCTGACAGTAAAATGGAGGCCACCTATAATGAGGATGGGAAAATTGATGTATTGAAAAACTTCTCATATGAAGATGACAGTTGGATGTTGGAAGCAGAACAGAAATACCACTACAATGCATCCGGTTTGTTAATTCAGGTTGATATGCAGTCGGTTGACGAAGATGAAGAGATGACGAAGATTAAATTTATTAATACATACAATGCATCCGGGCAAATAGAACAACTAAGCATGTATTTTATTGATGACGAAGATGAATTGCTCTTTTATCAAACAAATTATGCTTATGATGGCAACGGCAGACTGATTGAAAGTGTAGATTGGGGACTTAGTTTTACTTCATTTATGCTCGAAAGAAATGCCCAAACGGTATATCAATACAATACATCCGGAGATGTTTCAATTGAGATTTATTCGGAATGGGACGGAACCGGTTGGGTTGAAGATTATAAAGATGAATTCAGCTACAGTAACACCAATTTTTCTGAAGTTGCCTTTCCATCATTCATTCCCATGTTTCACATGGGAGTGAGCACAAATCCGTCATTAAACAAGGTAATTACCATGGTTAAAACATCATTAATGATTGAAGGAATCTGGATCCATTCCGAAACAACTACTTTCCATTACTCTGATGACCCCTCTCTGAACATTGAAGGAATAGAAGAAAATTTGGTTTCTCTTTACCCTAATCCGTTTACTGAAACAGTAACATTAAGGTGGAAGAACAGCTACGAGCCACTAAAACTCGAAATTTACCTGGTAACGGGCAGCAGAATTCTGGAAAAACAAATCAATTCAGGTATTCCCGTTTCTTTGGCAGGAATCGATAACGGCATATACTTTTTCAAATTAAATAACGGAAAAAAAACCGTTTATTCAGGAAAACTGGTTAAAAAATAGAATCACTTAATTTTTTTTCAACATACGATGACATCTGCAGGAACCGATGTCATCGTATGTTTTAACCTTTTATTTCAGAAATAATTATTCTTTCATTTCGAACAAATACTTATAAAACAAGCATTTAAACTTTTTTGTAGGTATATTTGTTTTTAATACTGCTTATCAACTTTAAAAACATCAACCATGGAAACATCAGCCAAAACAATTCTTACCGTATTTGCCACCGTAAATGCACCAGTTGAAAAAGTGTGGCAATTCTGGACAAAACCCGAACACATCGTAAATTGGAACCACGCATCAGACGACTGGCACACACCAAAAGCAAAAAACGATTTACGTAAAGGAGGTAAATTCTGCTGGCGCATGGAGGCCAAAGACGGCAGCATGGGTTTCGATTTTGAAGGAACATTCGATGAAATCCAGTCCCTGAAGCAAATTCTTTTATACGCTTGACGACGGCAGAATAGTTACTGTTGCTTTTGAAGATAACGGCAGTTCAACAACAGTTACTGAAGTTTTTGAAGCTGAAAATACAAATCCCTTAAAATTGCAGCAAGATGGCTGGCAGGCCATTCTCAATAACTTTAAAAAATATGTTGAGTCGTCTGGAAAAATGTTAAAACTTCATTTTCAAACAGAAATCAATGCTCCTGCTGAAAAAGTATTCAGGTTAATGCTGAATGCCAAAACATGCCGGGAGTGGATCATACTTTTTAATCCGACTTCGCGCTTCGAAGGTTCATGGGAAAAAGGTTCGAAAATATTGTTTCTCGGTTCAGATGAACAGGGAAACGAAGGAGGAATGGTTAGCCGCATAAAGGAAAATATTCCCAACCGGTTTATAAGCATTGAACATCACGGAGTAATTGCAGACGGAAAAGAAGTATACTTCGTACGGGATAAAATATGCCAACTAAATTAAGTTGGTCCCGAGCATTCGGGAGCAAAAGTGCAGTTGGCAAAAGGACTTGCCAACTGCCAATTGCTTTTTGCCAACTTACATAAGTGTATAAATTTATCCCGTTTTTAATATAAGTTCTTTTGCCACAACAGGCGGAGCCATTCACAAAGTGCTTGGAAAAAGCCTGAGTGGATATGTTATTGCCTTTGCAGTCTCCATTGCCATTTACCTGATGTTTTCAAAATATTTTAAATCGAAATTTAAAGGAAAAGCTCACCCGGCCTGTAACATTAACCAATGGATTACCAGCGGGGCACTCTGGTGCCTCTGGATTATGCAGAACGCAGCCAACATTGCCGTGTTTCTTCCTCGCCAGTTGAATTACACCGAATTGTTGGCGGTGATTGGAATTATTTTTATTGGCCTGGGCGTTATCTTTTACCAAAAAGGAGGCCGTATTCAGCAAATTGTGACCACCAAAACCGACATCACCGATGTGAGGCCGGCCACCATTGTCGATTTTATTTTTGCTGGCATTTATCGGACTTGTTATATCAATTATTATCGCAATTGCCGTAAATCCGTTAATTAGGGAAGAAATTTCCGGTTGGTTTTCTTAAAAAAACTACGAAAAAAATAGATGAATCAAAATGAATAACGTGACTGAATTCAGCTTAACTTTACGCCGTGAAAAAAGCGTTTAAAATATCAGGAAGTATATTTACGGCAGTGCTTTACGGTATGGTAATTCTGCTGTTGGCGCAATATATGCCGCTGCCTGATTCGTCTGTTTCCAAAATTCAGCCCGCCGAAAATCAAGTTAAACTTACAGCAGTTCCTGCTGATCTTTTCAGCGATCCTCTAATTCAGAAACCGGCTTTTAACCTTTTAAGCGGTGCAAAATATTCAGAGACTGATTTTCAGAACAAAACATTCTCAGCATGTTTAAAACTTACAGAAAAATCACTTTCAACTGATTTTGTTCAGTATATTTTTCTGGCTAAAAACTTTCCTGTAAAGCTCAGGAAATCCGACATGCTTTTTCCTTTCCATTATTTCTGGTAAGTCGTTTCAAAATACAAAAGCTGCAAAGTTTTTAATTCAAATAGAACCGTTGGAGAAAAAAAAGACAAATTATATGTGGTAGATAAACTGGAATTAAGTTTTTATCCTGTTGAAAAAGGTAAACCCGAAATTTCAATCGAATTTTACAACGATGAATACGACAGTTTAACATTATCAGGTGAACTGCAACTGGCCGAAAAATGGGAAAAGCTGCTAAACGAGCAGTTAAAAACGCCTAAGAAAACAAATACAGGAAACGATAACCAGCCCGGAGAATCGGTTTATTTGCCAACCAAAAAGAAATCCCGGAAACCTGCGGCAGCATAAATATATGACGGCACCTTCGAAAAGAATGCCGGCATTTATTTATGTTTCTCATTCAAGATATCCTGAACAGGTATTGTGTCATACAATTCCTGTTGCCTTAATATTTCTTTAATCCTCCATATTGCTCAAATGCAGTTCGAGCGCTTTTACAGAAATTTGAATTTCCCAAATGGAAAGTGCAAGGGATGCACAAAGTAATAAAAGTGCTGCCCCGAAAAAATATGCAGCAACCAGCAAATACCCCACAAAAAGGAGGAACATGGTTACCACGCATAAGAAAAGGCTGATTACCCCAATCAACTGCATGGTTCGGATGAGGTACAACCGTTTACGCAGGTTGTTGTTTTGCCCTTTCAGCACCGAGGTAGGGTTTTCTTTATACTGTTTGTAAAGGTTGCGCACCACGCCGGTATAGGCAATAAAACGATTGGTATAAGCCAGCAAAATCAGCGAAACGGCTGAAAATAGAAGGGCCGGAGTAGTGAGTGTAAAAGCTTCGTGCATAACAATCAGTTTAGAAAGTAAAGGTACGAAAAAGGTGATATCGAACAGAGGCTACAAATAAAGGGCATCGAAAACTGTTTCCGGGAATGGGGTAAAAAAGGATTACTTGTTGAATAAATTCTGCCATTGGCAGAAAAGTGAATAAATAATTAGCAACTTCTTGCTTTTCCCTTGGGCATTTTATATTTTAGTCCCGCTAAAATTTCGAAAACCAAAAACAAACAGTAGCCTATGCCGAATTTCGAACAGATTAAGCTTCAACAAGAATTAGAAAAAGGCGACTACAACATCAGCCCCAGCCGCTACATACAAATTACCGATGATGAAACATACTGGCCCATTGGCAAACTTGTGGAAGAATTGAGCACTCTGGAAGAAGAAGCCACTGCCATTGACACCGAATTGAAAACCATTTTTGAAAAATTGGGAATATGATCGATAAATCCATTCAAAAATATCAGCAGAACATCATTAACCTGATTTTCAGCATAAGAGGGAAACAAGTGATGCTGGATGAACATCTGGCTGATTTATACGATATAGAAACCAAATATCTTAACAGGGCAGTAAAACGAAATCCTGACCGGTTCCCCAAATCATTTATGTTTCAATTGACAAAGAAGGAATATGAAAGTTTGAGGTTCCAAAATGGCACGTCAACAAATGATGTTTTAAGGTTCCAAAATGGCACCTTGGAAGGAGGTGAGGCTTTGAGGTTCCAAATTGGCACCTCAAAACAAAGAGGTGGGAGGCGATACATGCCCTATGTGTTTACAGAACAGGGTGTTTCCATGCTTTCGGCAGTTCTTAACACTGAAACGGCAATAAAAATGAGTGTTGTCATTATGGATGCCTTTGTGCAAATGCGGCAATTCCTGCTGGAGAATGCAAGCCTGCTGAATCGCATACAGAATATTGAAACCAAACAAATGGATACAGAAAGCAAAGTTCAGATTCTGCTGAATGCCATGGAAAAGCAATTGATTGATAAAACCGAAGTTTATCATATTGGCGCATCTCTGAAAGACCTGGGCAAAAAATGGTTTGCCTTTTCCAAAATGGAAAAAGATTCGGTGGTTATTTTTGAAAAGTTAGGGATATGACATAAACCAAAAGAATTTTATCTAACTGTTTTTTATTCCGGTTTTTTGTTCATTTGTCAGGAGAACCAAAAAAAATTATTCCTATTTTTCGGAAAATAAAAAAACCAGGAATCATGGATTTTCCGTTGTTTCACCTCGACTTTATGGGCAACCGGATGCTGGTTGCGGTTATTGCCATTTTACACGTGTTAATTAACCACGCGCTGGCCGTGGGTTTTGCGCCGCTGGTCACCCTCCTCGAGTTCAGGGGTTACCTGAAAAGCAAAACCAAACCCGAAGAAGGCAAAGTGTGGGACGAAACAGCCCGCAAACTGATGTTTTTTGCGTTCGTAATTACCACCACCGTGGGCGCGCTCACAGGAGTCGGCATCTGGTTTGCCGCCTCGCTGGCCAACCCGGCATCGCTCGGAAGCCTTATCAGAGTGTTCTACTTCGCCTGGTTCACCGAGTGGATTGTATTTGTTCTGGAAGTCATATTCATCATGGTTTACTTCCTCACCTGGAAAAAATCCAACGAATCGCCTAAAAACAAAAGGCGGCATATTCTTTTCGGGGTGTGGCTCAGCATTTTCTCATGGCTCACCATGGCCATTATTGTGGGCATTCTCGGATTTATGATGGACCCCGGAAGCTGGGTAGAGAAAAATTCGCTGGTTACCGGATTTTTAAACCCGCTCTATTTGCCACAGCTTGTTTTCCGCACGCCCGTTGCTATGATGATGGCCGGAACCGTTGCGCTGATGTTTGTGGCTTACGTCATGAAAAAACAGAACCAGTGGAAAACCGGAATTCTGAAATACATATCCTTTTGGATTTTATTGTGGATGCCTGTTGCTGCATCGGGAGCATTTTTGTATTACTGGCACATTCCGCGCGCCATGATTGGCAACCTGCCCGTAGCACTTGGCACACAGCAGTTTCAGGACTGGTACGGTTCACTGATTACAGTTATGATTGTGGTCATTGCCATTGGCTTTACCGTGGGTATATTAGGCACTTTCTCGCCGCGCCGGTTACCCAAACATCTGCTGATAATTCCGGTAATTGCTTCCTTCCTGTTTCTTGGCACTTTTGAAAGAATTCGCGAATTTATACGCAAACCTTATGTGATTGGCAATTATATGTATGCCAACGGAATATTGGTTGAAGAATATCCGCTTTACAAGGAAACCGGTCTGCTGCCACACACACCTTATGCATCGATGTCAACAATTACCGAAAGCAATAAACTGGCTGCCGGCGAAGCGGTTTTTACCCTGGCTTGCACGCGCTGTCACACCACACATGGCATCAGCTCGGTGGTACGAAAATTTGAACGGATGTACGGCACTGAAAACCCCCTGAATGAAGAAGCTATGAAAGTTTATATGCAGAACATGCACAATGTAAGGCACTACATGCCGCCATTTCCGGGCAACGATACCGAACTGAATGCGCTGGCGGCTTATCTTGCCGAACAGCAAAAAAGACCCAAAACACTCGAAGGCCCCCAAATTAAAGGAGTGGATGTAAAAGAAATAAAATACTAACCTGCATAAAATCAAAGAAAATGATGCTCACTGTTTTAAATCAGATACCGGTACCAAAAGATATTCCGCTGCCAATGCCTTTACCTGAGTGGCTGCTGGTTATAATCCTGGTTTTTTCCTTTTTGCTGCACATCCTATTCATTAATATAATGATAGGAGGCGGTGTGCTCACATTTTGGTACGAACTAAAGGGCAAAAAAAATAAAGATTACGACAACCTGGCCCGCGAAATTGCAGCAACCATAACAGTCAACAAAAGTCTTGCTGTAGTTTTGGGTGTGGCGCCGCTTTTATCCATAAACGTGCTTTACACCCTTTATTTCTATTCTTCCAATGCCCTCACCGGAAACATCTGGATTTCAATAGTTCCCTGGGTAGCCGTCTCTTTTTTACTGTTTTACCTGCACAAATATTCATGGGACCGGCTGGCCGACAACAAGCCTGTGCATTTGGGCATTTTGGGAATCGCAGTTTTCAGTTTCCTGCTTATTCCGTTTATTTTCCTCACCAACATCAACCTGATGCTTTTCCCTGAAAGATGGGGAGAAATTCAGGGATTTTTTGATGCACTTACCCTACCCAATGTATTCCCTCGCTATTTCCATTTTATAACAGCAAGTATGGCCGTTACCGGATTGTTCCTGGCTTTTTGGTTCGGGCGTAAGGGATTTAAAACAAAAGGAAAATTTGAATCCCTTTCGAAAAACGAAATAAAGAAACAGATGCTGAACCTGGCGCTGGTGGCAACCGGACTCCAGTTTATTTTCGGCCCGCTGTTGTTTTTAACCCTTCCTGCAAAAGGGATAACCTGGGGATTGTTTTGGGTTATTCTGGCCGGAGCAACCCTTGCTGGAATTGTGCTATACCAGTTGTGGAAAATGATAAATGCACAGAGTAATATTCCCGGAAAACGGTTTTACCTGGTTTTGGGATTGTTTACTTTTTTAGTGGCTTTTATGGGAACAGGCCGGCACATGTACCGCGAAAGTGCACTGTCCACACACAAAAAGATGATGGCTGAACGAACAGCAGCTCATTGGGATGCTGTGAGGCAGGCACACGAAAACCTTTTACTTCCGCAAGTGGAATCCGAAGCTGGATCATACACCCCCGGGCAGAATATTTTTCAAACCAACTGTGTCATTTGCCATGCACCTGCAACCCGGTTAATTGGCCCTTCAATGGCCGAAGCTGTGCCGGTTTATGAGAATAATGCTGATGCCCTGAAACAGTGGATTAAAGAACCCGGACGTAAACGGATGGACTATCCGCCCATGGCAGGTTTTCCGCATTTTACGGAAAAACAACTTACCGATGTAGCAAATTATGTGCTCCAGACTGAATGGAATTAAAGTCTGATTTTGGTTTTAAAAACCCTTTAGGAATAAAATTTGTTGTATTTTTCGCCCTGTTTTAAAAAACCATTGAAAACGATGAGACTCAGTTCGAGAATGCAATTTCTTATTAAAAACGGGTTGCGCGGATTTGTATGGCTGGCCGTTTTGCTTATTATCTATTTCTTTTTCAAAGAAATTGTAATATCAAATGCACCCGATGCATGGGTTGAACAGTTTTATGCCCGTCCGCTCGTAATCTATATCATTTATTTTGCTTCGGAATTTTTCTTTGGTATTATTCCGCCTGAATTTTTTATGATTTGGGCTTTCAACAAGGGTGGAGTAATCAATTATACACTTACGGTCGCCTTTTTTGCAGTAGTATCTTATGCACTTGGATATGTCACTTTTTTAATCGGGCAATTCATTTATAAAAAAGTCACATTCAGATATGTACGTATAAAATATTTGAAAACCTCATGGCCACAGTTACGAAAATATGGAATCTTCCTTATCATTGTAGCGGCACTTACTCCCCTGCCCTGGTCAGCAATTTGTTTACTGGTGGGGGCAGGCGGTTATCCTTCGGGACGCTTTCTCCGGTATGCCATTTTTAGGTTGATCCGGTTTGCTGTTTACGGATTTATTATTTTCCAAACCCACCAAATTTAATATTGCAAGCAGGTTATTCTGTTATTGCAATCAAACTTCTGCGGAAAAAACCGAATTGGAACAGTAAAAAATTCTAAATTCGCTTCATTGTTCCATTAAAACTGCAGAACCATGAAAAAAACACTTATCCTGTTGGTTGCTTTTCTGGCAGCCACTCCGGTATTTGCCCAGTCAGAATTTAACGGTCTGAATATGAACATGGGCAACATTTTCCGAATGTCAGATGCCAAAACCCGTTCCATCAGTCCCGAAAATTTTACCGGGGAGAAAGGCAAAGGCGGCATGGCAGTACCCGACCCCAATGCACCGGTTAATACGGCCAATGCCACAAATGCAGCGCGCAATTTGGGCCAGGGCTGGAAAGTAAATCCGTTTATCCGCATAAAACCCGGCGAAACGTTTACTCTGGCCGAAATTGAAGGACCGGGAGCCATTCAGCACATCTGGATGACACCAACCGGTAACTGGCGGTTTTCCATCATCCGGTTTTATTGGGACGATGAGGAAAAACCCTCGGTTGAAGTACCGGTTGGCGACTTTTTTGCCATGGGCTGGAACGAATATGCTCCACTCAGTTCGCTGGCTATTTGCGTAAATCCGGGAAGTGCTTTCAACTGCTATTGGCCCATGCCATTCCGCAAAAAGTGTAAAATCACTATGGAAAATATAAACGACCAGGATGAAATGCGACTTTACTATCAGATTGATTACACGTTAACCGATGTGCCTGAGGATGCGGCCTATTTCCATGCCCAATTCAACCGGACAAACCCCAATGAAACTTCAGATTATAAAATTGTTGAAAATATTAAAGGCAAGGGCCATTTTGTTGGACTTTACATGGCATGGGGTGTGAACAACAACGGTTGGTGGGGCGAAGGCGAAATCAAATTTTTTATGGATGGAGACACCAAATTTCCCACTATTTGCGGAACAGGAACCGAAGATTATTTCTGTGGTTCGTATAATTTCGACCGCGGCGGACAATATACCGTTTTCAATACTCCTTATGCTGGTTTGCACCAGGTTATTAAACCCGATGGAACCTATAAATCACAGCAACGGTTTGGCCTTTACAGGTGGCACATTTTGGACCCCATTCGGTTTGAAAAGGATTTGAAGGTTACCATTCAGGATTTGGGCTGGCGACATGGCGGAAGATACCTGCCACAAAAATCCGATATTTCATCGGTGGCATTCTGGTACCAGGCCGAACCACATGCTCAATTTCCCAAACTGCCGGAATGGGAGAAACTGGAAGTGAATTAACACACATCAAAGTAAAATCAATTTAAAAAAAGCTATTTCTAAAGTAATCAGAAATTTCACATGGAAAAACATCGAATAATACCCAGGGGAATTGTATGGCCATTTATTTTGCTGACTTCCCTGTTTTTTGCGTGGGCCATTCCCAACAATTTAACCGACACCATGCTGGCCGCGTTCAAGCGGATTATGAGCCTGACCGATTCCAAAACGGCCTGGATTCAACTGGCCTGCTACCTGTTCGGCTATGGAGGTTTTGCCATTCCTGCAGCGTTATTCATAAAAAAATACACTTACAAATCAGGAGTAATGCTGGGGCTTGGATTGTACGCCCTGGGCACATTTATGTTTTATCCGGCTATGCTGCTGGCCGGGGTAAACATCAACCTCAGCTTTTTCATGTTTTTGCTGGCTTTGGTTATTCTTTTTGCAGGGCTTTCCATTCTCGAAACCTCAGCCAATTCTTATGTTTATGCTATTGGCCCGGAACAAACCGGAACACAGCGATTGAATTTTGCCCAGTCGTTTAATCCGTTTGGCGCCATAACCGGCGTGGTGCTGAGCCAGGTTTTTGTGTTGTCGCAGCTAAATACGCTCAGTGCAGATGAACGAGCCGCGTTGCCGATAGAGGAACTGATTAAAATTCAGGGAAGCGAGCTGAGTGCCGTTACCGCCACGTATGTAGCACTTGGGCTTATTATGGTGATTATTCTGCTGGCCATTTACTTTACAAAAATGCCTTATGCCAAAGAGGAAGACAAAAAACTGGATTTCAGGGGAACTTTCCGCCGACTCAAAAAAAACAAAAACTATGTTTGGGGCGTTATTGCCCAGTTTTTCTATGTGGGCGCACAAATTGCAGTCTGGTCTTTTATTATCAGGTATGTGATGCAACAAATGCAACTGGATGCTGTTGTTGCAGAATTTGGGAAGAATGTCCTGCCTGAGGAAATCATTGCAAGATTAAGAAACATTGAACCACTGGCAGCCGGTTTTTATAACTTCACCGAAATGCTGGGGATAAAAGCCTTTTTGCCGCGCACCGCCGAACAGGCCGGGGCAACTTATTACATTCTTTCACTGGTATTATTTGTAATCGGGCGGTTTGCCTTTACCTGGCTGATGAAATATTTTAAACCGCGTACGCTTCTAACAACGCTTTCGGTTTTGGCTTTCATTTTCAGCCTGATTACGATTTACGGCCAGGGTTGGATTGGCATTTACGCGCTGGTTTGTATTTCAGGTTGCATGTCATTAATGTTCCCAACCATTTACGGACTGGGTATTGCCGGACTTGGTGAAGACACCAAAATTGGAGGGGCCGGTATGATTATGGCCATTGCCGGGGCAGCGGTTTTAACTCAAATCCAGGGAATTGTTTCCGACCAGTCGGGAAGCATTAAACTGGCCTTTTGGGTGCCGGCCGTGGCATTTATGATTATTGCATATTACAGCGCAGTTATCAGCCGCAAAAAGGCAGTTAATATTTAAAGCCAATAAAACAAGCACCGTCTTTAATTGTTAACACCTTTGAGAAATTGAATAATATTCATGCTAAAAAGGTTAAAAGAAAAGTGGAACATCAAAAGCAACGTTCAACTGGTGTTGATTCTTATAATCTTTTCAATAACCGGAAGCGCAACACTGATTGTGCGCAAAGCGGTTTTTGGATGGATAGGAATAAACGGAGACACAAGCCTTTGGTTAAAAGTTCCGCTATATATTCTAATTATCGTTCCTGCCTACCAAATCCTGTTTCTTATCATCGGAACGCTTTTCGGGCAGTTCAGGTTTGCATGGGAATTTGAAAAGAAGGTTTTTTCGCGATTTAAGTTTAAAAAATGAATATTTTCACTTACATACTAATTTCATTCATTATGAATAGTTTTTCCGGACAAAATAAAAAAACGGAGCAGGCAACGCTTGGCGGAGGTTGTTTTTGGTGTACCGAAGCCGTTTTTCTTGAAATGGAAGGAGTTGAAAAAGTGGTTCCCGGGTACAGTGGCGGACATGTTAAAAACCCGGCCTACCGGGAGGTTACCACAGGCAGAACAGGCCATGCCGAAGTTGTGCAGATTACATTCAATCCTGAAATCACAAGTTTCACGGAAATTCTGGAAGTGTTTTTTATGACACACGATCCCACTACGTTGAACCGGCAGGGAAATGATGTTGGCACGCAATACCGGTCGGCCATTTTTTACCACAATGAAGAACAAAAACAAATTGCAGAAAAAGTGATTGCCCTGTTTGAGCAGGAAAAGGTTTACAACGACCCGATTGTTACAGAAGTAACTGCTTTTGACGCATTTTACCTGGCCGAAGATTACCATCATAACTACTTCGCACGAAATAAGAATCAGCCTTATTGCCAGTTTGTGGTTGCTCCCAAAGTGGAAAAATTCAGGAAAATTTTTAAAGAAAAACTAAAGGAAAACCAATAAAAACGGAGCCTCTTAAAAAGCCCCGTTCCATATTATCAAATACTTTACAACTCCCTGATCCAGATATTTCTGAAACTAACCGGATTGCCATGATCCTGTAGCGAAATGCTACCCGGCCCGTGCTTTTTCACACTGTACTCGGGAATTCCGATATATTCTGTTGGCCCGCGCATTTTAACATTATTCTGAACCAAAACTCCATTGTGTAAAACCGTTACGGTTGGCGGAGTAAAATAAGTTCCGTCGTCGTTAAACCTCGGAGCGGTATAAATGATGTCGTAGGTTTGCCATTCGCCCGGTGCTTTGCATGCGTTTACCAGCGGGGCGTGCTGTTTGTAAACACTTCCTGCCTGACCGTTACGGTAAGTCCGGTTGTCATAATTGTCGAGCACCTGCACCTCGTACCTTTCCTGCAAAAAAACGCCGCTGTTGCCTCGTCCCTGGCTGGTCCCCACTATTTCAGATGGAGAACGCCACTCAATATGAAGCTGAAAATCTTCAAAAACACGCTTGGTTTTAATAATTCCCTGACCTCTGACTACCGTAACACAACCTTCCTCCACTTTCCAGCCCGGTTCGCCACCCTGGCCATTGGTCCACTCCCTGCCAATATCCTCACCATCGAATAATACAATAGCATCCGATGGAGCATTGAGTGGAGTTACGCCGGGTGTAACCACCGGCACTTCGGGATCCCAGATTTCGGTCATCTCGGGTTTCATCGGCATGGGGCCGTCAGTTTGGGCAAAAACGCCAAATGCTGCAAATAACAGCAGAACAGAAATAATTCCAATTTTTTTCATCTTGTGATAATTTTATTTAGTTGATTTATTATTGATAATCTGGCTACAATCCCAACTCATTCATAATCGCCTCAATTTTGGTATCGGCTGTTTTTTCCGCTTCGTCAAAATCAGCGCGCAATTTCAGTTCCCCTTTCACTTCAAAATAAAACTTGATTTTGGGTTCAGTTCCCGAAGGCCTCACCGAAATTTTGGTACCGTCCTTCGTAAAAAACTGAAGCACATTGGACGTTACTTTCTGATTGATTTTAGTCTCTTCGCCTGTAATCAGGTTTTTGGCCACAAGGGTTGAATAATCTTTTACCCATTCCATGGGTGAACCTCCCAGTGATTTGGGTGGATTGGCACGAAAGCCGTCCATCATTTGCTGAATTTCGTCAGCGCCCTTTTTGCCCGGACGCATTACAGAGATTGTTTTTTCTTTAGAATAACCATATTCCAGGTAAATATCCTGAAGCAGCTCATACAATGTTTTTCCCTGATCAATAGCCCAGGCAGCAATTTCGGCCATAAGCGCACAGGAGGAAACCGCATCTTTGTCGCGGACAAAATCGGCAGGCATAAATCCGAAGCTTTCTTCGCCCCCGCCAATGTATTTTAGTTTTCCTTCCTGTTCACGAATCACTTCAGCAATAAATTTGAATCCGGTATAAACATCGTAATAGTCAATGTTGTTTTTCCGTGCGATTTCTGCAATCAGTTCTGTGGAAACAATAGTTTTTACAATAAATTCATTGCCCTTCATTTTGCCGGCTTCCTTCATTTTGGTAATGATGTAATAAATGAAGATAAGCGCAGTTTGGTTGCCGTTAACGATGATGTATTTTCCCTTATCGTTTTTCACAGCCACTCCCAGGCGATCACCGTCAGGATCGCTGGCCATAACCAAATCAGCATCTACTTCATAAGCTTTATTAATGGCCATTTCCATAGCTGCCTCATCTTCGGGATTTGGTGAAACCACTGTCGGAAAATCGCCGCTAACCACATCCTGTTCGGGAATGTTGATAATGTTGGTAAAACCAAATTTACGAAGCGCGGCTGGTACCAGTTTCACTGTTGTTCCGTGAATGGGCGTGTAAACGATTTTCATGTTTTTATGCCGCTCCACAACATCGGGTGAAATGGAAACTGTTTTTACCATTTTCAGAAATTTTTCATCCATTTCTTCGCCCATGATTTCAATCAAATCATCAGGTCCGTCAAACTTAATGTCTTCCACTTTAACATTTGAAACTTCGTTCACAATATTTACATCGTGCGGAGCCACAATCTGCGAACCATCGTCCCAATATGCTTTATAACCATTGTATTCTTTTGGATTGTGAGAAGCTGTGAGAATGATTCCGCTTTGGCATCCCAATTCCCTGATGGCAAACGAAAGTTCGGGAGTTGGTCTCAAATCTTCAAACAAATAAGCTTTTATGCCATTGGCTGCAAACACTTTTGCACTGCTTTCGGCAAAAGTCCGGCTGTTGTTGCGGCAATCGTGCCCAATGGCTACTTTTATCTGAGGCAAATCAGCAAAGTTTTTCTTCAGGTAGTTGCAAAGGCCCTGGTTGGCAGCACCAATGGTGTATTTATTTACACGGTTTGTTCCTGCACCCATTATGCCCCGAAGTCCACCGGTGCCAAATTCGAGATTCCTGTAAAAAGAATCAATCAATTTAGTGTGATCATCAGAATCGAGCATGCTTTGAACTTCTTTCCGGGTTTCTTCATCGTAAGTTTCTGAAAGCCATTCCTGTGCTTTTTCACGAACTTGTTTCAGTAATTCTTTATTTTCCATAGTATTATTTCTGTTGAAGTTTATTTATACAAATTTTCAGACTGTCCTTCCAGTAGGGAATTTCCAGATTAAAAGTAGCTTTTATTTTCGATTTATTCAAGACGCTGTAGTTTGGTCGTTTTGCGGCAGTGGGAAATTCTTCAGTTAAAACGGGCAAAACTTTGCAGTTTATCAGAGCCAGTTCAAAAATGGCTTTGGCAAAGTCGTACCAACTGGCCACCCCTTCGTTTGAAAAATGGTAGATGCCAGGCGAGTATTTTTCCGGGTCATCCTTGTAAAATTTTATAATATGAAGAATAGCTTTTGCCAAATCTCCCGCAAAAGTGGGAGTGCCAATCTGGTCAAAAACCACTTTCAGCATTTCGCGTTCCTTTCCCAGCCGAAGCATGGTTTTAACAAAATTATTTCCATAGGAAGAGTAGAGCCACGAAGTGCGAATAATTATTGTTTTCGGATTTGAATCAAGACTTCGCATTTCTCCGTCATGCTTTGTTTTACCATAAACGCCTAATGGTTGTACCGGGTTATTTTCAGTGTAAGGCAAAAAAGAATTTCCATTAAAAACATAATCAGTAGAAATATGAATAAATCCGGCATTCTGTTGTTTGGCTGCGCGGGCTAAAATTTCCGGAGCCAAAGCATTCACTTTTCGGGTTGTTTCTTCATCCGATTCGGCTTTGTCAACCGCAGTGTAAGCCGCGCAATTCACCACAAAATCAGGGTCATTTTCAAGAAAAAAAACCTCAACTTCCCGTTCATTGGTAATATCAAGAGAATCCACATCGGTAAAAAGAAACTGCCATTCGGGATAATTCACCGACAATTCTTTCAGCTCATTTCCCAGTTGTCCGTAGGCTCCGGTTATTAGTATTTTCATAAAGTTTCAAACTTAAAGTTCATTTCGGCCTTATTAAACATTGGTGCGTTCATATCTTTGTCAGAAACAATTGCATTTTGTTTTCCCAGTTTCCAGTCGATTTTTAATTCCGGATCGTTAATATTAATGGCACGCTCTGCATCACGGTTATAAGCGTTATCAGTTTTATAGGAAAAAATGGCTGTTTCGCTTAACACAGAAAAACCATGCGCAAATCCGCGGGGAATAAAAAGTTGTTTTTTTGACTCTCCGTCAAGCTCCAGACCATACCACTGGCCAAAAGTTGGCGAGCCTTTTCGCAAATCGAGGGCCACATCGTAAACACAACCTTCCACCACACGCACCAATTTCGCCTGCGACCAGGGGTACAACTGGTAATGCAAGCCACGCACGACTCCACGTACCGATTTCGATTCATTATCCTGAAGAAAAACGGTGTGAATTCCCGCTTTTTTATACCGTGCGTCCTGCCATGATTCAAAAAAGTAGCCTCTGGAATCTCCGTGTACCTGAGGTTCAATAATTAATAATCCGGGTAACGTTGTTTCTTTAATTTCCATAAGATCATTAAAAAGATAAAAATTGTTTGTCAGCCAAACGCAAAAGATATTCGCCATACTGATTTTTACTCAGGGGCTTCGCCAAATCAATGAGTTGTTCACGCGAAATAAAACCTTTTTTGTAAGCAATTTCCTCAATGCACGACACTTTAAGTCCCTGGCGCTGTTCAATGGTGGCAATAAAATTGGAAGCCTGAAGCAGGCTTTCGTGTGTCCCGGTGTCAAGCCAGGCAAAACCGCGTCCGAGCAGTTGCACATCTAACCGGTTTTCTTCGAGATAAATCCGGTTTAAGTCTGTAATTTCCAATTCTCCCCGTGCTGAAGGTTTCAGGCTTTTGGCTTTTTTAACCACATCGTTCGAGTAAAAATACAAACCTGTTACTGCATAACTCGATTTAGGTTTTTGCGGCTTTTCTTCTATTGAAATAACCTTCCTTTCTTCATTGAATTCAACCACTCCGTAACGCTCTGGATCTTTCACATAATAGCCAAAAACAATGGCGCCATCCTCAAGTTCAGCAGATTTCTCCACTATTTTCCTGAAATTGTATCCGTAAAAAATATTGTCACCCAAAATCAGGCAGACATTATCGTCGCCAATAAATTCTTCACCCAAAATAAATGCCTGTGCCAAACCATCAGGCGAGGGTTGAATTTTGTAAGAAATTTTTAAACCGAGTTGCTCTCCGTTACCAAAAAGTTCTTCATACAAATTAATGTCGGCAGGTGTGGAAATAATCAGAATTTCTCGAATACCTGCCAGCATTAAAATTGATAACGGGTAATAAATCATTGGCTTGTCGTAAACCGGAATAATTTGTTTCGAAATCGAACGTGTTATGGGATAAAGTCTGGTACCTGCCCCTCCAGCGAGAATAATACCTTTCATGTTATTTGGCTTAATATTTTTTTTAAATGAATTTCAAAATTAATAAAAATCAGCTGTCCGGCATTATTTGTAGTTAAGAAAACGTACCGGCAGTTTTGAGTTTTTTAATTTTAAACCAAAACCATGTTTTAATAAAATAAATAACTGAAAACCTTTGATATAAGTGAATTAAGTTATATTTTTGCGCGCGATTTATAACAACAATAATGTCTAACTTATTAATTTATTAAGAATTACATGACTGAAAAGAAAAATGAAAAGGTAGAACAAGAAGCTCAGGAAGCACCTGAGGTACTTGTTCAGGAAGAAAAAACACCTGAAACAAAAGAAACTCCAAAAGCGGAAAAACCCGCAGAAGAACCAAAAGCAGAAACTGTTGAAGAAAAATCTGAAGAAACTGAAGCGGAAGAACCTGTAAAAGCAGAGGAAAAAACTACCGAAGCCGAAGAAAAAACAGAAAAAGCTGAAAAGGAAACTGTTGAAGAAGTTGCTTCTGAGGAAGAAACACCTGCTGAGCCAGTAGATTCGAAAACAGAAAACGAAACAGAAGAAACTGGTGAATTTGACTGGGAAAGTCTTGAATCAGGGCAAGATGCCTATTCGGACAAACAACGGGCCGACCTGGAACAAATGTACGATAACACCCTGAATACTGTTACCGAAAAAGAAGTACTGGAAGGGACTGTTATTGCATATAACAAACGAGAAGTTGTAGTTGACATTGGTTACAAATCTGATGGTATTGTCAGTTTAAACGAATTCCGTTACAATCCGGATCTGAAAATTGGCGACAAAGTGGACGTTTACATCGAAAGCCTGGAGGATAAAAAAGGCCAGATGATTCTTTCGCACAAAAAAGCCAGGGCTACCCGCTCATGGGACCGTGTAAACGAAGCACTGGAAAAAGACGAAATCATCAAAGGATACATCAAATGCCGCACAAAAGGCGGTATGATTGTAGATGTATTCGGTATCGAGGCATTCCTGCCCGGTTCACAAATTGATGTGAAACCAATTCGTGACTACGATGTATTTGTGGGTAAAACCATGGAATTCAAAGTGGTAAAAATCAATCACGAATACCGCAACGTAGTTGTTTCGCATAAAGCATTGATTGAAGCCGAACTGGAATTACAGAAAAAAGAAATTATTGCCAAACTGGAAAAAGGTCAGGTTCTGGAAGGAACTGTTAAAAATATTACATCATACGGAGTGTTTATGGACCTTGGCGGTGTGGACGGATTGATTCACATTACCGACCTTTCGTGGGGTCGAATCAATCATCCTACCGAAATTGTGGAACTGGATCAGAAACTGAATGTAGTTATTCTCGATTTCGACGACGACAAAAAACGCATTGCACTAGGTCTAAAACAGCTTACCCCGCATCCGTGGGATAAACTGGACGAAAACCTGAAAGTGGGCGACACTATTAAAGGAAAAGTTGTGGTATTGGCCGACTACGGTGCATTTGTAGAAATTGCCCCGGGAGTAGAAGGATTGATTCACGTTTCGGAAATGTCGTGGAGCCAGCACCTGCGCAGTGCTCAGGATTTCCTGAAAGTAGGCGACGAGGTGGAAGCCGAAATTCTTACACTCGACAGCGACGACCGCAAAATGTCGTTGGGTATGAAGCAGCTTAAATCTGACCCATGGGAAAAAATTGAAGAAAACTACGGAGTTGGCACAAAACACAAAGCTGCTGTTCGCAACTTCACCAACTTTGGTGTTTTTGTTGAAATAGCTGAAGGTGTTGACGGGTTAATTCATATTTCAGATTTAAGTTGGACGAAAAAAATTAAACATCCGTCGGAATTTACTTCCATTGGCGAAGAAATTGAAGTGGTGGTGCTCGATATTGATTCTGAAAACCGCCGACTGAGCCTTGGGCACAAACAACTGGAAGAAAACCCGTGGGATGTATTCGAAACTATTTTCACTACCGATTCTATTCACGAAGGAACCGTGATTGACCTGATGGACAAAGGTGCTGTTGTGGCGCTGCCATACGGAGTGGAAGGTTTTGCAACACCACGTCATTTGGTAAAAGAAGACGGTACGCAGGCTAAACAAGACGAAAAACTGGATTTTAAAGTTATCGAATTCAACAAATCAGCCAAACGGATAATCGTTTCACACTCCAGAATTTTTGAAGATGAAAAACGCACTGATGACACCGCAAAACGGAAATCGCAAACGCGTTCTTCCAAAAAAGCGGTAAAAGCAGTGAACGATAACATTGAAAGAACTACTTTGGGCGACATCTCCGATTTGGCAGCTCTGAAAACTCAGCTTGAGAAAAAAGAGAAAAAGGAGAAAAAAGAAGATAGCGAAAAATAATCCGGGTTCAGTTATTTTATTAAACTGAAATTCGTAAATTGTAGCATGTCAACTGAAATATTTAATAAGGAGGGTTACACTCTCGTAAGGGTAAATGCCGAAAGGCTGGATACCAACACCGCACCCGGATTAAAATCGGAACTGGTTGTATTAAACAATAACGGAGCGAAAAACATTGTTCTCGATTTGAGCCAATGCAAATACTGCGATTCATCGGGGTTACGCTCTGTTCTGGTAGGAAACCGGTTATGCGAGGATGCCATAGGCACATTTATTCTTTGCGGGTTACATCCTGATGTGGAGCATTTGATTCGAATATCGATGCTGCACACGGTTCTGCTAATTACAAAAACAGCCAAAGAGGCTGAAGATTTACTGAAGAAAAAGATGGAGATGTAAGCTGGAATGGCTTTTGAGTTAACCATACTGGGAAGCAGTTCTGCTACGCCAACATCTGAAAGATACCCAACCGCCCAGGTGCTTAATGCATCGGGGCGGTTTTTTTTGATCGATTGTGGTGAAGGAACCCAAATTCAAATTCGTAGGCAGAAAATAGGTTTTGGAAAGATAAAACACATTTTCATTTCGCACCTGCACGGTGATCATTATTACGGACTTATCGGACTCATTTCCACTTTCAATTTGCTCGGTTTAAAAAACGACCTTCATATTTATTCTCCTTCCCAGTTAAAAGAAATTATTCAACCCCAGCTCGACTTTTTAAAAGGAGATTTGCAATTCAACGTTATTTTTCATCCGCTGAACTTTAAAAAACCACAGCTTATTTTTGAAGATAAAAAAGTAGAGGTGCTTTCTTTTCCTTTAAAACACAGCATCAATTGCTGCGGATTTTTATTCAGGGAAAAAGAAAAAGAAGCCAACATAAAAAAAGAATGTATTCAGCAGTATAATATTCCCATTGCCCAAATTGTAAAAATTAAACAGGGTGCCGGTTTTATTACTGAAGAAGGGGAAACCATTCCGCACGAAGTGCTGACCACTCCGCCGCCGGCTACGCTTTCGTATGCTTTTTGTTCCGATACAGCATTTCATCCACCCATTGTTGAAGTAATTAAAGGAGTAAATTTGCTTTATCACGAAGCCACATTTACAGAAGGATTGCGCGACTGGGCAAATAAAACGTACCATTCAACTGCGCTTGAAGCAGCAAAAATTGCCCAAATGGCCAATGCCGGCAAACTGATTCTCGGGCATTTTTCTTCACGGTATAAAAGTGCTGATCCTTTTTTGGAAGAAGCCAAAACAGTCTTTCCGAATACAGAAGATGCAGTTGACGGAAAAACCTATGTTGTAAATGATTAAAACTGTTATTCTGTTTTTTGTTCATTTTCAAAAAATTTTCGCCTAAAGTTTACATGAACAAACTTTCCCAAGTTGCGAAATTTGGAAAATATGCGGTAATGTTTCTGGCATATGAAACGTAGCGCACTTTGAAACACTTACGTGTCAAGCTGCTAGGTTGTCGATTAAATGCTATGTTGCTCAAATATACCACTTCATGCGCTATGTTTTATGATGCCATGTGTGTGCCCAGCATGAGCATGTGCACACTTTTGTGAAAGCTCTGAATAAATTCGAAAAATACAAATTTTTCATTGCAATGAACATAAGTGGAGCATGAAATATTTCCAGAGGGTGTAAGTCCCTTATGCGCAGGGGTGACTCCTTGAAGCATTAGTAAGTCGCAAGCTGGTTTACCGTAAGGTATGCAGTGAAGGTTATTTGCGAATGATTAAAGAGCAAATACCACGGCAAACTCCGGTACTGACGAACAGAAACTGGATATGAGGCTTGATAAACCGGATGAGCAAGCACGACCTGTCCCGACAGCATCGTCGGGATCATTGTGACGTCCAAAAGCCTGAAAAGGAGCGTGTTTATCAAGTAGATTCAGCAGGGATTGGAGGAAGGAAGATGCTCTTACCTGGGGAGGTCTCACCGGTTCGAAAGAATCGTTGAGAAGTCAGCAGAAGCCATAGTAGTTGACGGTAAACGAGCCGATGAATAAAGCGGAAGTCTCATCCGCCAGCTGGCGGAAAGGGCCGAACGTCAGGTTTGCCTATAATTCGGTAAGGAAGCACTTGGGGCAACCCAGACTAGCCTTATCTTAAACAAAGGCAGAAGGTATTTCGGTGAAAAGAGCGGAATGCTGATACTTGGCGAACCGCCGTGTACGAGACCCGTACGCACAGCCTGCCCCGAAAGCCTTCGGGGGTGGTGTGAGAGCCTCTCCCTGTCAGCGTTTGCTGGTGGGGCGGGCTACTCGACTGTAGGGCGTTTTTTTTATTTTATCGAATAATTAGTCCCAGGTCCTGTCCCAAATTTTTCAATCAAGTTTTTGTCAATCAATTCAGGTAAAATCCGTTTAACTGTGGGACTTGGAATTCCGAGTTTTTTGGCAATATCACCAGATTTGCAACCCGAATTGTTTTCTATGAAAGTCA
>JAHYIT010000196.1 GCA_019429205.1 Mariniphaga sp. | reverse complement strand
GGCCCCCGTATTACCTCCACACGGCTGGCTGCCAGCGGATCAAGTGAAATGGAATGATCGGCAGATGTTTCAGATATATCGCCCATCCGTTCGCCGTTTTCAAGTACCAGAATCCGGTCGCCATCCATTCCGCGAATGACGGGCCGGGCCGGGGCCGAGCCAAAGCTGCGCATGGCAACACCCGGCTGGCCGTTGAGCATTTCGCCAAATGACGGTTCTGCTCTGCGCTGAATCTCTTCGCCCATAAATACGTTATCGGGTTGATAGCGAAAGCCGCTGGCCGTTGGAGAGGCTGTCAGCACTATTTCTGTAAGGTTAATACTGGTAGGCTGAAGGCTGATATTCACCTCGCGCGTGGTTTTGGCAATGGCTTCTATTTCAATTTCTTCAGGGGCGTAACCCAAACTCTGCACCATTAAAATATGGCTGCCTACCGGGAGGTTAATTAACAGGTAATGCCCGCTGGCATCGGTAAAAGTACCGATACGGGTTCCCTTAATGAGCAGGTTCACAAACGGCAGGTGCTCACCAGTACCGGCATCAACAACATGTCCGAAAATATTGGCATCGGTTTCCTGTCGTTCATCGGCAGGATTCGCCTTCAACGTTAAAAAACCAGCCGCTAAAAACAAACTTATGAGAATGGAGAAATATATTTTACGCATAATTTTTCTTTTAATAATGAGCGTGAACGACCACTGCACCCTTTCCTGTAATATGAAAGAATCAGCTTGCTAACTATTTATGATTCATCCAGATAGAAACAAAAACACCCATCAGCATGAGCAGTATCTTTTATTCCTTTTCCAACCCATTCAATTATCTACATTTTGAAATTATTTGCACAAAAATAATGAATTCAGGATTGCCCGCAAATCCGGCAGCCATTTCGGCTTTTTTGTCATCATTTTATAATGAATGCTTTTATAAAAGGTTCTGATTCCGGATCGGCCCTTTACTGAAGGTTAACTTAGAATGGTCTGTGCCTTTTGGTAATTTTAACTTGTCCTGCATTCCCTTACTGCAGGCCGGCAATTTTGCCCTGGTTGAACCGGATGAAAAGCACCAATACCGGAATACAGGAAACACACCATTTAAAATGATTTGCGGCGTGCCAAAAGAGTTTGAATAAATTCAGGATACTGACAAATGCCATAAAAGTTGCCCCTGAAAAATGATATTTTCACCCCGTAGAAAAACCAAAATATCATTTTAATGAACAGCACTGAAATAAGTATGAACCCCAATGAGTTGGTTCAGTTTCTGAAAAAATCTCCTGACGATTTCACCAGTTCCGATTTGACAATTTTTTGCAAAGAATATGGTATTCAGGTGGTTAATTTCAGGTACGTTGCAGAAGACGGCCGACTGAAAACACTCAACTTTTTTATTACATCGGAAGAGTACCTGAAAACCATTTTAACACACGGCGAACGGGTGGACGGGAGCAGTCTGTTTTCGTTTGTTGAAGCAGGAAGCAGCGATTTGTATGTCATTCCGCGGTTTCGAACAGCCTTTCTAAATCCCTTTGCCGAAATTCCAACCCTCGAAATTTTTTGCTCGTTTTACAACAACGAAGGAAAGCCGCTGGAAAGCGACCCGGGTTACATTTTGCGAAAAGCCGACAGATTATTTACGCAGGAAACCGGACTAACCTTCAAAGCACTGGGTGAACTCGAGTATTATGTAATTGCTCCCAAAGAAGAGTCCTATCCAACCATCGACCAAAAAGGCTACCACGAATGTGAACCCTTTTCCAAATACGAATTTATTCGCACCGAAGCCCTGCAATTGCTGGCAAAAGCAGGTTGCAGCATAAAATACGGTCATGCCGAGGTGGGTAGTTTTACATCTGAAAATAATTATTGCGAGCAGCACGAGATTGAATTTTTACCCACACAGGTTGAAAGGGCTGCCGAACAAATCATTTTAGCCAAATGGATTTTGCGTATGCTGGGCTACAAATATGGCGTAGATATAAGTTTTGCGCCAAAAATTACTGTGGGCAAAGCCGGAAACGGTATGCATTTTCATATGCTTATTGAAAAAAATGGAGTAAACCAAACCTCAGAAAATGGAAAAATAAGCGAGGTTTCGCGCAAAATGATTGCAGGCATCCTGAACGCTGCTGATGCCATTACTGCCTTCGGGAACACCATTCCCACCTCGTATCTCAGGCTGGTTCCCCACCAGGAAGCGCCTACCAATATCTGCTGGGGCGACCGAAACCGGTCGGTGGTGGTACGTGTTCCTTTAGGCTGGACAGCTGCCGGAAACATGATTTCGGATGCTAATCCTCAGGAAACTGATGCGGTTTTAAATGGCGCCTCAAAACAAACCTTCGAGTTCAGGGTGCCTGACGGGTCGGCCGACATCTATTTAACCATGGCCGCTCTGGTTGTAACTTCGCTGAATGGAATCAAAGATCAAAATGCGCTGCAAACCGCTAAAGAACTTTATGTTGACGGAAATATTTTCAGCCAGCAAAACAAAGCGAAGCTTGCAAACCTGAAACAGCTGCCTTTGTCGTGCCATGAATCTGCCGAAGCGCTCGAAAAGAAGCGAATGGTTTTCGAAGCCGGTCACATTTTCCCAAAAGGATTGATTGACAACCACATAAAAAAACTCAAATCATTCAACGACAAAGGGTTGAGCGAAAAAATACTTGGAAAAACCGACGAAATAAAAACGCTGGTTGAGAAATTCATCCATGTGGGTTAACAATCCTTGACATCTTTTTCCTTACCGCAATACCATTATTTGCAAGGTCACTATTCGGGTTGAATTTTTACTGCCGCATTTTTTGATCGCCTCTGATTTTGAGGTTATGATTTTTATTCCGGTTTATCTTTTGTGATTTAATAACTTCCAGCACCAGTCCTCTAAAAGCTTTGCACAGGAAAGAGGGAAACGACGCCATTGCCAATGCCGTTTTCGATGCCTGTGGTGACCATGTATTCAGAATGCCTTTAACACCACAACATATTTTGGCGGCAATGAAAAATAACCTTCAGCTTGCTCGTGGCTGTGCTGAAAATTGGCAGCAATGGGGGTGCTGCCCATTAACCGGAGTACTGTTCTGAAAATCGCATCAGAACTTTGTCGGCGTAGGTTTTTGATACAAGAATGTCGGGAGCTGCTTCGGAGTCGAGGCTCAGAAAAAAACCTTCCTGCTCTTTCCGAAGAATTTTTACCCGGTCGAAATTTACAATGACCGAGCGATTGCAGCGCACAAGGGTCGTACTGAAAAAATCATCTTCAATTTTTTTCAGCGTATTCCTCACCATAAAGGTGGCAGGTTTTCCTTTGTTCTGGTAATGTATTTTTACATAATTGTCGGCCGCTTCAATCCAAAGCACCTGCTCGCTTGCCACAGAGAACCTGAGATCCTTCTTTTCATCTCTGAAATTAAACATTTGTTTTCCGGAATGCCCTTCTTCCATCTCTTTATTGCTCAGTGTGGCCAGCTTTTTATTCCGGTCTTTCAAGGCAAAGTACAGCCATAAAATGGAATAAGGGAGCAACAATACAAGTGAAGTATTTATGATGGATTGCCGCAGCATATCGCTGAAAAGTCGCTTGTCGTCAAGGATAATGCTTTGAAAAAGTGTGTAGAACATGGCCATGGCAAAAATTTCAGCCAGTATCCACAATGCATATTGCCAGAAAAAGAGCCCTTTGCGCCGGGCGTAGTGATACATGATAACCCGGCTCATCAGTACTACCAAAACACCAGTAAGTATAACCAGGCTCGAAAAAACCAGGAACATTTCTTCTGATATGGGAAACCAGTTGCGCGAATCGAAGGGCTGATAAATATTGATAAAAACAAGGGCAAACAATGCAGTGTAAATAATCAACCTTGTGATATTCCCCTTTTCATACAGGTATTCCGAAATTTTTTGATTCATTTTTTCTTGAAAAATAGTTGTTGGCCTGCAATTCGCAAAAATTGTTTTTTGGTTCTGTAAAGTTAGCCGATTCGTCAACTTTTTGCAATCATTTTAATTATTCTTTCATCGGATTTCACCCCAAATAAATACATTTTGTCCCTGCAGAATAGATTTTCTCCCCTTTCAGAGGCATAAGACCCATTATTTTGCACATGGAATTTTGCCGGCTTTTATTTGTAACAGAACAATCTGTTTTTGTTCGCTCAAAAAGAAAACTATGCAAACAAAACAACATCCTCTGGTTCAAAATAAATTCCCAAAGCGGTTGCTGATGAAAAATTTCACAAGGAAGCCCGTATTGAAAACATTGAATTTTTCGTTTCACTCTGAATTTTCAAACACTGATGTAGTCCGGGAAAATGAATTTCTGTCTTATGATTCTACTATATCAGAAAACCGGTATTTTCCTTATTCTGTAATTGTGCCCAACAACCCCATGAACAATGCCTGCATTTTGTTGCTTCACGGATTGAATGAAATGAACTGGGAGAAATATATTTCCTGGGCCGAATATCTGGCTTCCCACACACACAAACCGGTGATTCTTTTTCCTATTGCATTTCATATTAACAGAAGGCCTTCTGAATGGAGCGATCCGAGAAAGATGACCAGGTTAATTGAAAAACGAAAAAGGACAGAAGGGGATTTCAGCTCATTAAGTTTTGCCAACGCGGCCATAAGTGAGCGATTGACAGAAGAGCCACTCCGTTTCTATAATTCAGGAATACAAACAGTTGAGGACATTTTTCGATTAGCCTCACAAATCACAATTGGCAACCACCCGCTTTTCAGGAAAGGTACAACTATGGATATTTTTGGCTATTCGATTGGTTCTTTTCTGGCCGAAATACTTTTGATGGCTAATCCGGGAAAACTGTTTTCTGCATCGCGCCTTTTTATTTTTTGTGGTGGTGCAATTTTTAGTAATATGTATGGAGAATCGAAATATATCATGGATAAACAGGCATATAACCTGTTGTTGCAGTTTTATTGTGAAAATTGGATCGGAAAGAGACAAAACCGACAGATATCTAAAGATAATACGAATGATATCTTGCTTCAGTCTTTTAAATCAATGATTCAGCCTGATATTAACCGAAATGAGCGGGAATCTTTTTTTAACAGTCAAAAACACAGGATTGCAGGAGTCTCTCTTCTGAAAGACAAGGTTATGCCTTTTAGTGGAGTAGAGGCCTGTATGGGAAAGCAGCGGGCAGGAGAATGTTTTGAGGTGATGGATTTTCCATTTGAATATTCGCATGAAGCGCCATTCCCGGAAAATGGCAGGATCGACCACGGTGAACTTAAATTCGCATTTAACAAAGTATTTAAGAAAGTGGCTGAATTCCTAAACTGAGCCATTTACCGAAGTAAAAAACCCAGGCAGGAATTGTCCAACTGGGTTTTTGGTGCGCGTTTTATCAAAAAAACTTCAATCGATCCCCGATATGCTATCGCTTATCTTGAAATAATCGAAATCCACAAACCCGCCGGCTGTTTGGGTTGCAAAATTGAACAACCCAAAACGGTAGCCCATAAAATGCGGAAGTGTGTATTCCATTTTCAGTTGCGAGCCGATTTGCTTCCATTCTTTTCCGTTTAGGCTGTAATAAAAACCAGCCACATCTTTTCGGTTTCTGAAATCACCTTCCGCTTTCAGATAAACCTTTTTCTGCTCAAAAGGCAAACTATCAATCTCAACAGGTACATCGTTTTGAGCGCTGACCATCACGATTTTTTTGGCCCCGTTTTCAAATTTTACGCCAACCAGACCATATTTTCTCTGTAGCAATGCCAGCCCGGCAAAATCGCCCACTTTCATGTTCGAAACATCAATTAAGGTTGAACCTGCACACTCCGGGCCAATGGTTCTTTGGGTAAGCGTATTTTTAGCCTGAAGGAAGTGTTCGTCAACACGTCCGGTTTTCAGGCGCAGAAAACCTTTCCTGCGGTTAACCGACCAGAAGTCATTGTCCGGATTGTGGTTCCACTGCCAAACCAGCGGCAAATCCGGTTCACCTTTTTTGCGTTTAAAATCGTCGGATGCCACAATTCCCGGAATCAATCCCTTGGCTGCCGGGAGGTTCAGTTCATCGGGCACTTTACCGTCGGTTCCCAGCACCGGCCAGCCATCTTCCCACGTTACCGGAACCAGATAGGAAATGCGTCCAACCGAACCATAATCGCGGAACAGGTAGGCAAACCAGTCGCCGTCGGGCGTATCGATTAATCCGCCCTGGGCAATGCCCCGGTCCTGCAGAGCCAGCCGGCTCTCCCACGGACCGGTAATTTTATCGGCGCGGTGAATGATTACCGTGCGCATACCGCCTCGTGGCCAGGTAATGTTGAACAGGTAGTATTTGCCGTTCACCTTAAAAAGCTGCGAGCCTTCGGCGGGCAGCATAATGTTGTCGCCC
>JAHYIT010000195.1 GCA_019429205.1 Mariniphaga sp. | reverse complement strand
CAACAAAACTTATATTGCTGAATATCAGCTATGTCTGTTTTTACGCATTTGGCAATTGTTGATAAAATCAGGGTTATCAACAGATTTTTATGGGTTTTTTGATGCTACCCCTGCAATGTGGGTTAAAACAGACTCACCCACCAGCCCGGGGGCTATGGGTTTTGATGAGTGGCTTTCGCACGATAACTTTTTTGAAATGGACCCGGTGCTGTCGCGAAATGGAGAAGCTCCGCAAAAATTCGAAGGAGAAGGTTCAGAAGTCGTCATTGACGAAACAATAAAGTTTATCCAGAAGTCGAAAAATACGAACAAGCCATTTATGGCTGTCGTTTGGTTTGGCTCGCCGCATGAACCTTACAGCGGATTGCCTGAAGACCTGGCCATTTATGAAAACCTTCCCGACAGTTTGGAAACCAGAAAAGTTCGTCTGACCTCCAATGAAACCGGCCAGCAGGTTACCCGCCCACTCAGGGATGTTTTACAGGAACGCTATGCGGAGATCACCGCCATGGACAGAGCGATTGGCACATTGAGAAATTTTCTTAGCGAAAACAAGCTCAATGAAAATACACTGGTTATGTATTGCGGTGATAATGGCACGCCACCAAGTGCAGCGCGCACAGGTTTAACCCGTCGTGAACAAAAAGGGAGTCTGTATGAAGGTGGTATTCTTGTTCCCGGTGTGCTGGAATGGCCAGCTGTCGTAAAAGAGCCGGCATCAACTTCTGCTGTATCGGTCACCAGTGATTTTTTGCCGACCCTGGCAGAACTGACAGGCCAACCATTGCCGGACAGACCCATTGATGGAATCAGCCTTGTTCCGTTTTTTCATGAACCGGCAAAACAACGAACCGAACCGCTTTATTTCTGGCAGTTTGAACCGGGGAAAGTATTCGGCGAAAATCCGGAACCCTACATTGATCTGGAATTGCAGGAAGGAACCACGCCACTGGCAAAAATAATGGCTGGGAAATTCACCCGCAATTTTCGGAATTATAAATACAAGCAGATTTCAGAAAATGATTATTCAGGCGAACGTGCCATGATGAAAGATCAGTTCAAACTGGTCGTTGCGGGAAAGACGCCAAATCAGAAAGGTTTTGAATTATATGATATTCAAAACGATCCGGGGGAAAAAAGAAACCTGGCCGATGAGCATCCTGAAATGGTGGAGGAAATGCTGGCTGAAATGCGCAACTGGCAGGAATCGGTTTTGAACAGCCTGTCAGGAGCCGATTAGGAATGATTCAATGGATTGATTCTGTGAAACTGTGGCAATCTGTTCAATTAACACATGCGAAATAAAGTACCGGCGTTTAAACAGGAAACAGTTACAAGAAAATCGTTATTGGCTTTAAGTATATTTCCATTTATATTTCAAGCCAAAATCAAATTTAAATTTGGCTGTAAGTGTATTTATTTATACATTTAAAGCCAAATTCGATTAGTATTCAATATGGAAAAATTTGTTGGACGTGAAAAAGAGCTGGAAAATTTAAAGTCGTTATTAACTTCTAAAAAATCTGAATTTATTGCTGTTTACGGACGCAGGAGGGTTGGCAAAACATTTTTGATAAGGTCGGCATTTAAAAATCAGTTTACATTTCAGGTCACAGCGTTGGCCAATGTTAAATTATCGCAGCAATTAACCAATTTCCATATCGCATTGCAAAATGTTTATCCCACCGTTTCCAACACTCCTGTTGACAATTGGTTCGCTGCATTTCAACAATTGACCGGTTACATTGAAAGCCTGAAAGCACCTCGAAAAGTATTGTTTTTCGATGAATTGCCCTGGTTTGACACGCATGGTTCAGGTTTTGTCCCGGCACTGGAACATTTTTGGAATAGCTGGGCTTCCGCACGGGACGACATCATTTTGGTAGTATGTGGCTCCGCCGCTTCCTGGATGATAAATAAATTGATCAACAATAAGGGAGGCCTTCATAACCGGATAACAAAAAAAATGAAAATCGTTCCTTTTACTTTGCGGGAATGTGAACTGTTATTACAACCAAAAAATTCAGTACTCGACAAGTATCAAATTCTTCAGCTTTATATGGTTTTTGGAGGTATCCCGTTCTATTGGAATGAAGTTACATCCGGTAAAAGCGCTTTTCAGAATATCAATGATGTATGTTTTACAGAAAACGGGCTTCTCCACGATGAATTCCCAAATCTGTTCAGGTCGCTATTCAATAATTATCATAGTCACGAGGCAATAATTAATGCACTGGCGAAAAAAGCGAAAGGATTAACCCGCGATGAGATAATTGATTTGACAGACCTTCCCAATGCAGGCAGCACTACCAGGGTAATAAACGAATTGGAAGAAAGCGGATTTATACGGAAATATTCACCTTTTGGGAAAAAACTTCGCAACAGTCTTTATCAGTTGGTCGATTTTTATTCGCTCTTTTACCTCAGGTTTATTAAAAATACTAATCCGATGGATATGCCCAACTGGCTAACCTTTTTGGATAGTCCCGTTTACAGGGCATGGAGTGGTTATGCCTTCGAACAAGTATGTTTGTACCATCTTCCTCAAATTAAACAGGCACTGGGAATATCAGGTGTGCAAACGGCTGTTTCTTCATGGCGAAGTATGTCAAAGGAAAATGGGGCACAGGTTGATTTGGTTATCGACCGTCGTGATCAGATTATTAATTTATGCGAAATGAAGTTTTCCATAAATACCTTTGCCATCGATAAAAAATATGCGGAAGAACTGCGAAATAAAATATCGGTGTTTATAAAGGA
Source organism: Mariniphaga sp. (assembly GCA_019429205.1). Lineage (GTDB taxonomy): Bacteria > Bacteroidota > Bacteroidia > Bacteroidales > Prolixibacteraceae > Mariniphaga. The sequence goes on along the minus strand of JAHYIT010000195.1, from coordinate 3,655 downwards.
GACAAGTACAAGAAAAGCGGTTTTACTGACCATGATTACAACTTATGGACTGAAAGCCAACAGCTATTCTTCCCTGGTACAAAACAGTCTGACTATGGATACGTTGTTTATGGAATAGAAATCTGCTTTTCAGTCTCTTAGTTAATCCAAAATCTTTTTAATGGATTGGCTGTACTCTTTTGAAACACCGGATTCTTCTGCAATTTCGTCCCAGTTGCTTATTGCTTCCTGTACCTGTTCAATGATTGTTATTGCATTTTTAATCCCAAAATGGGTCGCGAGTTTCAACAGCTCTTTTTTGCCCGGATTTTTACTTTCCCCGGCCACCATGGTACTGTGAAAACCATACCCGGAATATGAAAAGGTTAGATCGTAGGCCGGTGCAAACCGCCATTCTCCTTTTGCATTCATCAGGAATGAAAAATTTTTGCTGTGGTCGTCCCGGTTATGGGCATAAACATTAAATGCTGCAAGCCTGAAGATTTTTTCATACGCCCGTACATGTTTTTCCAGCCGGAATGCACAATCCATTAAATGGCCGTAATCCATCGCGCTCATTCTGAAATTATCATGCATAATTCCCGAGGCAGTATGCATGTGCAATCGGCTATTGCCAATACGGTCAAATCGTTTAGTGCCAAAATATACCCGACCCGATTTCCCTTCAAATAGTTTGCATTCGTTCATTTCTATGCCGGCCCGTACAGCCATTTTATGATATGCAAATTCAATGTTTGCAATTTCCCGGTTATCCGCTGATGACGGGAATTTTATTATCCAGTGCTCATAATCATCAGGAAGATTTCCCAGCCCGTGTATTAGTTTGCCGGTTTGGCTGTTGTATCCAACAATAATTTTTGGTCTTGCCCCGCCGGAAGAGCCTCCAAGAATAAATAGTTTTTCAATAATTTCAGGACTTGTTCCTTCAAGCACCTGGTTTATTTCCCGGGCAATGGTATCCAGTTCCGGACCAGACAAAGGAGCCTTGCCCGGTTCAATTTCAGGTTTATAAACCAATGCCCCCATTCCGCCCGAGCCAACATAAGCAAGCCTGTCAAGCGGAGTTATATCTGCAATAATTATCCCTTTTGAGGTGAGGGCACGGTCTAAAAGCAGTCTTCCCCAGCCATCGGGAAGGGAGTCGTTAAATACGCCAAACAAACCTTCAAATGGTTCATATTCGGCACTGACAATATTATTTGTGTATGGGAACCTTATGGGGGATATGTTAAGCCCTTTGTCTAAAAATCCGGGGTTGTATTTAAAATAAATTTTTCGGTTTGAGAGTACTAACTCCCCAACATCAAAGTCTTGTCCTTCAAGAGATAACGAAACCGTTATTTTTTCAATCCCAATCATTGAGAATTAGTTATTTTGTAAATAGTTTTTCAATATCATCGGTATTTTCTTTTTCTTTCAGGACATTGTCAAAATCACTTAACCGTCCCAAAATATGTATAAGCTTAAGAAGTGATTCCAGTGAAATTTTGCCACTGCTCTCAAACCTTTTCAAACTTCCGAGTGATACACCGGATCGTTCTGCCATTTCTTTCTGTGAGATTTTCAGCTTTTTACGTATGGTACGGTGCCTTTGGGCTATCTTCAGTCCCACTTCGTATGGTGTTGGTTCCAATGAGTACATAATTACAGATAAAATAATAGCCAAAATTAATCAAAATAGTACAAAACAGCTATTATATTATCCTGTAAATTCGGATTTTTGTATAACATTTGACCGGCTCCGTCTATCAGTGCTTTCAGGTGGGTGAAGGTTTTGTTCCGGATGGTTTTCGATTCATTTTGTGCAACTTAATCATTTCAAGCTCTTATTTAAACTTATTCATTCTTCCAATCCCCTTCGGTTTATAACGACATACGGCGGTTAATAAAATTCTACTCGACTGGGTGTGTTGAAAAAAACTAACTGAATTTAATTTGAGGCAGGAATTAAATTTTGTTTTCAAATTACATTATTTTGTACTTATTTTGTGTAATTTTACACAAAATAAACACGTAAAATGTGATTTTAATGAAAATCCAAAGAGATATTATTCAAAGATTAAAACAATGGCATGTTAGCAAAAACAGAAAACCTCTTATTCTTAAAGGAGCCAGGCAGACAGGAAAAACCTGGGTTATGCGCGAATTAGGGAAAGAATGTTTTGATTTTACAGCCGAATTTAATTTTGACCGAACAACAGAGCTTGCCGAGATTTTTGAAAAGACGAAAGATGTAAAACGAATTTTGAACGATTTAGCCCTTTTTTCCAACGTTCCGGTTATTCCCGGCAAAACACTTATTATATTTGATGAAATACAGGAATGTAACGGAGCTTTAAACAGTTTGAAATATTTTTGCGAAGATGCCCCTGAATACCATATTATTGCTGCAGGTTCACTTCTTGGCGTTTCAATTAAAAAGAAAAAAATGTCGGTTCCGGTAGGCAAGGTAGAAATTTTAAATATGAGGCCCGTATCATTTAAAGAATTTTTGCATCATACCGATGAAAAGATTTTTGGTTTTATAGAAGAAATCTCTCAAATTGACCCATTGCCTGCGATAGTGTTTAACAGGCTGCATGAAGAATACAGAAGATACCAGTTAAGCGGGGGAATGCCCGAAGCGGTTGTTTCCCTGCTCGACAACAGGGGAATGACCAGGCTTGAAGATGTTTTGCAAAACATTCTGAATCTCTATACCCTGGATTTTTCGAAGTATGCCGATGCCGTTCAAATTGCAAGAATAAACAGCATCTGGAACTCATTGCCTTCCCAGCTTGCAAAAGAAAACAGAAAATTTATTTACAAAGTAGTAAAAACCGGGGCCAGGGCGCGCGAGTATGAAGATGCATTGCTTTGGCTGGAGGAAGCAGGGCTTGTTTACCGTGTTTACAATGTATCGAAACCAGGTATTCCGCTCAGCGCTTACCGCGATGTTTCGGCTTTTAAACTGTATGCATTTGATTGCGGAATTTTAAGAAGATTGGCAAAATTATCGCCGGAAATTATGCTGTCTGGTCATTTAGGTTTTACCGAGTTTAAAGGAGCACTGGCAGAAAATGCTGTATTGCAGTCGATTGAGCCACAGTTTGATGAAAAATCTTTTTACTGGACTTCCGGAAACAAAGCCGAAATTGACTTTTTGATTCAAACAGCTACGCAAATTATTCCGGCAGAAGTTAAATCTGAAAAACGTGTAAGTGGAAAAAGTTTGGCCGTTTATAATAAAAAATTTGGGCCTGAAATCAGAATAAGATTCTCTTTAAACAATCTTCATCATGAAAACGGGTTGTTAAATATTCCGGTATTTCTGGCCGATTGGACAAAAAGAATTATTAACATTCTGTAGCAAATATGCAGACTCGCAGGTTCAAGAGGTTACTTTACAATTTTATGTGGCAGAATTGACAGGAAAAACTGTTTTACCTGTACATTTTCTCCCTCAATTCCTTAATTCTGTCATCCGAAAAGTCGGGTTTGGAATACAAAGCTTCCTTTTCCTGCATTATTTCCCAAAGTTTTGAGTGGCCTTTCATCACGGCATGAATAACCAAATCTTCATCAAAGGCAAAATGGTACTGGCTCAATACTGAAAGCCGCTCGCCGGGGCCCAATGCGATTTGGCCTGATGTGGAGTCGATTTCTCCTGAAATGG
>JAHYIT010000029.1 GCA_019429205.1 Mariniphaga sp. | reverse complement strand
CTACAGGATGTGGTTCGGACACTCGAAAAAAAGGAAAGTTCGCTGGAGGTTTTTAATATGAAAGATTACGGACAAGCGGATAAGGTGATTGTGGATATTATCACCCTCGATTCCGAATCGTGCGCACCCTGTCAGTACATGGTTGAGGCTGTTAAACGGGTTGCGCCTCATTTCGATGGAGTGGTGGATTGGCGCGAACATGCCATCAAAAAAATGGAGGCCGTGAGTTTTATGTCATCGCTGATGGTAAAAAATATTCCCACCATTTGCATCGACGGGAAAATAGCTTTCGTTTCCAAAATTCCGCCCGAGCGGGAACTGATAGCGGCAGTTCAAAAACGCATCAACGAAAAGCTGAAACTGAAAATTAAATCGAAGCGGAGTGAACTCATTCTTATTGGTGAAGAGGCAGGCCAGTGTAACGAGCTGAAAGACCGGGTGGACCGGTCGCTTACCGAGTTGGGCAAGGAAGCAGAGGTGAAAATTTTAACCGGTAGGGAAAAACTGGCAGTTTATGGCGCAACGCAATCGCCTGCAGTGGTTACAGTAAATTATAGACTAAAATCAGAAGGCACAATTCCCTCCACAGATGTGATTAAAGAGTGGCTGAAAGAGTTGTGATTTTTTAGTAACTTAGCCTTGTCGATTTATAATAATATGGCTGACAAATATCAAATATTAAACGAATTAAAATCCCTGCTCGCCTCAAAGCTTGGCGACAACCTGAAAGAGGTTATTTTATTTGGTTCACAGGCTTATGGCGGTGCACATGAATACTCCGACTATGATTTTCTGGTTATTTTAAAAGAAAAACCGGACTGGGAACTTAAAAGCAAGATATCTGAATATTGCTATGAATTAGATTTGAAACATGAAATTTTTATTGATATTCATATTCTGGGAGAAGAGGAATTAAATAGCTTGAGAGGGAAACAACCCATTTTTCAAACCGCAATAAAAAAAGGAATTCACGCATGACTTTATCAAAAGGCGATAAAACTGATCTAATAGAATATAGATTGAATCAAGCGCGGGAAACAGCCGATACCGCTACTGAATTATTCAGGTTGCAAAAATATCCTGCTTCAGTTAACCGCATTTATTACGCAGTCTTTTATTGCCTTTTGGCTTTGGCTTTAAAATATGAATTTGAAACGTCAAAACATCTTCAGTTGATAGGATGGTTTAATAAAAATTTTGTTGCAACTAAAAAAGTTGATTCCAAATATGGAACCATTGTTAGAAAATTTTACGATTATCGGAAATCTGCAGATTACGATGCATTTGTTGTGATAGAAAAAGGGAATATTGAACCCCTTCTAAGTCATATGAATGACTTTATTGAAATGATAAATCGACTTCTTCATAATGAATAATATATGGGCAAAATTCTCAATAAAATAAAACAAGGCAAAGTGCTGGTTTCCGACGGCGCCTGGGGAACTTTTTTGCAGCAAAAAGGATTAAAACCGGGAGAATGCCCCGAAGAGTGGAATATTACCCATCCGGAGGAAGTGCTGGACATTGCCCGGAGTTACATCAAAGCCGGAGCCGACATGATTGAAACCAACAGCTTTGGCGGCACCCGGTTCAAACTGGAAAAATTCGGACTGGCTGATAAGGTTTTCGAACTGAATAAAGCCGCTGCCGAAATCAGCCGAAAAGCTGCGGGTGATAAATTTGTGCTGGGCTCGGTGGGGCCAACCGGTAAAATTCTGATGATGGGCGATGTGACCGAAGATGAAATGTATGAAGCTTTTAAAGAACAGGCGAAAGGACTGGAAGCCGGTGGCGCCGATGCCATTATGATTGAAACCATGAGCGACCTCGACGAGGCGCGTATTGCCATCCGGGCCGCCAAAGAAAATACCGGTTGCGAAGTGTTTTGCACCATGACCTTCGAAAAAACAATTACCGGCGAATTCCGTTCCATGATGGGTGTTTCACCCACTGAAATGGTACAAATTTTAATTGATGCCGGAGCTGAACTGATTGGCGCCAATTGCGGTAACGGAATAGCCGGAATGGTAGGCATTGTGGAAGAAATCCGCAAAGCAAATCCCGATATTCCGATTCTGGTGCACGCCAACGCCGGTATGCCGGTTTACCAGGACGGCGAAACCGTTTTTCCTGAACAACCGGATGAAATGGCGGCGCTTGTTCCGAAAATTATAGCAGCCGGCGCCAACGCAATTGGTGGTTGCTGCGGGACTACCCCGGAGCATATAAGGAAAATTAGGGTGATATTTGAAAAATGAATTAAGCAAATTGTGATATGAAATTAGGGAATTTCTTAATCTTTTTACTGCTGATAGTTTGTTCATGTAAAAAGCAGGATATTATTCTGATAAATGGCAAAATTGTTAGTCCGGTTGATGAGGTTGTTCTAATTTACGACCAGTATTCAATGACAACTGATACCATTCGGGTAAATCAAGATGGAACTTTTTCAAAATCGATTTTAGTTTCAGATGAACATTTGGGGTCATTCAAACATGGAAATTTTTATATTCCTATTAACTTAAAACCAGGAAGTAAAATTACAATTGATTTTGATACAGAGGATATTAAAAACCATGATTTTACAAAAGTAGCTTTTGGAGGAAAAGGAAGTGAAACATCTGCTTTTTTAGTGAATTTAACTAAACTTATCAACGGTGCGGTTCATGACTCGTGTTATCATTTAAAACCTGATGATTTTCAAAATATTACTGAAAATATTTTTAAAAAAATTGAAGCAAAAATTGATGATTTTCAGACTGAAAATCTAAAAGAGACGGTCATCATTGAAAAAATGAGATTTATGATTCTGGCAGCAAAAACCAATTGCTTTTTTAGATATATTCGCTACAATGCTGAAGAAAATGATACATCAGAATGGATATACGCGTTTAAACAAATCGTTAATAATCTGCCAAAAAATAATGAAAAGTATTCGAAAGAAATTTCTGTGTACAGGTTTTTTCTGATTTCGTATTTTGAAACAGATATTAAAAATAATCTTCAAAAGGAGCAGTTAAAGAGGTTTACAAAAAAACATATGAACAGAAATATTGATGAAATTATTTCATTAAATGCTCCGGAACCAATAAAAGATGCTTTGGGAAATAAGATACTTATGCCTTATTCTTTTTACAGTGACAGCATAAAAGTTATTGTAAAAGAACGATATAAAGAACTGGTAAAAAACACTCAATATCTTTCTGATTTTGAAAAAACACTCTATGTTCTTGAAAAACTTAAACCAGGTAATGGTCCGCCTGATTTTAGTTTAACAGACATTAATGGTAAAAGTATTTCTCTAAGTGCATTAAAAGGAAATGTAGTTTATATGGATTTTTGGAATACCCGGTGTGGCCCATGTGTTTCTGAGTTACCCTTTAAAAAAGAGCTTGAAGAAAAACTGGAAGGCAAACCTGTAATTTTTTTGAGTATTTCAATTGATAATACTAAAAGCGATTGGGAAAAATTTGTAAAAGAAAAAGAATTGGGAGGGATTCAAATTTATGCGCCTTACGGAAGAAACTCTGAGATTGTCAGAGAGTATGCTGTAAAAGGTACTCCTACTTATTTAATTATTGACAAGGAAGGAAAAATAGTGGACTATGAGTCATCAAGACCTTCTGATTCAAAAGCAGAGAAAATATTATTGCAATTAGCTATGAATTAATAATCATTTTGGAAATTTTAAAAAGTAAAATTGAACAAAATTCCATTCCATATCATCTCCGGTTTTTTGGGAAGTGGGAAAACCACTTTCCTGAAACGGATTATTGAAGATTATTCAGAAAAATTTAAACTGGGAATCATTCAGAATGAGTTTGCTCCTTCCAATATCGATGGAGTTGAACTTAAAAATTCAGGCAAAGATTTTCAGTTAATTGAAATAAACAAAGGCTCGGTTTTTTGCGTGTGCCTGCTTGGCAATTTCACCCGGTCGCTTGAAAAATTTATTGACGAACATCATCCCGATGTTTTGATCATTGAAGCTTCAGGACTTTCGGATACAACCTCGGTAGCCGAAGTGGTTTCAACCGGTTCGCTTTCCGAAAAAATTTACCTGGCAACCAACTGGTGTATTGTGGATGCCCTTAACTTTAAAAAAGCCGGTTTAATGAGGCAGCGGCTGAGTCATCAGATTCGCATGGCAGATAAGGTGCTGATAAACAAAACTGACCTTGTTGAAAATGTGAATGAAATAACTGATGAAATCAGGAAAATGAATCCGTTTGCTGAAATCAGTACAACCACTTTTTGCGACACAGATTTTAATCCCGGCGATGCTGCGATTTCCAAATTTTACCCCGAATTGAGGAATCCGCTCGCCCGTCCTGAGGTCAACTCCATGGTCATAAAAAGCGGAAAAAAAATTTCAAAAGATGCACTGATTCATTTCCTTAATGAATGGGCACCCCAGGCCTACCGAATCAAGGGATTTGCAAACTTAAAAGATGGCACAACCCTGGCAGTTCAATGTGTTTTTGAAAAAATAGAATTAAGCCTTGTTGAAAATAATTTTCACCTCACTGAATTGGTTTCGTTATCGGACAAATTTACCCTAAAACAGTGGAATCAGTCATTTAGAGAACTTGTTCAATAGCGAACATTTATTTGAATTGGTGATTTTGACTTCTCAATTTGGTTCAACAAGTGTTAACTAAAAATCTTAGAAACAATTTAAATTAGCTATTTTAGTAAAAACTTTTTGGGAAAAATGGTAGGTTGGGCTACTTTTGTCTCCAAATATTAATGTCAACATGATTAAATAAATAATTTATGAGCAAGTTTTTAGCTGCGTCAATTGGCAGAAAGTTTATAATGAGCATCTCAGGGCTCTTTTTGGTGATGTTTTTAGCTGTACATCTTTCGGTAAATTTAATGCTGATTTTTGATGATAGCGGAGAACTTTTTAATAAAGCTGCACACTTTATGGTTACCAATCCGATTATCCGGATTGTAGAGCCTTTATTAGGTATTGGTTTTTTGGTTCATATTATTTGGTCATTTTATCTGGAATACCAAAACTGGAAAGCAAGGCCTGTAAAATACGACAAGAAAAATTCAGGGGTTTCAAGTACATGGGCTTCGAGAAATATGCTTGTTTTAGGAGCATTGGTGCTGGTTTTTTTAATAATACATATTATTAATTTTTACTGGGTAATTCGTTTTACCGGAAACTTGCCGGAAGTAACCATAAACGGCGAACACATGGAAGACACCTACAGCCTGGTTGCCGGCTTGTTCAAATCAAGTATTATTTATGATATAATTTATGTATTGGGAGGAATATTATTGGGATTGCACCTTTCACATGGATTTTGGTCGGCCTTTCATACACTGGGATTGAGTAATAAGAATTGGATGAGTAGATTACAGGTTGTTGGTAAAATTTATGCAGTTATTATTGCAGTTGGGTTTTCAATAATCCCATTGTACTTCCTCATTAAGTTTTAATTCCGAAAAAGCATTTGGTTATGAGTATATTAGAATCAAAAATACCTGAAGGGCCTTTGGCCGGGAAGTGGAGCAGGCACAAGGAAAATATTAAAGTGGTTAGTCCTGCCAACAAGCGCAAACTGGAGGTGATTGTGGTGGGAACCGGACTTGGCGGTGCATCAGCCGCTGCATCGCTTGCCGAACTGGGCTATAAAGTGAAAGCTTTTTGTTATCAGGACAGTCCGCGCCGCGCGCACTCTATTGCTGCGCAGGGTGGAATAAATGCCGCAAAAAATTATCAAAACGACAACGACTCGGTTTTCCGGTTGTTTTACGATACCATAAAAGGGGGCGACTATCGTTCGCGCGAAGCCAATGTATATCGTCTGGCAGAGGTTTCTCCCAATATTATTGACCAGTGTGTGGCTCAGGGCGTTCCATTTGGACGCGAATATGGCGGTCTGCTTGCCAACCGTACATTTGGCGGAGCATTGGTTAGCCGCACGTTTTATGCACGAGGACAAACCGGTCAGCAATTGCTGATAGGGGCCTATCAGGCCATGAACCGTCAGATTTCCATGGGAAATGTGGAAATGTACAGCAGGCACGAAATGTTGGATGTTGTTATTATTGACGGAAAAGCCCGCGGAATTGTTGCCCGCGACCTGGTTACCGGAAAAATTAAACGATTTGGCGCCCATGCAGTAGTTGTGGCTACCGGAGGTTACTCAAACGTATTTTTTCTTTCTACCAATGCCATGGGAAGCAATGGTTCGGCAGCATGGCAGTGCTACAAAAAAGGGGCATTTTTTTCAAATCCCTGCTTTGTGCAAATTCACCCTACCTGCATCCCGGTACATGGGGAACAGCAGTCGAAACTGACCCTGATGTCGGAATCGCTGCGTAACGACGGTCGTGTGTGGGTTCCGAAGAAAAAAGAAGACGCTGAAAAAATCAGGAAAGGGGAAATAGGGCCGAACGATATTCCTGAAGAAGATCGTGATTTTTACCTGGAACGCCGTTATCCTTCGTACGGAAACCTGGTGCCGCGGGATGTAGCTTCACGTGCCGCAAAAGAAAGGTGCGATGCAGGTTTTGGTGTAAATCCCGAAGGAAAAGCGGTTTATCTTGATTTTAAGTACTCCATTGAAAGGCTCGGAAAAAATGTGATTAAAGCCCGTTATGGAAACCTTTTCCAGATGTATGAAAAAATCACTGACGTTGACCCTTATAAAGAGCCGATGATGATATATCCGGCTATTCATTATACCATGGGAGGCACATGGGTGGATTACAATCTGATGACTACTGTTCCGGGTTTATACTCCTTAGGAGAAGCCAATTTCTCCGACCATGGTGCTAACCGTTTGGGCGCTTCAGCTTTAATGCAGGGACTGGCCGACGGTTATTTTGTTATACCATACACCATTGGCGATTATCTTGCCGATGAAATTCTTACGCCGAAAATTGACACCAATACACCGGAATTTGAGCAAGTAGAAAAGGCAGTTACTGAGAGAATAGAAAAACTTTTTAATATAAAAGGCACCAAGCCGGTTGATTATTTCCACAAAAAACTGGGCCATGTAATGTGGGACTATGTGGGGATGTCGCGCAATGAAGAAGGATTGAAAAAAGCCATTCAGATGATTCGTGAGATCCGTGAAGAATTCTGGAAGGATGTGAAAATTCCGGGCGAACTGGACAATCTGAATCCTGAACTGGAAAAAGCAGGCCGGGTGGCAGATTTCTTTGATATTGGTGAATTGATAGCCATGGATGCACTCGACCGGAATGAATCGTGCGGCGGGCACTTCCGCGAAGAATCGGTAACCGACGACGGTGAAGCAAAACGAAACGATGAAAAATTCACCTACGTTTCCTGCTGGGAATATAAGGGTGAAGGCCAGGAGCCGGTGCTTCATAAAGAAGATTTGGTGTTTGAAAATGTGAAACTGACACAGCGCTCGTATAAATAATAAGTAGTGTGTAATTAGTACAAAGTATTGAGTATTCAGATTTGAGATTTATAATTTAAAGGAATTAAAATGCATAGGTTTAAAGAATTGAAAGTCTGGCAAAAAGGAAGAGAACTTGTTAAAGAAGTTTATCAGGCGACTCAGAAATTTCCAAAAGAAGAACTTTTTGGAATTACGTCTCAAATGAGACGAAGTGCCATTTCTATTCCAACGAACATAGCTGAAGGTTGTGGAAGAAATACTGGAAATGATTTAAATCGATTTCTGGATATTGCCAATGGCAGTTCTTTTGAATTGGAAACATTAGTTATTCTTTGTTTCGATTTAGAATTCCTTTCACAAAAGGAATTTGAATACTTTGACGCAAAGTTAAAGCAAATTCAGAGAATGATTTTTGGTTTCAAACAATCTATTCAATCTAATTCTTAATACTTTGTACTTAATACTCTGTACTCATATCTAATCTTATCAATTATGGCAGATAAAATTCTTAAAAAACTCAATATAAAAGTCTGGCGGCAGAACAAAGCAGCCGACAAAGGACGGTTTGAAACCTACACTATCGAAAATATTTCAACCGGATCGTCTTTTCTCGAAATGCTTGATATCCTGAATGAAAAACTGATTATTGAAGGGCAGGACCCAATTGCTTTCGACCACGATTGCCGCGAGGGAATTTGCGGGACCTGCAGTCTTTTTATTAACGGACGTGCCCATGGGCCCGACACAGAAGTTACCACTTGTCAATTGCACATGCGTAAGTTTAAAGATGGCGAAACCATTACCATCGAACCTTGGAGGGCGAAATCTTTCCCGGTTATTAAAGACCTGGTGGTTGACAGAACTGCTTTTGAAAAAATTCTGTATGCCGGCGGGTTCATTTCGGTGAATACAGGTGGAGTTCCAGATGCCAATGCCATTCCCATTGCTTACGAAGATGCGGAAGAATCAATGGATGCTGCTTCTTGTATCGGTTGCGGCGCCTGTGTGGCAGCCTGTAAAAATTCTTCGGCTATGCTGTTTGTAGCAGCTAAAGTTTCTCACCTGGCCAAACTTCCGCAGGGTAGGGTGGAAGCCAAAAAACGTGCACGCAGCATGGTGGCCAAAATGGATGAACTGGGTTTTGGCGGTTGTACCAATACCGGCGCTTGCGAAGTGGAATGTCCCAAAAGCATCTCCATTACCAACATTGCCCGCCTCAACCGCGAATATTTGCTGGCCCGGTTTTCAGAATAAATTGAATTTCAACAATATTTGGAAAGCCTTTTCAATTTTTTGGGAAGGCTTTCGTTTTGAAACCTGTTCATCGGATGACTCAAAGTCATCTGGTAAATGCATGCCTTTTAATTGCCGGTGCTGGTGAGCAATTCAAAAATGATTCCCAGTTCAGACATATCAACATAAGAATAACTTCCGCCGGTGAAATCGCCTTTTTGTAACAATTTACCACCACGATTTTCAAGGTAAACGATTTTTTCTTCCATTCCTTCCACATTGAATGCGATGTGATGAAATCCTTCACCATGTTTTTTCAGGTGTTCGTACCAAGTGCTTTTTTTGCCAACCGGTTCAATTAATTCAATGGTTATGTTTTCGAGCCTGAAAAATGCCAGTTTGGCCCGCGCATCGGTTGGTTTCCCCTTAAAATGGGTATTGGCTTTTTCAAACCCGTCTGTTATAAGTTGAGGTATTTCACTGAACCCCAAAATAGCAGCCCACTTTTCAGAGGCTTTTTCAATGTCTTTTACCACCAGGCCAATTTGGGTAACGTTTCCTTTACCAAATTTTTCCTGGGCTTGAGCTGATGCTGTCAGCATCATAATTGCAATAAAGAGAATAAACAGAGTTTTCATAGGTACTGTTTTATAATTGAATAAAACGCAATTTATTAAAAAGGTAAAATATTCATCAATTTTTGCAGTACTTCATCCATCTCCTTTTGGGGCATTTTGCAGATAAATTCTGCTTTTCTTGCTACCCAGTCAAGGCTTTTTATTTGGTCGGATAAAACCGCACCGCTAATTTTTAATCTATCAGGTATCCTTACTTCAAACGGATATCCTTTTATCTGACTTGTTATTGGGCAAAATATGGCTAAACAAACTTTTCGGTTATAAGAAGCCGGAGATAGAACCAAAGCCGGTCGCCTTCCTGCCTGTTCATGGCCTGTTTGTGGAGTGAATGTTAACCAGACAATGTCACCGGTATCGGGAATGAATGCCATAGTTTTACCAAATTTCGTTACCTTTTACTTCCCCTGTGTCAACTTCCCTGTGCATATTGCTTTCGTTTATTTCTGAAAGTAATTCTTCAAGTGTCCATACTGATTTTTCGAGAGGTTTAATTACGATAAGACCGTCAGTCAGTGATATATTCACTATAGAATTATTTTCCAACTGTGCATCAGAAGCAAATGCTTTAGGAATTCTTAGCGCAAGGCTGTTACCCCATTTTTGTACTTTCGTTTGCATAACTACCAAGATTTGTATCTACAACAAAGATACATTAATTTTGCAATTAATACATCGGATAATTTTGCATCCGAAAAATGGAAGCACACCGGATTTATTTTACTTCCGAACCATTCTTTATCTTCTGATCCGGCGAAACAATCGACAACGAACCATCAGCATTTTCGGCACACAAAATCATGCCCTGCGATTCAATTCCCCGCAGTTTTTTGGGTTCGAGGTTCACCAAAATGGAAACCTGTTTGCCAATCAGGTCTTCGGGTTCGTAATATTCGGCTATGCCTGAAACTACGGTGCGTTTGTCAAATCCGGTATCGATTTTCAGCTTCAGCAGCTTTTTGGTTTTGGCCACTTTTTCAGCTTCCAGAACGGTTCCCACACGAATGTCCATTTTCCCGAAATCTTCGAATTCGATGCTTTCTTTGGCCGGTTTGGCTTTGGCTTCCGCCAGTTCGTTGGCTTTTTTGGTATCCAGCAGTTTCTGCAATTGGGCTTCAATCACGCTGTCTTCAATTTTTTCAAAAAGCAGTTCCGGAGTGTTCATCTGGTGGCCGGCTGCCAAAAGGTTTGTATTGCCAAACTGGCTCCATTCCTGTTTGCCGAAATTCAGAAATCCGCGCAGTTTTTCCATGCTGAACGGTAGGAACGGTTCCAGGCATACGGTGAGGTTGGCCGTAATCTGCAGGCACACATTCAAAATGGTTTCCACCCTTTTGGAATCGGTTTTCCAGATTTTCCAGGGCTCCTCGTCGGCCAGGTATTTGTTGCCAAGCCTTGCTAAATCCATAGCGTTTTTTAATGCCTCGCGAAACCGAAAACTGCTGAGGCTTTTTTCCACATCGCTTTTAATGGTTGAAATAGCAGCCAGTGTTTCAGAATCGTAATTAGAAAGTTCTCCGCGTGCCGGAACTTTGCCGTCGAAATACTTCTGGGTGAGTACCAGGGCACGATTTACAAAGTTGCCGAGGATGGCCACCAGTTCGTTGTTGTTCCGCGCCTGAAAATCTTTCCAGGTAAAATCGTTGTCTTTGGTTTCGGGTGCGTTTGCGGTTAGTACATATTTCAGCACATCTTCCTTCCCCGGAAATTCTTCCAAATATTCGTGCAGCCAAACTGCCCAGTTACGCGACGTGGAAATTTTATCGTTCTCCAGGTTCAGAAATTCGTTTGCCGGCACATTTTCGGGCAAATTGTATGTTCCTTCAGCTTTCAATACCGTGGGAAAAATTATGCAATGAAAAACAATATTGTCTTTGCCAATAAAATGGAGCAGCCGCGTTTCCGGGTCTTTCCAGTATTTTTCCCAAAGCCCCTCTTCGTCTTTTCCTGAGGGGGAGCGTGAATTAAAAAGTTCTTTTGTGGCCGAAATGTAACCGATGGGCGCATCGAACCAAACGTACAGCACTTTTCCTTTTGCTTCTTCCAGCGGCACCGGAACGCCCCATTTCAGGTCGCGGGTAACGGCGCGCGGTTGCAGCCCACTGTCGATCCACGATTTGCACTGCCCGTAAACATTGGGTTTCCACTCCTTGTGACCTTCCAGTATCCATTCTTTAAGCCACGGTTCGTATTCGTTTAACGGAAGGTACCAGTGTTTGGTTTCTTTCAGCACCGGCTGGTTTCCGCTGATCATCGAAGTCGGGTCAATCAGTTCGGTGGGGCTCAGTGATGTCCCGCAGCTTTCGCACTGGTCGCCGTATGCCCTTTCAAACCCGCACTTCGGACAGGTACCAATGATGTAGCGGTCGGCGAGGAACTGCTGGTTTTCCTCATCGTAATACTGCTCCGAGGTTTTTTCAACCAACTTGCCGGTATCGTATAGTTTTTTAAATATTTCCGTTGCTGTTTCATGATGTACTTTTGCGCTTGTCCGCGAGTACACATCAAACGAAATCCCAAAATCTTTGAACGATTTTTTTATGATTGCGTGGAACTTGTCCACTACGTCCTGCGGAGTAATGCCTTCGTTTTTCGCTTTCAGCGTTATGGGAACGCCATGTTCGTCAGAGCCGCCAATGAGTAAGACATCTTCGTTTTTTAGACGCAGGTAACGCGCGTAAATGTCGGCAGGCACATAAACTCCCGCCAGGTGGCCAATGTGGATTGGGCCGTTGGCATAAGGCAGCGCAGTGGTAATCAAAGTCCGTTTAAATTCTCCCATGTTGAATATTTTTTTGCTGAAAAGAATGATTCTTTTTTATTAAGGGCACAAAGATAGTGGAATTGAGAGAAAACGGATTTTACAAACGCATTTTTTAGTTCTTCGGGATTGGGACGCGCGGTTTGTAACAGCACGTCCCGGATTTCCTCCACTTTTGTATCTTTGCCGGCATGAACAATTTTTCCAACATTATATTTGACCTCGACGGTACGCTTACTGACAACACTAGAGGTATTGCAGCTTCTGTAAAATATGCTCTGGATAAAATGCAGATTGACGGTTTTTCCGGAGGATTACCCGAAGGTTTTATCGGTCCGCCCCTGCAGCTTGGCTTTAAAAATCTGTTTGGATTGAATGAGCGCAACACCCAACTGGCGGTTGAATATTTCCGTGAGTATTATTCCGTTCACGGTTTGTTTGAAAACGATCCTTACCCGGGAGTTTCCGAAATGCTGGAGGAACTGTATTTTGCAGGCAAGCAGCTTTTTATTGCCACCTCCAAACTGGAAAAGTTTGCAGTACAAATTAGTGAACATTTTGGTTTCGATAAATATATAGTGCAGTTAAAAGGCGCCGATTATAAAGGTGATCATGCGACAAAAACCACCATTATTTCGCAATTACTGGAATCGCGGCAACTGGCGCCATCTAAAAACATCGCAATGGTGGGCGACACGGTTTTCGATATGGAAGGCGGAAAGGAAAACGGCCTCACAACCATTGCTGTTTCTTATGGTTTTGGCAAAAGGGAAGAGTTGCAAAAAACCGGTCCCGATTTTTGGGCAGATGATGTGGAGGAGCTTTTTCAGATTTTGTCGGCCTGATTTTTATGGAAGATTATCGATTTTTTGTAACTTGACAGGCAAAAGCTGAAAAATGATTGTTCCACCTGCATTAAAACCCGGCGGCAAAATCCGCATTGTTTCCCCGGCGGGGAAAGTGAAGGAAAAGTATGTGCTTCCGGCGGTGGACTGGCTTCTCGACCAGGGTTACCGGGTGGAACTGGGACAACATGTTTTTGCCAGTCATTTTCAGTTTGCCGGCACCGATCAGCAACGTTTGGAAGACCTGCAAACAGCCCTCGACGACCCCGAAACGTCAGCCATCATTTGTTCCCGAGGAGGTTACGGCACGGTGCGCATCATCAGCAAACTCAATTACGACGGGCTATTCAGACATCCGAAATGGATTGTGGGCTTCAGTGACATTACCATTTTACATTCGTGCCTAAACCGCAACCGGTTGGCCACCATACACGGGGCCATGCCCCGCTATTTTTTCGATAAGGATGGACAGCCCGGCGAAAACCTGCAATCGCTGATACGCGTGCTGACCGGAGAAGGAGCTTCCTACACGATTCCGGCTGCTGAAGGCGATAGGCATGGAAAAGCTACCGGCGAACTGGTG
Organism: Mariniphaga sp.; assembly: GCA_019429205.1. Lineage (GTDB taxonomy): Bacteria > Bacteroidota > Bacteroidia > Bacteroidales > Prolixibacteraceae > Mariniphaga. Next base: position 31,418 of record JAHYIT010000029.1, on the reverse strand, counting down.
GGCGGAAACCTTTCTATTATTTCTAGTATGCAGGGAACGCGCTGCGAATTGGACACTACTGGTAAAATCCTTTTTCTGGAAGATATCGACGAATTTTTATACCACTCCGACCGGCTGATGCATCAAATGAAACTGAGTGGCAAACTGGATAACCTGGCCGGGCTGGTGCTGGGTAATTTTACCGACATGAAAGATAACGAATCGCCTTTTGGAAAAACCATTCACGAAATTTTCGCTGAAGCTGTAGAAGAATATAACTTTCCGGTTTGTTACGATTTTCCTGCCGGGCATAACGGAAAAAATCTGGCACTTGTTTTCGGACGACACTGGGAGCTCAATGTAACTAAAAAGGAATCAACACTGAAACTTCTTCCTGGACATACTTTAAACTCTGAACTTTAAACTTTAAACTATCAGCGGTTTGGCATCAACAAAAGAAATAGGAGAAATTGCAGAAGGGCTGGCCCAACAGCACATTTTAAAACTCGGCTATAAAATTAAGGATAGCAACTGGCACTTTGGTCATTTGGAATTGGACATTATTGCGCAAGACGGAGACCAACTGGTGATTGTGGAAGTGAAATCGCGCAACGGAATCCGTTACGAACACCCATCAGAAGCGGTAACAAACTCCAAAATTAAACGGATTGTGGAAGCTGCCGAAGCTTACATATTTGAAAAAGACTTGAACATGGAAACCCGGTTCGATGTAATAACCGTTATTTTCTTCAAGCAAAGCCATGAACTCGAGCATTTTAAAGATGCATTTTATCCAACCATGTAAAAAAATATTATGAACATCGAAGAACTCAGGGAATATTGCCTGGCTAAAAAAGGAGTGACCGAAAGCTTTCCTTTTGATGAAACCACATTGGTTTTTAAGGTGGCCGGAAAAATGTTTTGCCTGACTGATTTGGCAGATGATTTTGCGGTTGCGCTGAAAAACGATCCGGAAAAGAATATGGAACTGCGTGAACAGTTTCCGGCTGTGAAGCCCGGATACCACATGAACAAACAACACTGGAACACCGTTGAAGTTGATGGCACAATTTACGATAAGATGTTAAAACAGCTTATTGATGAATCGTACCGGATTATTGTGGACAAATTGCTAAAAAAAGTTAGAGAAGAACTTCAGAATAAATAAAATACAAGCATTATGAGATCATTTTCACTTTTCATTTCTTTTTTCGTTTTAATTACATGGCCGGTTTTGGCCAGCGACGGCGCCGGGGGTTTCACGCTTCGGAAGGTAGTTGAACATTCGCCGGTTATCAGCCAGGGAAGCACCGGAACCTGCTGGAGTTTTACAGCCACCAGTTTTCTGGAATCGGAAATTATGCGGAAAGGATTTCCCGAAACCAATCTTTCGGAAATGTTTTTTGTGTATTACACATACATGAACAAGGCAAAGCGGTACCTGCTTTTTCACGGGAACAACAACTTTGGGCAGGGTGGTCAGGCGCATGATGTTATGGATGTGCTTCGCTTACACGGAATGGTAACCGTTGAGGCTTTCCCCGGAAAACAAGTGGATGGTGGGCATCAGCATCGGAGTCTGGCGAAGGAACTTCGGGAGAAAGTGGATGAAATGAACAGCAGCCGGAAGGATTTCAGTATTGAAGAAATTCAAAACCTAAACTCTGTTTTGGAAAATCACCTCGGTGAACTTCCTAAAAAATTTAAAACTGCAAATGGAAGGTTTAACCCGATTGAATTTCGCGAAAAGTATAAAATTGATCCTGATGATTTTGTGGAACTTACTTCATATACTCACCAGCCGTTTTACAAACCTTTTGTACTGGAAGTTCCCGATAACTGGTCGCACGCGTTTTATTACAACCTGCCCATAGATGAACTGGTTCAGGTAATGGTGCATGCGCTCGAAAATAATTTTACCGTTTGTTGGGATGGCGACACCAGCGAAAAAACATTCAGCCATAAAAATGGTATTGCCGATTTGCCGGAAAAGCAAAAAGGGAGAGTGACCCAAAAACTTCGTCAGAAAACATTTTATAACCGCACAACCACTGACGATCATTTAATGCATGTGGTTGGTCTTTCGGAAGATAAAAACGGGCAATTGGGTTTTTACACCAAAAACTCGTGGGGTGCCAATAGTAACGATTTTGGCGGATACCTAAATCTGACCGAAGACTACGTTCGGCTAAAAACCGTTGCGATTATGGTGCATAAAGATGCCATTCCTGAAAAAATCAAACAAAAACTGAATTTGTGATGCGCGAATTTATCCTCGACTCAGAATACATCGAACTGGTGAAGCTGCTCAAATTGCTTGGAATTGCAGAAACCGGCGGCCACGCCAAAATGATGGTTGAATCCGGCGGGGTTTTGCTCAACGGAAACCCTGAATTTCGCAAGCGGGCTAAGCTAAGGCCAGGTGATCTGGTTGAAGCAATGGGTGAAAAAATCAGAATAACCTCTTCCTGATCGGCATAATCATTTGTTTTACCTGATACTGTCGGTTACCAAATTTTCAACCAGTAAATTTTCTTTCGAAATTTCAATGGCTCTTTCCAGTGTATTATCAATTTGCCTGATGAGTGGATAAAAGCCCTCTTCGCCCATAATATTTCGTGCAATATAAGCTTTTAGCTGGGTTTTAATAATCTCCTGCGATTGTTTTAAACCTTTTGCATCGCGTTGAATCCCTTTTTCGTATGCGTAATTAACGAATTCATCCAAAACATTTTGTTTGTTCAGGTAAGCATCAATTTCTTCAGCTTTTTTAAATCGCGAAAGCGTTTCACGGTTATTGTCTGCATAAGTATAAGCAAAAGTATAAATCAGACCTTTCCGGTAAATTTTGTCGAAATAGGCAGAATTTCCACTCGTATCGGCAGGCACAAAAATATCGGGCATAATTCCGCCACCACCATAAACTGTTCGGCCTGATTTTGTTTGATATTTCAATGAATCATTAAACTGAATACTGTCTGCAGATAATTGTTCCATGTGGCTAAAACGCGAATAAAGGTCGTGGAAATATTCTTCGTTGCCGTTTTCGTACGATTTTTGAATTGACCTTCCGCTTGGCGTATAAAACCTTGCGACAGTTAAACGGAGAGCCGATCCGTCCATCAACGGTATTTGTTCCTGCACCAGTCCTTTGCCAAACGAACGGCGGCCAATTACCAGTCCGCGGTCGTTATCCTGAATGGCGCCTGCAAAAATTTCACTGGCCGATGCCGAAAATTCATCTATCAGAACGTACACTTTTACATCTTTCCATGTATTTCTGCCCGAAGCATTGTACGTTTTACGTGGTTGATTCAGTCCTTCAGTATATAAAATGGGTTCGCCTTTTTCAAGAAATTCATCCACAATTTGCAAAACACTTGATAGCGAACCTCCGGGATTCTGGCGCAAATCCACAATCAGTTTTTTAGCACCAGATTGTTTTAGTTTTTGCATCCCCTGCATAAACTCCCTGTAAGTGGTTTCTGCGAAACGGGTCACTTTTATAAATCCGGTTTCTTCATTAATCATGTAGGAAACATCTACACTAATCAGGGGAATATCGTCACGGGTAATTTCAAATTCCAACTCCTCATTATACCCTTTTCTTATAATTCCAACGTTAACCTTGGTGTTTTTTTCTCCGCGAAGCAGGTTTAGTACCGTTACATTTTTTACATCAACACCGGCAATCAGCGAATCGTCAACAGTAACAATACGGTCGCCGGGCAAAATACCAACTTTACTCGAAGGTCCGCCGGAAATCACTTCAATAACACGAACTGTATCCTCCTGAATGGAAAACTGAACTCCGATTCCGGAGAAATTTCCACGCATTTCCTCTTGTACTTCCTGCATATTACGGGCTGGAATATAAGCTGTATGCGGGTCGAGGTTTCCAAGAATTTCGGGAATGGTTTTTTCAATGATGTCATTGGTGTTTACACTGTCAACATAGCCGCTTTCAACCAGTTTAAGAATTGTAGAAAGTTTATTTGGTTTTGAATGACCAATGGGGCTGAAGATGGGCTGACTGTTTTGTCTCAGCAGGTTTCCAATAACAATGCCGGCAGCTACCGAAACGGCTATCAGCAAAGGAATTATTATGAGCGTTTTTTTATTCATTTATTCGTCTTCTAATGTTTCCAGTTCCACTTGTTTAACTTCAATGTTGGCTCTTTTTAGCAGGTTAATGCCGTCTTCGAGCCGGTAGCTTTCTGTAAAAACCACGCGTATAATCCCGGCCTGAATGATTAGTTTGGAACATTCGAGGCAAGGTGAGGAGGTAACGTAAAGCGTTGAACCTTCACTGCTGTTCCCTGATTTGGCCACTTTTGTAATGGCATTGGCCTCGGCATGTAAAACGTATGGTTTGGTCTGATTATTTTCATCTTCACAAATGTTTTCAAAACCCGACGGCGTGCCATTGTAACCGTCGGAAATAATCATCTTTTCTTTTACAATTAATGCACCTACCTGCCTGCGTTTGCAATATGAATTTTGGGACCAAATCATGGCCATTTTCAGGTAACGCTGGTCCAGTAATTTCTGTTTTTTATCGTGTTTCATTTTTTCTCTTGCAGTAAAATATTGGTAACCCAAATCTTAGTTGGGTTACAAAGGTAATACTCATTTTCAGAAAAATGTTCATTTTAAGTTTGGGGTTAAATTTACAGTACAAAAAAAAGCCGCATAAATGCGACTTTTCCAATCATTTTTTTAGAACTAATCTTTAATCAATAACCAAACATCTGAATATTCAGGATAAGTTTGGCGAATTTGTCCTACACGGGTTCGTGCATCATATTCGTTTTGATACGAATTTACACATACCCTGTAATATCCTGTTTCGCTGTGCAGAATTATTGGTGTGAAACCTTTGTTTAAAAGTGTTTCACGGTAATTTTTCGCGTTATTCAACTGACTGAACGAACCCAAAATAACAAAAAAGTTGTTGGATTCATTAAGCGACTTGTCTTCCTGGGTAGTAAATGAAACCTGTTCTTTGCGCATGGCAACAGTTTCGTTGTTGGTTTGTGCAGGTTCCTGGGTTACTTGCGGCTTAGGTTGAGCCTGTGTTTGTGTGTCGCTTGCCGGCACGGTAAACACTTTTGGCTGTGCAGCAGGATCAGTTGTATATGGCGACTGAGCCAGTTCTTTTTTAGATTTACACGACGCGAAGGCCAAACCTAAAACAATTGCAGCTAAAATTATACGGTTCATTTTTATTATTTTTAAGTCACATTAAAATTTAAACTTTTCAGGAATTTTCCTCTTTACCTGATGTTTTTTCTGTATAGAACTCAATTTTCATTGAATTATTTCAATAATATGAAGGCAAATATATGCAAAACCATGGCATCAAAGCTTGTTTTTGCCTGTAAGTTTTGCACAGGCAATTGTTTGCAATCTGTAAAAAACACCATGGCCACAACAAGAAGAAATAAATGAAACAGCCGATTTTTTGAATTCATTGGATGTAGTTTTATAAATTTATTCGAATTTAGTGGAAAATTCAACTAAAATGAATTGGACTGATAAAAAACTAAAAATAATATCGGTTAAAAAACTGATTGAATTAGTATATTTGACCTGGGAGCAGTTGATTACATAACAAAACCAATTGTTGGAATTGAGTTGCTAACACGGGTAAAAAATCATCTGGCATATGGAGAAATAAAGAAACATCTTGAAGAAAGTATTTCAATATGAATTAGAAAAAGTATTTTACTATGGGAAATTCAGGGTTTGGAAAGTTACATAACAGAGAACCCTTTGTAGCAGGCAAATTTTATCCGGGGAATGAGATTGCCCTTAAAAAACAGGTGAGGGATTTGTTCGCTCAAACTGGGAATAAACCAGGGAATCAACTTCCACGCGCAATAATTTCACCCCATGCGGGGTATGTTTTCAGCGGAAGGGTGGCTGCCTCTGCATTCAATCAAATTCCGGAAAATACAGTTTACGAACGGGTTTTTGTGCTGGCATCGAGCCACCAGTATCTTTTTGGTGGTGCTGCGGTTTTCATTTCGGGTAATTACAAAACACCATTGGGGAAAATAAAAGTTGATACTCAACTGGGCAGGGAGCTCATTGAATCGGATGAAATATTCCGAGATTATGATGAAGCCCATAAAAATGAACACAGCCTTGAAGTACAACTGCCCTTTCTTCAAATCAAACTGAAAAACGATTTTTTACTGGTCCCGATTATTTTGGGTACCAACAATAGGGCTGACGCTGAAAAAATTGCACAAGCACTTGCCCCTTATTTCACGCATGAAAACCTGTTTGTAGTCAGTACCGATTTTTCTCATTATCCTGATTATGAAAATGCTATTGAAAATGATTTGGAAACCGCCAATGCCATTTGCAGCAACAATCCTAAAAAACTATTGAAAGTTCTGGAAGAAAATAAACAGAAGAAAATCAGTCATCTGGCTACCTCGCTTTGCGGATGGACGTCGGTTTTAACTTTACTTTATTTAACTCAGAATAAAAACCTGGAGTATAAAAAAATTGAATATCAAAATTCTGGCGACGCTGAAATTTACGGCGATAAAGACCGGGTTGTGGGTTACTGGGCCATTGCAGTTTACGAAAAAGAAATACCGTTTGTCGTTTCGGAAGTGGAACAGAAAGAATTGCTGCAAAAAGCACGCACAGCTATTGTCCGTTTTTTGGAAGACGGGAAACGTGGAGCTTTTGAACCGATGCTTTCCGGAGGAATTCTGGAACAAAAGAATGGCGTTTTTGTGAGTGTTTATGTGAATAGTGAACTGCGCGGTTGCATCGGCAACTTTGCAAAAGACGAAACACTGAACGATTTGGTTCAGCGTATGGCTGTTTCGGCAGCCTGCGATTACCGTTTTGAAAATCTGCATCCGGAAGAACTGGATGATTTGGAACTGGAAATATCCGTTTTGTCTCCCCTAAAAAAAATCAGATCAATCGACGAAATTGAACTGGGTAAACATGGCATCTACATCAAAAAAGGTATGAATTCCGGTACGTTCCTGCCTCAGGTAGCAAAAAAAACCGGCTGGAATCTTGAAGAATTTCTGGGACGTTGCTCGCGCGATAAAGCCGGCCTGGGTTGGGAAGGTTGGAGAAATGCCGAACTGTTCACCTATGAAGCCTTTATATTCAGAGGATAACTCTTTTTTTAAAGAAGTGTACGATATTTGCAAAAATAATATAACTTCGTAAGGTTTTTTTATAATTCGTACACTAAAGTGAAAAAAGTAAAAAGCAAAAAATACCGGGATATTATTGAAACGGCGCGTGAACTTTTTTGGAAGCACGGCTTCAGGAGGGTAACCATCCAGGAAATTTGCGAAAAATCAGCGGTAAGTAAAGTAACGTTTTACAACTATTTTCCCAACAAAATTGAACTGGCCAAAACCGTATTTCTAAATGTGGTACAAGAGGGACAGGAAAAGTTCAATGACCTCATTCAGGAAAACATCTCCACTGAGGAAAAAATTGAAAAACTGATTCTGTTCAAAGCTGAAACCACCAACAACATTAGCAAGGAGTTCTTAAACGACTTTTATCTGGGTTCAGAAAAAGAGTTGCAACAATTTGTAGAGCAAACAACCAAAAAGGCGTGGGATAGTTTGCTAAAAGATTACAGAATTGCACAGGAAAATGGCATCTTTCGCAACGACTTTAATCCGGAATTCTTTCTGAAAATTTCTTTTAAACTGGTGGAAATGCTGCATGATGAGGAATTGGCGCAGTTGTATAACACCCCGCAGGATTTGATTCTGGAATTTGCACGTTTTGTTGCTTACGGAATTTCACCACGAAACAAATGAAACGGTTACGACTGATAGGATACATGGTTGTGTTGTTTTTTCTTTTTGTGAAAAGCCACGCGCAAGAGCCGTTTAATTTTAAAGGGCAACTGTCGGTTTACACCCATTACAACGCCAATAATGATTTTCCCTGGTGGAACGGTGGCAGATACATCCCGCAGCTGAATGGTTCCTTTCCGGTTGGCGGCGAAAATTTGCTGGATTTTGAAGCTTCTGCCAATATTTACGGGAATTTCGGGCTGAAAGATTTCAACAACACCAGTTCCAACGGAAACATAAAACCTTACCGGGTTTGGGCGCGTCACTCCACCAACCAGTTTGAACTTCGGGCCGGCCTTCAGAAAATCAACTTTGGTTCGGCTTCCATCCTGCGGCCACTCATGTGGTTCGATCAGGTCGATCCGCGCGACCCGCTGCAACTTACTGACGGCGTTTGGGGGCTTTTAGTCCGCTACTATTTTTTGAATAATGCGACCGTTTGGCTTTGGACATTGTACGGGAATAAAAATCCCAAAGGATGGGAAATGGTTGAAACCAAACGGGAAGTACCGGAAATTGGAGGGCGTTTTCAGTATCCTGTAAGTACCGGCGAAGCCGCACTTTCATACCATTACCGGACGGCCGACAGCCGGGCGTTGGCTGAAACAGAACACCGGTTTGAAAGCATTCCGGAACACCGGTTCGGCTTCGATGCCAAATTCGACTGGGAAGTTGGGCTTTGGATTGAAGCTTCGTGGAAACACCTCACAAAAAATGTGGGAATGTTTACCAATCAGCAATTGCTTAACCTGGGAATGGATTACACCTTCGGGCTGAGAAACGGCCTCACAGTAATTTATGAGCAGTTGTTTGCTGCATTCGATGAAAAAGTACTGAAATTCAAAGAAACAACAACCTTTTCCTTGTTAAGCGCATCTTACCCGGTTGGTATTTTCGACAATTTGAGCTATTTGCTTTACTTTGACTGGAAGAACCAATCGGCTTACAATTTTATAAACTGGCAAAAACAGTTTAATCACATTACCATATTTGTTATGGGATACTGGAATCCCAAAAATTACTACATCCCCACACAGCGGGCAACTGAAAATCTGTTTGCCGGAACCGGAATTCAGATTATGCTTGTTTTTAATCACTGAAAAAGTTCTTAAAGCGTTATAAATGAATTAAAATGGAAAACAATTCAATCATTCGGATTAAAAACCTCACCAAGTCTTTTCCCATGGGAAAAACGCAGTTTACCGCGTTGCGTAACATCAACCTGATACTGGGGAAGGGCGAATTTACCGGGCTTATTGGCCCCAGCGGTTCCGGGAAAACCACCCTGCTCAACATTGTGGGTTCGCTCGATTCACCCACATCCGGCGAAGCATGGGTGTTGGACCACTCAATAGGAAAGCTGACAGCCAAACAGGCGGCGCAGTTACGTAAAGAAAAACTGGGGTTTATTTTTCAGAGTTACAATCTGCTGGCGGTGCACACCGTATTCGAGAATGTTGAGTTTCCATTGCTTTTGCTAAAAATGGGTGCATCAGAACGAAAGAAAATGGTGATGGACGCGCTTGAGTGGTTGGGACTTACAGACAAAGTGAAATCGAAACCACCACAGTTGTCGGGCGGCGAATGTCAGCGCGTAGCCATTGCGCGTGCCATGGTGAAAAAACCTTCGCTGGTTTTGGCCGACGAACCTACTGCCAACCTCGATGCTGCCAACTCACATCACATTTTAAAAACCATGGAAACCCTGAACAGGGAACTGAAAACCACTTTCCTGTTCGCTACACACGACGAAAAAGTGATTGGATATCTGCATCGGAAAATTTACCTGCTCGACGGGAAGGTGGACAGGGATGAACGAAAAGTAAACAGTGAAAAGTAAACAGTGAAAAGTAAACAGTGAATAGTGAACAGTGAATAGTGAACAGTGAAAAGTGAACAGTGAACAGTGAATAGTGAACAGTGAATAGTGAACAGTGAACTGTGAAAAGTAAACAGTGAAAAGTAAATCATAAAAAAAAATAGTATGGAAAAGAGGTTAGGACATGCGAGAAGTTTCAGAGAATTGGAAGTTTATAAACAGGCAAGGGAATTGTCAGGAATAATCTTCAAGTTGACTAGAAATTTTCCGAAGGAAGAGAAATATTCCCTGACAGACCAAATTCGCAGATCTTCAAGGTCAATTGGTGCACAAATAGCTGAATCCTGGGGCAAACGAAGATATGAAAATCACTTTGTGCTGAAATTAACCGATTCTGATGCTGAACAATATGAAACGCAGCATTGGATTGAGGTTTCTTTTGAATGTGAATACGTTGATGAGAATATGAAGAATGATTTGATGATTAGATGTGAATCAATTGGTAGAATGTTGAATTCAATGATTGAAAAAGCATCCCTTTTTTGTCAGAAAAGTTAATTTGAGCAATAAACAGTTATTTGTTTTCAACATACTGTTTACTGTTCACCGTTCACTGTCTACTGAAATTGGGTAACAATAGAAGTAAAAAATTGATTTAAAATGAAAACTGCATTTAAACTTGCATGCCGCAACCTCATTGGCGCCGGGCTCCGCACCTGGCTCAATGTGATTGTACTGTCGTTTTCCTTTGTGGTTATTATCTGGATGAAAGGCATTATGGTAGGCTGGGACCACCAGGCCAAAACAGATATGACCAACTGGGAAATTGGCGGCGGCCAGTACTGGCACGAAAATTACGATCCTTACGACCCTTTTACACTTTCAGAAAGTCATGCACCTGTTCCGGAAATGTTCAGCGAAGAAATTACGCGTAGCGAAATGGAACCTATGCTCATTGTGCAGGGAACCATTTATCCGCAGGGGCGCATGCAGTCGGTTGCTGTGAAAGGTATCAATCCCAAACAGAAAATTTTCCTGTTGCCTACGCATAAACTGGATACGGTAACCGATGCTGTTCCGGCAATTATTGGAGCCCTGATGGCCAGAAACCTCAAACTGAACGTGGGTAATTATCTGACACTACGCTGGCGCGACTCAAAAGGAACGTTCGATGCCACAGATGTTGTGATTACTGAGGTATTTACCAGCAATGTGCCGGCCATCGAAAGCGGACAAATTTACATTCCGCTCGAAAAACTCCGGGAAATGACCATGATGGATGGCGAAGCTACTTTGCTGACTTTCGCTGACAGCGAAAAAGAGAGGTCTCCGGTGGAAGGATGGGTGCATAAACCGAAAGATGAACTCACTGCATCGGTGGATGAAATGATTAAAACCAAAACCGTGGGACAGTCGGTTTTTTATGGCATCCTGTTGTTATTGGCCATGCTGGCCATTTTCGATACCCAGGTTTTATCCATTTTCCGGAGGCAGAAGGAGATTGGCACATACATAGCACTGGGTTACACCCGGCGCGAGGTGGTCGGTTTGTTCACCGTTGAAGGCGCCATGCACTCGGTTCTGGCTGCTGTGGTTTCAGCTGCTTACGGTATTCCGTTTTTAGCCTGGCAGGCCAAAGTGGGCTGGACCATGCCCATGGATGTCAGTGAATTCGGAATGGCCATTGCCCAAACACTTTACCCGATTTACAGTTTTGGACTGGTTGTATCAACCGTTCTCATTGTGGTACTAACCACAACGGTGGTTAGCTACTGGCCATCCAGAAAAATTGCGAAAATGAATCCAACTGAAGCACTTAGAGGAAGAATACAATGATAAAATTTTTAATAAAAGGTCTGCTGCGCGATAAAAGCCGCAGCCGGGTTCCCATCATCGTTGTGGCAGTGGGTGTGATGCTTACGGTATTTATGAATGCTTATATCACCGGTTTTATGGGCGATACCATAGAGATGAATGCCCGGTTTAGCCACGGGCATTTGAAAGTGATGACCCGGGCTTATGCCGAAAACATGAGCCAGATACCCAACGATTTGGCATTAATGAATGTGGAGGAGCTACTGGATGAGCTGAACGAAAAAATGCCCCGGGTACTCTGGGCGCCACGCATTCAGTTTGGTGGACTTGTGGATGCACCTGACGAGCTTGGTGAAACCCGCTCGCAGGGGCCGGCAATGGGCATGGGAATCGATTTGTTGTCGGGAAAAACCAACGAAGCGGAGCGGCTGAATATGGAGAAATCGCTGGTCAGGGGACGTATGATTCAAAACCCCGGGGAAAGTTTGTTAAGTGAGGAGTTTTCGCAGAAGCTGAATGTAAATCCCGGAGATGAGGTTACACTCATAGGCTCCACCATGAACGGCGCCATGACGATGTATAATTTCAAAGTGGTTGGCACTGTCTCTTTCGGTACAGAGGCGATGGACAGGGGAACCATTATTGCGGACATTGAAGATGCCCGGGAAGCATTGGATATGTATGATGCTGCAGGCGAACTGTTTGGTTTCCTGGAAGAAGGTTTTTATGATGATGAAAAAGCCATTTTACTTGCGGAACAATTCAATATGAATTATGAAGGTGACTCTGATGATTATACGCCGGTAATGAAAGCTTTGAGCCAGCAGGGAAGCATGGGGCAGTATGTAACTATGGCCGATGTGTGGACCATTTATATCTCAACGATTTTTGTGCTGGCCATGGCGCTGGTATTGTGGAATGCCGGACTGCTTGGAGGGCTCAGGCGGTATGGCGAATTTGGTGTAAGACTGGCCATGGGTGAAGAAAAAAGCCATGTTTACCGTACCCTCATTTATGAATCGGTTTTTATCGGCATTGCCGGCACCGTGGTTGGAACGGCTGTTGGGCTGGGCTTTGCAGCTTTGGTTCAAAAATATGGAATCGATATTTCAGGCATGATGGAAGGTGCATCCATGATGTTTCCAACCAGTATCAGAACCCGGATTACCCCAACAGATTATTACATTGGTTTTATTCCGGGTCTGCTTTCAACAGTAATTGGCACCATGCTTGCCGGAATTGGTATCTATAAACGAAAAACTTCGCAGCTGTTTAAAGAGTTGGAAGTGTGAAAGAAGAGAGTAAACAGTGAAAAGTAAACAGTGAAAAGTGAAAAGTGAAAAGTGAAAAGTGAAAAGTGAACGGTGAACAGTGGGAAGTTAAGAAGTGAAAAAATCTTGTGGCTTGAGGCTTTTAAAAATAACGATAATGAAAATATGGAAAAGAATTTTTACAATCAGGTGGTTTGAGAGTTCGAGGGTTTGAGAGTTTGAATGTTTTGTTGCTATACTTTAAAGAAGTTCAAACAATATCAAACAATTGTCGAACTATTGTCAAACAATTTCAATCTGATTCCTTAGCTTTTCGATATTAAAAAATACAAAAAATGAAAACATTTGTAACAACATTATTAACCGTCTTTGCCCTTATTGGTTTTGGCCAGCCGGGGGCAGACGAAATTCTTAAGAAAATTGATGTAAACATGTCGTCTGAAAACCGGATTTTTGAGTCGTCGATGACCATTCACGGGAAACGGGCCAGCCGGACCATTACTTCCAGAAGTTATGTGGTTGGCGACAAACAGTCGTTTACCGAATATTTGTCGCCGGCACGCGAGCAGGGCACCAAAATGCTTAAACTGGAAAATCAGCTTTGGATTTATTCTCCGTCAACCGACCGGACCATCCAGATTTCAGGCCACATGCTGCGGCAGTCGGTAATGGGCTCCGACCTTTCGTACGAAGATATGATGGACGACCGCAAACTTACCGAAACCTATAACGCTACGGTTGTTGACACTGAAGAGATTGACGGCAGAAAAACCTGGGTGCTCGAACTGAAAGCCAAAGTGGATGACGTGGCTTATGCCTCACGAAAACTGTGGGTTGACACCGAACGTTTTGTGCCGCTGCGAGAGGAGCTTTACGCCAAAAGCGGGCAGCTGCTGAAACGGTCAACCATGAGCGATGTGGTTCAGGTGGAAGGACGCTGGTTTCCCAAAACGGTTGTTTACAAAGACATGCTGAAACAGGGAGACGGAACAGAATTTAAAATTCTTGACATCCAGTTTAATCAGGACATTCCTGAGTATATCTTCTCCAAAGCTGCATTGAAAATGTAGGTTCAGGAGAACACCTCGTGCAAAACCTTCAATGATTTTATTTCTCCCAGATGTTCAAAGTGTAACTGGTAATATTCCACCAGTTTTGAAGTGAGGTAAGCACGCATTTCACGGTTGATTTTCAACTTTGCGAGGTCGCTTAATTTTAAGGCAGCAAGCAGGCATATCACTTCAGTTGCTTCGGGATGAAGAAAAAACGGATGTGGTGGTTCGTGTGGTGAAACCTGTCCTTTGCGCATGTCGAACCAGTTGCTGAAACCAACCTTTTGGGTATCGGGCAGAAATCCCAGGTATTCGGTAAGGCGAAACAAAAACCAAAGATGGAAGTTGGGTGCGCCTTCTTCAGCCAAATCAAAAAAAAGCAGGGAATTTTGGATAAATTCAAACATTTCGGGTGCGCTTTCCTGTTCGCGCAGGGTTTTTGAAAGCATTTCAGCCAGGAAAATGGCCTGCGTCGATTTGATTACATCGAAAGGAATATTCTGATAAACAGGCTGGTTTTTTATCTCTTTAATGCGCTGAACTTCACGTGTATCTTTTTGGTAAGCTACCAAATCAACAATAAACAGGGGCTGTAAAAAGCCGGCTTTGTTTTTTGCTTTTTTACCTCTTGAAATATTCAGCATATAGGCTTGTCTGCCAAACTCTTTAGTGTAAATATTTACAATGACTGAGTTTTCGCCATATTTCACAAAATGCAGGATAATTCCCTGGGAAGTGACCAACATGGTTAGTTGATAAAAAGTAATTTTTCAATGTGTGTTTCTTCACCAAATTTATCGGAGCAAAATACCAGGTAAACTCCTGTTCTCACCCGGTTTCCATTCAGGTTTTTACCATTCCAAACGGTTTGGCCGCCCAGCGATGTTCCCTGGTAAACCAGGTTTCCGCTAATGTCGGTAATTTTTACATCGGTATCTTCCACTAAACCGGTAATAGTAACCGGGCCATCCCAGGTTTCGCGCACAGGGTTCGGGTAAACATATACATCAGCATACGTTTTTTTCCCGCCAATGGCTTCGCCCATATATGAAACAAGCCCTTCGCTGGTGCCGAAAAATACTTCGCCGGTAAATTGGTTGATGGCAATATCAGTAATATTGTTTGAAAGCAGCGGACTGTTTTCTTTAGTAAAATGTAAAATTTCTTTTTCTCCGTTTTTAGAAACCAGGTAAATGCCCGAATTGCTGGTTCCCAGCCATTTCCGGTTGGAGCCGTCCACAGCAATGGCTGTTACGGTTTCGGTTTCAAGCAGCGGGTGATAATAGCCGTCTCCCAGATCAAGACTGGGTTGTATGGCATAAAATGTTTGCGCATCCCAAATACGCCCCGGATTGTTGTAAACCGCAACTCCCTTTGAGGTGCCAATCCATATTGCTCCATCCAAATCTTCTGCAATGCAGTAAGCATCATTCATCCGATTGAATTCTTCATGAACGCCATTGTTGAAATAAGATGTAATCAGCAGCCGCTTTTTGTTGGCGCCTGATTTGTCCACAACGTAGGCATCGTTACTGCTCGGTAGCAAAATCCATTTATCGTCTTTTTCGGTAACCAGCAATTGTCCAATACTGAACCTGTTGGCAATTTCCGGGAGGGCAAATGATTCCCAATTCCCATCGGGAGTTAACTTTACCAGGTTTTTCGCCACTTCAGAATTGGTCATCCAAAGGTTTCCTTCCGAATCGAAATCCAAACCGCCAATGCGAACATAAGGCTCGTTGGGTTGCTGAGGCAAAGCTGTTTCCAAAATGCTGTTGTGATTGGTGTACCGCTGAATAAAAGTTTCATTTTTATATTCAAGAAGTCCGCCTCCCCAACTGGCAGCAAAAAAATGACTTTCATCCGAAGGATTAACGGCTATTTTTATAATGTTGAAAAAGCCTTCCAACTCCGGATTTTTTTCTTTTGTAAAATGTTGCCATTCATTGTTTTTGAGCCGTTGAAACCGTGGCTGTTCCCAACCTCTTTTATTTCCGGGAGAAATCCATAAGTCTCTTCCTGACTGGGTGAGTGAGAATATTTCGTTACTGAATGGCCCGGGAAGGCTAATGGACTCATAATTTTCACCGGAAATTTTCACCAGCGTATTGTCTGTGTCGGCAACCCAAACCGAACCGTCAGCAGCCACACCAGCGCTTTTGGGTTTAATGGGTGAAACCTGCCTGCCGGTAAACAGGTATTTATCAATCCTTTTAACCAGTGCATGTTCTTCGTTAATTACAAATACAACATCCCTGCTCGCAATTGTCAGTAAATTGTCATTAACCTGCATGTCATGTGCAAACCTGATTTGAGGTAAATAAAGTTGCCAGGTGTCGTCGTTTAAAATGTACATTTCATCTTCGTACCACCCTTCGGGCGTGTAATTGGCAATAATTTTCCCACCAAAATTTACCAAATGGTTGAATTTGTTAAAATAACGGGGTATGTTTTCAATACGCGACCAATTGTTGTAATCCAGCAGGTTGGTTCCGTTTTTGTTGGCTCTGAAAATTCCTGTGTTTGTTGCTGCATATAAATAATTCCCATCTGAATTAGTATCGTTTACATTCAGGTTAGTTCCGCCCTGGCCAATAATGTACGTGTCTTTTACTTCCTGTTTTTGAAGGTTTAAAACTACAATGCCGAAACTGCACGACAAGTAGGCTTCATTTTCATAAAATGAAATGTTATTGATGTTTTTTCCGGCTATCTGCTTTCGTTTAATATCTGAAAGATTTTGCACTTTGTTTTCATAAACCAAATCGATATTGCTGTTATTGTAAACAACAATCAGAACATTGTTTTCATTACTGTAAGCAATGGTTTTAATGCCAAAATCAGAAAGTTGGGAAATGCCCGAGAACTTATTTATGCTGTTGTCTTCCAGGTCGTAATACATCAGCCCGCCCTCTGTAGCACAATAAATTTTATTTGGAGCAACGGCAATTTTTGAGGCATTTACAAACGATAAATAATCCTGCCAGCTTCTTTTTTCCCTCTGTGCAAAAGAGACAAGCACTGAAAATATTACTACTACTGTTAATACAATTTTTTGCATTTTCTGTTTTTATGATGTATTGTTATTGAGGCCCTTTCTACATAAACCGAAATGAGCTCTATTTTAAAACGATTGCCCTGAATATTTATTTTAACCGGCAACCTTCCGGCAAATTTAAAAAATCGGTTTGTTTCATCCGTTTTTCAGGTTACAATTAATTATTCTGAAACCCCGAAATTTATTTTCAGATTATCAATATGAAATTGTGCTTTATTTTTGTTCCAGAAATATATTTTAATTAAATCGCTTTCCTGCACTTCCGGTTCCTGAACGGAAAAAGCTGCTCTGTACCATTTTCCGGGCTCGCGGGCAAACCGGTCAATCTTCGAAATTTCGTACAGATGGGTTTCCCCTTCACGGAGCGTTGTAAAAACCAAAAGGGCTTCTTTTACTTCTTCTTCAAACTGAATATCAGCAAGAATTAAGATTTTTTCCAGGTTCAGCAATTCCTTATCAACCGAAATTTCAACGGTTGTTCCCCATTCGTCGTTTACGCCGTAAAAATAAGAGTGATTGCCGGATATTTCATTTTTTTTAATGCGCCACGGTTCTCTTTTCCATTCGGGTGAATCTTCTGGTTCAAAATCACGAAGAACAGCATATTGTGGATTTTCTTCAGTCTTTTCCACCAATAAATACCCTGAATTATGAATTTTTTTCTGTTCAATTATTTTCGGATAAAACGAATAAATCAATTCAAAAAGTTCCTCGCTGATAAAACCATTCTGCCAGCCAAATCCAAAAAAAGTGGATTCAGATTTCATCAAAAACCGGCTGAGCTCAGCAATGTTCGTTTTTTCATCCACAAAAAACACCGTATCTGCTTTGGCTGAATTTTTCAACTCATTCAATTGGGTACTTACCTGAACACTAATGTCGTTATATTTTTCCTGCCACTGTTTTGTTTTTTCTGCTATTTCCATCGCCAGACCCAGTTTGTTCTTTTGATAGAAATACCGGTTGATGAAACTTCCGGATAGGAAAAGAACAACACCGGAAATAAAAATGACCAAAAGCTGCTTTTTTCGTTCGGGATTTTTTTTGATGAAATAAAAAATGGAGAACCCAATTAACACGAAAAATATAAGGTAACTGGAAGCGAAGGCAATAATCACCAATGGATTTTTGTATTCAAACCGAACAGAATGTTCTCCCGGAGGAACCAAAACGGCCATGTGGGCGAAGTTGCTTTTTAATATATTCTGTTTTTCCCCGTCAATAAAAACGCTCCAGCCGGAAAAATAATTTTGCTGGTAAACAAGCAGTTGCGGATGTTGGGTTTGTGTTTCAATTTCAATATGTTTGGGAGAAAAACTGCTGATTGTCAGTAAATTGTTATTATTTGAACCGAAATTGGTTACCTCAGGTTTTTGATAATCTTCATTTGCCAAAAATACCGTGTTCGATTTGAAGTTTTCAATAGTTGAATTATCCCTTACATCATCTGAAAAATATGCGATCGGCTCTTTTTTAATCACTTCCAGTAATTCAGGATAATTATCGGAAAGGCGGGCATAGCCGTCAAGTTTGAAGGAAACCAATCCGTCGAAAGTTACTTTTTTCGGGAAAACGTTGTTGTTCATCCAGATGAAATCGTTTTGGGCGTTCCGGTCTGAGTTTTCACCAATGGGATTCAATTCCGGCGCCGGAAAACCTTTGGGCGACGATTTCAAATACCGATGAAAATTTAAAGGATTAACGTCGCCAACTACCGTGTAATGAATGTTGAGCTGGGTTGCAATAATTCCGTCGGAAACAAATAAAATAAGAAGCACCGTTGCAAAATGTTTGTTGTTTTTAATTTTTATGACTGAAAAAATAAATGCCAGTAAAATGAGTAGTTGAATGGTTCCCTGAAGAATTACAGCATCGAAGCGGGTTGCATTCAAAAGTTTTTTGGTGAAACTTTTATCTCCTTCAAAAAACACAAAACCGTCAACTTTTGCTACGGAATTTCCAACCAAAATCAACAGAAAAATCATGAGCAAGCCCGAAATGATTACCAGTCGCCTGCGATCAACCTGGGTGAGATCATTTATTTTCAGATTGATTCCGGCAAAAGTCAAAAAACCAAAAATTGCAAAAGCCCTGAAAATACCTGGGTATTGGAACATGTTCATCAGCGGAAAATGCCGGTACAGAAATTCACGCAGGAAAAACCGGTCGCCAAACGAAACCAGCAACGAAAAAATTCCGAAAAGCAAAACAATGTATGATTCTTTTTTCCAGGCTTTTTTAGTCAGCGCAAAAAGGAACAAAACCAAACTGACAATTCCCCAGTAACCATTCGACATGGAAGGGTCGGTTTCAAAAAACTGTGCATCGGCTCCTGTGGACATGGGTAGCAAAAACGACAGTACTGACTTGAATGAAAACGGATGTTTGTGGGCCAATTCCAGCGTTAATCCGCCGAAACGGCTCAAAAACGGCGCTCCCTGGAAATACGCGACAATCAATACCGTACTGAAAAGAACAACTATTCCGGCTAAAATGGAATGGTAAATCAACGCCGTTTTTATATCGTTTTTTTTCGCCCTATTGATAATCAGATTGTAAACAAAAATACACAGAAGAAAATATCCTGTAATTATTGTTAGTCCCGGATAACTGGCAAAAATCATAAGAAACAGTGAAATGGCTAACTGTACCAAATTTCCCCGGTTGAATTGCCTAATGAACTTGAAATAGCTGCCAAGTGCAAATGGCAATATGGCATATCCGGCAACAAATGCCAGGTGCTGGGCATTCCCGACCGTCAGCCCGGATAACATGTAGGCCACCGAAAGGCCAAGTGAGATTTTGTCTTCGGAATTAAATTGTTTCAGAAAGTAGAAAAATGAAATTCCTGCAAAAAATACATACACCAGAAACATGAATTGCAGGGTGATGTTGGAATAACCGAACAAATTGCCCACAATCCAGAATTCAGGGTTAAAAACCGAAACCAAATCGGCAAAAATGGGTGTTCCGTAAAGCAGATAGGGATTCCACAGCGGAAACTGGTTGTTCAGAATCGATTCAGAAAAAAAATAGCGCGAAGGTAAAAAGGCATCCACAAAATCCCATTTCATGCCATTTTGCAGAAAAGCTATCTGCCAAAAGGCGATGATTGTAATTAAAAATAAAATTAGGATTTCTTTTTTCTTCATCCTTTACCTTATTTCATAAAACGAAAGTAGTTAAAATCAGGAATACTGTTTGCCTTTAAGCCAGTGTTTTCAAATAATCCACCAGTTTTTGCACCGCCCGTGCCCGGTGACTGATTTCGTTTTTTGAAGAAAGGTCCATTTCAGCAAAAGTTTTGGAATAACCTGAAGGTAGAAAAACGGGGTCGTAGCCAAATCCCGAACCGCCTCGTTTTTCGCGGATAATTTCACCCTCCACAATGCCTTCAAACTGTTTCTCTTCGCCATCCAAAACCAGCGAAATTACCGTACGAAAACGTGCTTTGCGGTTGTCTTCATTTTCCAGCTTTTCCAAAACTTTGTCCATGTTGGCCTGCGGATCTTTGGCTTCGCTGGCATAACGCGCCGAATAAACTCCCGGCTCGCCGTTCAGCGCTTCAATTTCCAGACCGGTATCGTCGGCAAAACAGGAGTAGCCAAACTTTTCATACACATAAAACGCTTTTTGCCGGGCATTCCCTTCCAGTGTGGGTTGTTCTTCGGGAATTTCTTCAAAACAGCCAATGTCTTTTAAACTCAGCAATTCAAAATGATCGCCCAGAATGGCCTGTAATTCTTTCAGTTTGTGTTGGTTGTTTGTTGCAAATACCAGTTTCATACCTTTGTGTTTTCGGGTAAAAATAAAGAAATATTTTTTGAGCGTCATGTAAATAGAAAATTGATTTTGCTAAATTGCCGGGGTTTTAATGGATGTTAGTTTTCTCAAAGTAAATGGAAGTTATCCATTTAACCAAAGTTGAATCGGAAATCAATGAACCAGAATAAATTACAACTCTCTCAATTGGAGCAATACCTTGCAAAGGCGGCATGGATACTCAAAGGGCCGGTAGATGCTTCCGATTTTAAAGTATATATTTTCCCGTTACTTTTTTTTAAACGCCTTTCGGATGTTTACGATGAAGAATTTAAACTCGCACTGGAAGAATCTGAAGGTGATCAGGAATATGCAGCTTTGCCCGAATTCCACCGGTATACAAAGAGAAAATTATTGAAGGTAATTTACCAACTGTTGAAGAAGCTTTAGTTGATTTAAAAGCTGCCTGGGAAGAAAGTTTAATAGCGGAAGAAAAGTTTAAAAACTTGATCACTGAATTTATATCTAAATGCATATAGAACTGACAAGTTTTATTATTTTATATGCGAATACATATAAAAAGAATAAATTTAATATCTTTATACGCAAAAGCATATAGTATGAAAGAATTGGCAGAATTTGTAAAAACCAAACGAAAAGAATTGGGTCTGACTCAGGAAGAATTTGCAGAAAAAGCCGGGGTTGCCTTAACAGTTATCCGGAAAATTGAACAGGGTAAAGAGAACTTAAGCTTATCAAAGGTAAATCAGGTATTGATGCTGTTTGGACATGTTTTAGCGCCTGTAATTGTAAATGATGCGACAAGGAATAGTGAAATATAACAATGAGTTAGCCGGCGTTTTGACGGAAAATGACAATGGAGAATATCTGTTTGCCTATGAAGAACAGTATATTCAAAAGTATCCCGATAAATTCATCACCTTTCAGATGCCTGTTTCGAAGCAGCCGTATCGAAGCAAACGATTATTTCCATTTTTCGATGGTCTGATTCCGGAAGGATGGTTATTGAATATTGCGGCCGAGAGCTGGAAAATCAACAAAAACGACCGGATGGGCCTGCTGTTGGCCTGTTGCCAAAACGCCATTGGCGCTGTTAGTGTTCACCCTTTAGAAGAGAAGGCCAATGCGTAAATGTTTATATTGTTACCACGAGATGGATGCCAGTCAGGATGGTGATTACCACCCTAAGTGCAGTAAAGCCTTCTATGGAACCACACATCCTCCGGTTTTACCCTATCGGTTATCCGAGATGGAAAAGTTGGCAAAAAAAACTGCAAAGTTATCCATAACAGTACCAGGCGTTCAACCCAAATTGTCATTGGGATGGATTAAAACAGAATTAGAAAATGGACATCAGGGACGTTTAACCATTATGGACGCATTAGAAGGTCACTATATTTTGAAACCACAAAATGCGAATTATCGGCAGATGCCCGAAAATGAACATCTTTCCATGAAATTGGCCGCATTGTTTAAAATAGATGTGGTGCCATTCAACATGATTCGTTTGGCATCCGGAGAGTTGTGTTACATCACCAGGCGCATCGATCGTAACCCGGACGGATCAAAAAACCACATGATCGATTTTCTGCAAATTCTTGAGTTGGAAGATAAGTACAAAGGAACAATGGAAACGGTGGGAAAAACAATTGGCGAATTATCAGTAAATACCTTGTTGGATAAGTTGCGGTTCTTTGAGTTGGCCGTTTTTAACTACATCATTGGCAACAACGATATGCACCTGAAAAACTTTTCGATGTGGTTACCGGACAAGAACTGGATACTTTCACCTGCCTACGATCTTTTGAATGTAAAATTGGTACTACCCAGGGATAAAGATGACATGGCATTGTTGTTTGGCGGTAAAAAGGCAAACTTCAACAAATCCTATTTCGACCGATTTGGCCTTGTTTTAAAACTTAATGAAAAACAGATAAATGCGGTTTATAAAAGGTTGGGAAAATGGTTGCCAAACGCGGCCCAACTCATAGAAATGTCTTTTTTGACCGATGACTATAAGTCTGCCTACAAGGAAATGATCACTCATCGTGTAATGATATTTACTTCATGAACCAACAACTTTTAGAAAAATACCTCTGGGGAGCAGCCACCGCATTACGTGGAACCATCGATGCCGGCGACTACAAACAGTATATTTTTCCTTTACTTTTTTTCAAACGCATTTGCGATGTGTATGATGAAGAATTTGAGGAAGCGCTGTTAGAAATGTCATTTCAAATTTGTCAGCTCTGCGGGATGAATTGCCGGGAGCCATGGAAAAGACATTAAAACATTAGTTCAAAAAACTGAGTGAACGTTTGGAAGAATTGAGAGACAAAGCAGAGAAGGGATTGATTACTTCCATTGAATTCGTGAAGGAACTATGTAAACTGGCAAAAGAGACAGTACAAGCTGAAAAAGAGATAGAACTGCTTATTCAGGAGAAAACACCACAGGCCGCCTTAATTGAGCTGTTTTTGGAATTAAAAACCGACCAGACTCCGGCAGTTGTGGAACGCATTGTTGCCGAAATCGATGCTATCGTTCGGGTGGTTCGGTTTCCCGGCTGGCAAAAAACCGTTGCCGGGGAAAGGGAAGTTCAGAAATCATTGCGAAAAGCGTTACTGAAGTATAAACTTCACAAAGATCAGGTTTTATTTGAGCGGGCTTATGCTTATATAAAAGAGTACTATTGATGGTTAATCTTCCAAAAAAAAGTAAGCAATCCATTCTGATTTAAATAATACAGGGTTTGTTATTCACATTCTGTTGTGCATAAATTTATTCTGCGAACGCGTTAAACGGAAATATGAATTCCCTAACTTCGCACAACGTTTAAAATATAAATTATGCCATATCGCCGATTGCCTACCACCGATAAAGCACGGCTCCGTGCACTGGATGCCGCTCTGAATATTGCTGCTGACAGGGATTCCGGGAAACTTGCTTTTTCCAAAAACACGCTTTTTGAGTTGAAAAATGTGAAATCGAACTTTGAAAATCACTTGAAACATTACGAGTTCGATTTAAAAACCGAATCGGAGAAAAGCGCAGACTACAAAGCAGCTTTTGAGAAAGCACGACTTTATGTTTTGCATTTTATGCAAGTGCTTTTTATGAATATTGAACGGGAAGAATTAAAAAAAGAGATGCTTGCATTTTACGGGCTGGAAGATTTTGCCGGTAAAATTCCATCCCTGAACAATGAAGAAGAAGTTTTGGGGTGGGGGAAAAAAATAATTCAGGGCGAACAAAAACGTATGCAAAAAGGCGGAAGCCCCATTTATAATCCATCCATAGCGCTGGTAAAAGTAAATGTGGAAAATTTTAACGACGCAGCTGTTTTTCAGCAAACCCTGAAAAGGAATACGCTACGCAGTTACGAAAAAATGCAGCTTCTGCGTAAAGAAACCAATGATTTTATTAGCAAACTTTGGAATGAAATCGAAGAAAATACCGGAGATGTTCCCCCCAAAGTTAAACGGCAGCGTGCCCAGGAATATGGCGTAGTATATGTTTTCCGGCGCAACGAAAAGAAAAAAATCAAGTTGGAAGGCATGCAGGTGGATTTAATGTTTGAATTCAATTAATTTGTAATTTCAACAATAACATTCGGGCCAAATTTCTATTTTTGCAGGGTGTCAGCATAAACCTGTAAAAATGAAGAAATTTTGGTTATTATCTGTCCTCGTTGTTTTTATCCTCTCATGCAGCAAAAAAACAGACCATTCTCCCCGTGAACGCATCCGTTTTACCAAAGAGTGGAAATTTGCACTGAATGAATCCGAAGACTTTTCAGCGTCCGGCATCGATGATTCTGACTGGCGCATTTTGAATCTCCCGCACGACTGGAGCATTGAAGGAAATTTCAGCCAGGACCATCCTGCAACTCCCGGCGGTGGAGCGCTTCCCGGCGGAATTGGCTGGTACCGCAAAACCTTTCAGCTTCCTGAAACTGATAAAGAGAAACTGGTTTTTATCGATTTCGATGGCATTTACCAGAAAGGCGAAGTATGGATTAACGGCCACCGGCTGGGCATGCGCCCTTTTGGGTACAACTCTATGCGGTATGAACTCACTCCATACCTCAATTTTGGCGAAAAGGAAAATGTACTGGCGGTAAAAGTTGATAACTCCGAACAGCCCAATTCACGTTGGTACTCAGGTTCCGGTATTTACAGAAATGTGTGGTTGGTGAAAACAAACCGCATTTTTATCAGTCACTGGGGAACGTACATAACTACTCCCGATGTAAGCCGCGAAAACGCCACTGTTTTGGTGGAAACCACCCTGGAAAACCGCTTGCCAGATGCCACTAATTTGACGTTAAGAACACTGATTTATAATCCGGATAATAATTTGATTGCCGAAACTGAAACGGCGCAACCTTTGGGAACCGGCGAGAAAAATGTTTATCAGCAAAATCTGAAAGTGGAAAATCCCGATTTGTGGAGTATCGAAAATCCGGCGCTTTACAAAGCCGTTTCCGAAGTTTACAGCAATGGCGAACTCACCGACAGCTACGAAACTACCTTTGGAATCCGCTATTTTCATTTCGACCCGCTGAAAGGATTTTTTCTGAACGGCGAGCATGTAAAACTGCTGGGTGTTTGCCAGCATCACGATTTGGGATGCCTGGGTGCAGCCATCAATACCCGCGCATTGGAAAGACAACTCGAAATTCTGAAAGAGATGGGCTGCAATTCCATTCGAACCGCCCACAATCCGCCGGCGCCTGAGTTGCTCGAACTGTGCGACCGTATGGGATTTGTGGTGCAAAACGAAACCTTCGATATGTGGCGGAAACGAAAAACGCAATACGATTATTCGCGCTATTTCCCGGAATGGCACGAACGCGATTTGACCGATCACATTCTGCGCGACCGCAACCACGCTTCCGTTATGATGTGGAGCATTGGCAATGAAGTGCTCGAGCAGTGGGAACATGTGGAAGCCGATACCCTCAGCATCCAGCAGGCCAACCACCTCCTCAATTTTCAGAAAAATGTGGATGAAAGCGTTATCAGTTCGGGTGATATGTCGGTGAACGCACTGCTGACCGCCAAACTGGCCAACATGGTTAAAGAGCTCGACCCAACACGACCGGTAACTGCCGGCAGCAACGAGGTGAATCCCTGGAACAACCTGTTCAAATCGGATGCGTTGGACCTGCTTGGATTCAATTACCATCACGAGAATTTTGCTGATTTTCCGGAAAATTACCCCGGTAAACCTTTTCATGTGAGCGAATCCACCTCCGGGCTGATGACCCGCGGGTTTTATCAGATGCCATCCGACAGTATGTTCATCTGGCCCGACAGCTATCCGCCCACCGGCAAGCCTTACGGAAACGAGGAACTTCAGTGTTCGTCATACGACAACTGCCATGTTCCGTGGGGCTCCACGCACGAAGAGAGCTGGAAAATCGTGAAAAAATACGACCACATCGCAGGAACTTACATCTGGACCGGCTTCGATTATCTGGGCGAACCCACACCTTACTGGTGGCCGGCGCGCAGTTCCTATTTCGGAATCATCGACCTGGCCGGTTTCCCCAAAGATATTTATTACATGTATCAAAGCGAATGGACCAACAAAGATGTACTTCACGTCTTTCCGCACTGGAACTGGGAGCAGGGACAAACGGTGGACATCTGGACCTATTCCAGCGCTCCGGAAGTGGAGCTTTTCCTGAACGGTGAATCGTTAGGTACAAAAACCAAAGGTCCCGAAGACCTGCACCTGATGTGGCGCGTTTCGTTTGAGCCGGGAACATTAAAAGCTGTTTCCCGCGAAAACGGGAAAGTGGTGATGGAAAAGGAAATTAAAACGGCCGGTGAACCTGCGCAACTGAAAGCCACTGCCGATCGCAAAACCATTTCGGCTGATGGTTACGATTTGTCGTACATCACTGTTGAAGTATTGGATGAAAACGGCAATTTTGTTCCAACTGCCGGCAATCTCATTCAGTTTTCAGTGGAAGGAAATGCTGAAATTTTTGGTGTGGACAACGGAAATCCGTTAGGGCATCAACGACTGAAAGGCAAAGAAATCGATGCATTCCATGGGAAATGCCTCGTGGTTTTGAAAGCCGGGGAAAAATCAGGAAATGTTACGTTAACTGCTTCGGCTGATGGACTGAAACCGGCTGAAGTAACGATTAAAATGAATTGAAAAATAATTAAATACCATTGAATATGAAAACAAAAACAATTCTGGGGTTTGTGCTGGCTGCTGCCCTGTTTGCAGCCTGTTCCGAAAAAAATACCCAAACAGAAATTTCTTCTCCGGAAAATAAAAACACCGTCCGGTTTGAACTGGATGATGGTATTCCTTACTATTCAGTAAAACATGGAGATACGGATGTGATAAGCCCTTCAAAAATGGGTTTTGTTTTTAAAGATAACGATGCAATGACTTCGGGTTTCAAAGTTGTTGACACCCAAATTTCGGCTTTTGATGAAACCTGGGAGCAGGTGTGGGGCGAAAAGCGTTTTATTCGCAATCACTACAACCAGCTTGCCGTAACACTTCAGGAAACAGCAGGCAAAAAACGACTGCTCGAAATCCAGTTTCGTGCGTTCGACGATGGGGTAGCGTTCCGCTATCTTTTCCCCGAACAGGGCATTACCGACAGTCTGTTTATCATGGATGAGGTAACTGAATTTAACCTTGCGCACGGCGGCGATGCCTGGTGGATTCCGGCTTACCACGAGCAGCGGTACGAAAACCTGTTCACCAAATCGCCGGTTTCGGAACTGGATGTGTTGCACACGCCGCTCACCATCGAAAGTGAAAGCGGGTTATTTCTTTCGTTTCACGAGGCGAACCTGGTTGATTTTGCATCGATGGTGCTGGAGCAAACCGCTGGAAATTCATTGAAATGCGACCTCGTTCCGTGGTCCGACGGCACGAAAGTGAAAACCACAGCTCCTTTCAAAACTCCGTGGCGGACTCTCCAGATTGGCGAAACGCCGGGCGACCTGATTACTTCTTATCTCATTTTGAACCTCAACGAACCCAACAAGCTGGAAGACACCTCGTGGGTTCAGCCGCACAAATACCTGGGAATCTGGTGGGGTATGCACATTGGCAAATACACCTTCTGGGAAAGTCCGATGCACGGCGCTTCCACTGAAAACTCAAAAATGTACATCGATTACTGTGCGGAACTTGGCGTGAGCCACCTGCTCATCGAGGGCTGGAACAAAGGCTGGACGCCGGCCTGGTACGAAAACGCCATGCACATGTTCAGCTTTACCGAAAGCACACCCGATTTCGATTATGAAGAAGTGACCCGTTATGCCGATTCGAAAGGGGTGAAAATCATCGGTTACCACGAAACCGGTTCCAACCTTATCAATTACCTGGAACAGATTGACGATGGATTTACTTTGTACCGGGAGATGGGCATCAACGACATCAAAATAGGTCAGGTAGGTTCCAAACTCAACATGAAAGAGTGGCACCACGGGCAGTTTGGCGTGAATTACTACCGGTTTGTAGTGGAAAAAGCGGCGGAATACAATCTGGCCATTAATTTTCATGAACCCATAAAAGATACCGGTGAACGCCGGACTTATCCGCACATGTTGTCGCGCGAGGGCGCCCGCGGTATGGAATACGATGCCTGGAGCGAAGGCAATCCGCCTGAACACGGTGTAATACTGCCGTTCACGCGCATGTTGTCCGGGCCGTTCGATTTTACACCCGGAATTTTCGACGTACAGGTGACGCAGGGCTACGAGGGACGTAGGACGCATACCACGCTGGCAAAACAACTGGCCTATTATGTGACCATCTATTCGCCCATTCAGATGCTGGCCGACCTGCCTGAATATTATGTGGGTAACCCGGCGTTTCAGTTTTTGCAGGATGTGCCGGTTGACTGGGAAGACACCCAGGTGCTGAATGGCGAAATTGGTGAGTACATTACTACTGCCCGCAAAGACCGCCACAGCGACGACTGGTATCTTGGCAGTACAACCAACGAAAAAGCCCGTGAATTTGAGTTGGAACTGGATTTTCTGGAAGAAGGCGCAACATACGAAGCGCAGATTTATGCCGATGCACCGGGAATTTCGTACCTGGAAAATCCTGAAAAAGTGGAAATTTCCAACCTTGAAGTTACCCGGAATACGATTCTGCCCATCCGGTTGGCCGAAGGCGGCGGGTTGGCTGTTCGCTTTAAAAAGCGATAGATGATTTTATTTGATTGTCAAAAGTTTGTACCTTTAGTCCAAAATCTTGAATCATGTTATTCCGGCCAATATTACTTTTTCTGCTGATTGCAATTCATTTCAGTGCAGTCTCCCAGGTTAAACATTTCCCTTAAACTAATTACGACCTGGATGGTGATGGAAAAGAAGATTTCAAATTTGAATATGAATGGGAGACATATTACGATATAACTGTTTCATGGGTTAATGTTACGCCATTGAATGGAGCGGAAGTTGCAGTCGAAGAGGTTGAAGTTACCAGTTATGATAAAGATTGGTATGTTCAGTATTTCGAATTTGGAGATACCATTGACGACAAGTTGATTTGGAGTGCCAATAAGGAAATTATTGCGGATAGTTATTACAGAAAACCCGATGCCTGGTATGTTGACGGCGATTATTTTTTAGGTATCAGGTTGAAAAATGATGATGGGTACCAGTATGGTTGGGTAAGATTTAATTCGAAATACTTGTACATGAAGTTTTCCAGGGATGCTGCTGTACAGTTAGTTTCCGGTGCGCCAATTAAAGCAGGTGAAGGAATAACTTCCATTGCACCTGTTGCCGGACCGGTTACCATTGAAAACAACAACAATGCCTGGAGTGACATTCAAATATGGTTTTACCCTTCCTGGTTTGATGCTCATGTTCAGGAATACAGGGTTTTGGTGGTAAAAGCCAGTAAAGCCGCTGAAATTACCATTGAAAGGTTACTTGAGGCCTCAACTGCAAATTGCCACAATGTTGGTCCCGGAGATTATTCCTATAAGTTTTTGCTGAACGATAGTTTGCTCGACCTCGACAATGAAGGAATAAAACTGGGAGAAAGCTATAGGATTTGCCTGCTTTCCGTTTCAAATAACACCGATTCCTTTCCTCATGCTTTTACACTTACCCAATCATTCATTTTTAATACAGAATTGCCGTCGGTAAATGCCCCAGCTGTTTTTGATGTGGCTGATAACGAAAACAGCACCGACATTCAGGTGGTGTTTTCCAAAAGCGAAAAGGAAGAATTTGTGAAAGAATACCGGATTATGATTTTACCACACGATTCTGCTGCGGTTTTTTACCTGGGAAAGGCTGCCGAAGTGGCCGAAGGGAACTTTTATGTTATTCCGCCCGGTGGGGATTCGGTTTATACAATTCAGAACATTGAAATGACGGATATTTACGGTAATCCCATAGAGCAGAAACAAAAATACAATGCTTTTATATGGTCGGTTCCCGACCAGGAAAATGCCAATATCGCATCGTTGTCCGAACCATCGAATGTTTTTGTACTGAATGTCCCAAATTACTTTTATGCAGGGCAAACTGACGGTGCCGGAGTTGAATATTTTGCATTACATGAGCAACCCAAAGAAAGTATTGATATTGACTATGATGATAAACCTGAAATTGAAATTGTCAGACGTACATCGGAGACAAAATATGGTTTTAACTATCATGTTGAGATATATTCCGGTGAAAATACCGCAATTATTTATTTAGGTGACTCTACTCCCAAAAATTTATTTTATGGAGAGCCCATAAATAATCAATACACTTACTCGTCAGATCCACTTGTTTTGGCATCTAATTATGGCGATTGCATACTATGTAAAACCGAATTTCAGTATTTTAACGATGGAATTGTAGGATTCCGAATGATTTCGGAACAGGATACTATTTTTGGCTGGGCACGGATTAGAACAGGTAGAATCAAAGATTACGCCAGGCAAAAAAGGGTAACCCAATCGGTAATTGAAATTCCCGATTCCGGCGAAAATCTGTTCGTGACTTATCCCAATCCAAACAGTGACAGAATCTTAAACATCGCTTTGAAAGAATTTGTCGCAGGGGAAGATTATCAAATCGAAGTTTTCAACGCTTCAGGAATAAAAATGAAACGTATTCTTGTAACTGAACCGCTTTTTCAAATTAACCTGAACGGAATGCCCGGCGGACTGTATTATGTGCAGTTAACCACTCCGGAAAAGCAGGAAACGCAAAAGCTTGTAGTTCAGTAACTTTTTAATAACAGGCTATTCTGCGAAGTTTTCAACAGGTTGCAGTTCATTCCCCCGGTTCTCTTTTTTAATCAGGAACATCAGCAGAAAAACCAAAGCCAGGCTGAGAATGGCTGCATACTGACTTCCTGAGGTGGCTCCGATTTCTTCCACCGAGGGATTTAAAACATTTTTATCGATGAGATACATGGCCACTATTGCAAAGCCGTTGTTAAAAAAGTGGGCTACAATGGGCAGCCACATGGAGCCGCTCCAAACCAGCAGGTAGCCAAACAAAACACCCAGCAGCATACGCGGCACAAACCCGTAAAACTGAATGTGCAGGGCGCTGAACAAAATGGCTGAAATCCATATGCCCCAATGGTGGCTGCGGGTCCAGTTGGTAAAAATACGCTGTATGACCCCGCGGAACAGCAGTTCTTCGCCAATGGCCGGTAAAACGGCAATCATAACCAAATTGAAAAGCAGTCCGCCGGTGGTTTCTACTTTTAAAAAAGCTTCGGTAAGTTCGGCAGCATTTTCCTCGGCATTTTTCATCCAGCGCTCCATTC
>JAHYIT010000028.1 GCA_019429205.1 Mariniphaga sp. | reverse complement strand
GTGCTCTTCCGATCTCTGTTTCAATGGCCGACAACAAGGTGGTCGCTTTTTTGTTGGTTTCCTCCCATTCGTCTTCCGGAACCGAGCGTGCTGTAATTCCGCCCCCGGAATACAAAATATAGTGTTGCGGTAAAATTTCCATACAACGCAAATTTACGAATAATCCCACATCGCCGTTCAGGCGCCACGGACCGAGATAACCAGAGTAGTAACGGCGGTCGTGTTTTTCAATTTTGGGAATGAATTTCGCTGCTTTAAATTTGGGGTAACCGCATACCGCCGGAGTTGGATGCAATTCAGCTAAAAAATCGCCAAGGTTGGCTTCCAGCTTCTTGGCTGCAAACCGGAAACTGGTGGCCAGATGTGCTACCTTTCCGCTTTCCAGTGTTTCGGGGCCTTGCGTGGTGTATGGATGGATGTTGAATTTATAGAAAACATCGAGCAGGTAACGCGAAACGAAAGCCTGTTCTTCAATTTCCTTGGTATGCCAGCTATAATCGTTATCGTTTCGCCGCGACTGTGTTCCGGCCAGCGACACTGTTTCCAGTGTTTTGACTTCCGAACGCAGCAAAACTTCAGGAGTGGCACCCATCCACAAGCCGGCTTTCGGAAGTCCGTTTCCGTTGGCCGGAAGATTTACCAGGTAAACAAAAGCATTTGGCGTTTGCTGAAATAATTGCTGGTAAACCTCACCTATCGATTCGTTTTTGCGGGCAGATAGAATTAACCGGGATACGATAACTTTGGCGAGTTTTGTACTTTTTATTTCGCTGATGGTATTCTCAATATCCGTTAAATATTCATTATGGGAAATGATAAAAGGTGCCGCAGGCTGAACTTCTGCAACCTGGTTTCCGGGGATATTTTTACAATTGATTTTTAAAATCTCGCTTAAACCCTTTTTGTAGGTGCCCGGTTTTAAAATAACCAACGGGGCCTTTTCATTTATCTGATAAGGTGCAAAAACAAAACCCTCCTGTCCGTTAAGTTTCCTGAAATGAGCGGGGTAAACAATTTTTTCCTTGTCGGCCACAAGAATTTCAGGGGTGTTGCTTCCAGGCATAGACCACAAGGCAAACGGACAGTTTTTTGCTACGAGTTTGTCTATAAACAGGGCAAAATCTTTTGTATCAGTCATTCCTTTTTACAATCATATTTGTAACACGGACAGTTGAAATCAACCGGCCTTCTTCATTTTTTACATCAACATTCCAGATGTGGGTCTTGTTTCCGCGATGGATAATTTTTGCTTCGGCCAACGCTTTTCCTATTATTAAAACGCCGGTGTGGTTCCCTGAAACCTGTGTTCCCAAAACATCATATTCTTTTAAATTAACCATTAACATACTACCCAAACCGGCCAGTGTTTCGGCCAGTGCCAGGTTGGCGCCGCCGTGCAGAATACCATCGGGGCGGCTGTTTTTTTTCGAGAGAAGCAGAAAACCTTCTACCAGTCCATCACCTGTTAAAGTAACTTCAATACCAAGGTTTCCAATCAGACTTTCCTTCATCCCCTGGTTAATAATTTGAAGTGGAGTATTTAAATTCAGCAAACTTAAATCCATAACAGTTCATGAAAAATGAACCCAAAATTAAGATTTACTTTTTACTGTGCCAAAGTAAAACGGAAACTTACTCCAAGATTGGTATTAGAAGTGGGGAACGAAAGCTGTGTAAACGGATTATTCAACACTTTATCGAAAAATACCCGAAGCTGAAAACGGTCGCTGAGCATATAATCGGCAGTGGTTTTAATGGTGAAAGCACTTTGACCGGCAGTAATCTGGTCGTCGTTTTCAACAATTTTCCGCAATACGGTTTTGTTTTTTCGATACGAAAGGTCTGCCCGCAGGTTTAAATCGTTTGAATAGGCCTGCTGCGAGTTTTTGGTTTTAATGATAAGGTCCATTTGCGTAAAACGATAACCCATACCAACCGTATATTCATCACTAAGCATTTCGGATAATTGATTATTGGCAAACGAAAGGGTGAGATTTCTAGACCGTTTTATTTCTCCGCGGGTTGTGAGATCGTTATGCCACATGATATCCATGTTAATCAGCGGGCTGAATGTTTCTGTAATACTCACCGAATTAAAATCATAAGGTGTGATAAAGTTATTGGCAATATCGCGCACATAGCTGAAGCCGTCGGCTTGTTCTTCGTAGTTCAGATTGGTAATAAACGATCCCACATTATAGCTTGAGCGGTAGGAATGTGTAAAATTCAGCGATCGCATAATACGGTTTAGCCCCGGGATTTTTGAAACCATTCCTTCATACTGAATTCTCCAGTTGGGTCGAATAAACCGGATTGACGGGAAAAGGCCAAGAGAAACAGTGTGTGGATCTTTATTCTGAAAAGCAGCTAAAAACGCCGGAACCATTACTTCCACTGAGTTGGGCCCGTAACCATCGGGGTATCCGGTTTCCGGATGACGTTTGGATGGATCATATCCAAACCCGTTATTCGGATTACGCCGTGCCGCTAGCCGGTTCGCTATTATTTCACGATATTCCTTAAAGTTATCAAACGCTTCACTCTGGTGAACCTCTTCTTTTCCCATGGCAAAAAAAGCAGTTCCCCATGTTAAAGTTGACATGCTAAAGTTTCCGGTTTCAGAAAAACTGTTGGCCCTGAATTCACCAGAAGAAGGATTGTAATTGTAAAACTCAGTTATATTTTTTGAGAATGAGCGATCAGCCGTAACATCAATGCGTAAATCGGGAAGCGGTTCAATGGTAGTTCGCAGGCTGAATCTTTCATTTTTGGTGAAAAGGTATGGCATATTCAGGGTTGAATCGGTTGTTACCCAACCATTTTCTGCAGCCCGCCGTGCAAAGCTGTAATCCTGCCAGCCTGCAAGGAATGGAAATCCCGGAGCAAAACTACCGGGTAAATTTCTTCCAAACATTTCGCTCTCAGGATAATATGCCCCTGCTCCAAACAACCGCGGCTCAGGCAGGTAGCCCGGCAAAACGGTACCTCCGTTTATACTGTAATTCAGAGAAATCGTACGCACTCCTATCAACATTCGCGTTGTAACATCAACAATATCTTTCAAAAGCGTTTGGTCTCCAGGCACGCCTCTCACGATAACAGATACCTGACCGCTGTCGGCCAGGGTGGTAAACTCAACTGTATTGGCATCAACAATATTTGTTCTTCCTCTGACTGCCTCTCCATTTTCTTTGGTGGCCGTTACACGCACTTTTCGTGTATTCAGTTTGTGAACAATGGTTTGGGGTTGGTTTGGCCTCAAATTAATACTTCCGTTATATGTTTGTTCAACCTTTCGTTCCGGTTGCTGCTGTTGCTGTTGCGCCCGGCCTCCAGCCGACTGCCTGTTCATGCTGTAACGGCTGCCACCCGTTCTTCTGAACTTCTGGTTCAATTCCTGAAAATAAGGTACTTTATTGTACAAACTCTGCAGGTTCACATTCCCTGTAAGCTGAATATTCCTTGAGTTCTGAACCCTGTTCCCCAACCGGATTGTGTCGGCAGTAATTGGCCCGGCCTGCCAGTCGTAAGTTCCCTGGTACCGCACTGTTGATGAAATGAAATTCAGCATTTGAATGCGGTTTATAGGCAGTGTGTAAGAAATATTCACATTGTGATTGTACAGCGTTGGCCTTCCCAAATCCCACAAGTTGGTTAAAATGGAATCTCTAAGCATTTGGTATTCATCCATGTCACGATTAATTCGTCCTTGCGGTTCATCGATGCGCGAGGTCGCTCTGGAAGAAAAGTCGAATTTGACAGACCGGGTTAAATCGTAACGCAAGTCGAAAAACCGGTTCCAAAGAAAATCTTTTTCGTATGTTGCCGGCAACACAAACTGCGGGTTGGTAATATTTCGGGTTTGAATTTCGTGGTAACGCCGCGAAAGATCGGTTCTGTAAGAAATTTGCGTTGGCAACGGGTAAAAGTTGAAATCACCAATCAGTTTCAGCGGTCCTTTTTGCAAGAGGCCAACTTTTTTGAATGGTTCAACCAGAGTTGGCCTGGCGCTGTAGTTATATGAAAACATTCCCCGATAAGTTTTATCGAGGTTGTATTCTGTATTTACATTTCGTCTGAAAATTTCGTTATAGGAATAGGAAACCGAAAAATTCTCCGGATCATAAACCCTTGCCTTAGTTTGCTCACGTTGGGGTTCAACCCTCACATTTGTAAAGTTGAGGCTTTTTCGTTCAACCAGATCTTGTGAAATGAATTTTATGGAATCCCTTATTTGTTGCGTTTCAGCCCGTTCCAAAGATTTATCGAGTTCAATATCAGGGTCGAGCGGATTATACTGCGGATTTCTCACACTGCGTGAATACCCGTAATACATGGGAAGCCGAACTCCGGCCTTTTCGGGGAAAAAGCGCCCCAAATCAATAGATGTGGCAACATCAATCTCGCTCAAGTCTTCCAGTGCGCGACTGTTAATATTTTGGCTGATGCTTCCAAACCCGACTGAACGTGTACGACCGGCAACAGTGATACTTCCCAAATCGGCCAGGCGGGCAGTGGCCCTTGCATTGGCAGCCCATCCGCCACTTTCATCAAAGTCGGAAAGCCGCATTTCGTTCACCCAAACTTCCACGGCTTTTGGCCCGGTATTCAACTGGCCTTTTTTATGGCGAATACCCATCATAACCACTTGCACATTGCTCAGGTTCGGACTACCTTTAATTTTTATCCGGTTTTTATCCTTGTTCCATCCCCGGTGAACTCCTTCATAAATATCCTGGATACCAATGGAAGAACCGGCCATTCGCATATCGGCATTCCGATTAAGTTTAAGATCTGTAAAGATTTCGAGCGGAATATCCAGCCGGTTTTCATCGGGCCAGACGATGTACCGGTCAGCTTCAATTTCTCCGTTATAACGGCCCGCAGGTGTTAGTTTCAGCGGAATTTCGTATTCGTAATAGTTAAAATTATAGTCGGAACCCAGCCGGATGAAAAAGTGCAATTCGTCGTCCTTCAGCGGATAATCTGGCATTTCTTCGGCATGTACCTCCAGTTTCAACCGTTTGTACCTTCTAAAGTCCATGTACAACGGTTTGTAGGCTGCGCGGGCATCGCCCTGTTCCAGTTCGGTCACTTTCAGTACCATCGACTGTTCGTTCAATTGCCTGAGCTGCGGGTTTGCGGGATCGATAACCCGGCTGATTCCCGGCGGAAGAATATAATTTACCGGTGCACGGCTCCCGTTTTCTTCAATATTAACAGCCGAAACATCGAATCCGGCATTTGGAGAAGTAACCTCCGGTTCTCCAATATGGCGTGAGTAGCGGCGCCAGTCTGCACGAACAAGATCGAGCGTTGCAAACCGCAGAATAACCGGGTCTTCGAATCCACGTAAATACATTCTTAAAAAACGGATGGACTTAAAATCGCGGATATTTCCAAACACCTGGTCGGGATCGCGAACCGGAATTTTAAACTGATACCATTTTACTTCGCCAATTTGCCCGTTTTTTAACTGCACCCGGCTTTCTTTAACATCGGTAATGTAGTTGCTTCCCAACTGCATATCCTGCTTCCTGATGTTGACCTTGTACTGGTAATACCGTTCATTTTCGTTCAATGTATTGTCGTTATTTATGTCTTCCATGTCGGGAATGGAAGAAGCAGCCGTTGGATACGACTCGGGCGACATTTCGGTTGTTGGGGAGTTGCCGTCGGGCCCGTTAAAGTTTTTATACCTTTCCAGAATTCCAACTTCATTTGCATCAAAATTAGACCCCCGGTAATAATGGAAATTATCTGAAGAGGGGTCATTAAAATATTTTTCAAAAACATCGTCGTAAACCAAATCGCGCAACTGGTCGAGGTAATCGGAAAAGAAACTTCGTTCGTCATCGTCGCTTAAACCATCCAGTCCGATATCCTGATAACGACGCGAATTCGGATCATTTACAAAAGCATTTACCAGGGATTGAAGTGTTGACACCCGCCCCCAAACAGTAGTATCAGCATTGGTAACCAGTTCAGATGTGGGCAAACCCTGTTCGAACGACTTTCTTCCGTCTTTTAAAATATCTTCGGAAATTTCTCCCAGGTTGAAATAAAGATCTCCGCCATTATGCATTCCCAGTGTATCGTAAACAAACGGGTCCATCATCCAGAATTCAATAAATTCGATATTGGAAGTTTCAAAGTCGCTGGTTTGAATCTGCCGCATAATACCTCCCCAGCGCGTTTCCGGCGCTGCCAATGAACCATCGGGGTTTACACCGGCTGAATAAGGCGATGGATAAGTATCAAAGTTATACGGGCCACGTTCTTCGGGATAATAAGCCAAATCGAAAACCGGAATGTTGGTAGGCTGCCCAACCGGTGATTCTTTGGCCGGAAAAATTTCTTTTTCGAACACTTCGCGAACAAAATGGTTGGATTGCTGATCTGCATCGTTTTTGATATGATTGGGCGTAAGGCTGTTGTTGCGCAAAAAGAGCGGGTCAATAATATAAAATGCCAGTTTTGCCCGGTTAAAACCATATTCGAGTTGGTTGGTCAGGTTGCCTTCCGGAAACAAATCGTTTTGCAACTGCGGCGTACTGGCAAGGCTCCATGATTGACGGGCTTTCAGATCGATGGTGGTTTTTGTTCCTTCAAAATCGTCGATATAGGCATTTCCGCTTTTTTCGATTACACTGGAATGGCCGGGAATGAGTTTGGCAATTTCAGCTTCCACATCAATGGTTGACGGCGTGTTGGTACTGTAAAACGGCAAAGCATCCACCGCTTTGGTGAGAAACATACTTTGGGTGGAATAGCGTGCATCCATACCCACCATAAGGTTTGAAATGGGATCTTCTCCGTAATCCACTTTTTGGGTGAGTGGCCGCTCCTGCATGAACAGAGCGGTAGCACCAATATTAAAATTATCGGAAAAGGCATAATTGGCATGGGTTCCCAACAGTGTTTTTCGTTGCATGGTAAACATGTCTTCACTTTCGGTAGAAACCTGTATCGGGGTACCGGCTTCCAGCAAAGCCTGGTTTATAATTCTAACCCGTCCGAGTGTGTAATCAACGGTATAATCCACATTCTCCATCAATTCGCGTCCACCGGCGGTTACTTTAACCGAACCTTGTGCCAGGTTGAATGAATTTATAGCAATATCGGAACCCGAAGCGCCTTTATAACTCCCAACCAATCTGAATTTATTGTGTTCCGCATCCTGCTCGGCATAAACCTGAGTGGAGTCGTATAACGATTGGAATGTATATTTTTCAATGAGTGCTGGATCCTGAATGGAATCGGCCAGGTGGCTTCCAAAAGGTTCCAAAACCGGGAAAATTATCCGCCCCCGGTTTGAGTTTACAGTAATTCCTTCAATGTAATCGAAAACACCGTCTTTGTATGGGTCGAGCTGTTTGTTGAGTTTATCAAGGTTCATCACCTCAAGCAGAATGTGCCCGTTCAATCTTCCTTCCGGCAGGTAATTGATGTAGGTTCCGGTAGAATCATTCTGGTAAACAACATTCAGGATAAAATTTTCGCGTGTGAGCTGATAAGCATCCAGGTTGTAAATGTTTTTCATCATCAAATCCCAGGTGGGCAAACTTGGTGAAAGATTGGTACCCTTTATAAGTTTCAGGATAAGGGTTTGCGGAGCACTGACCCCGTCTGTTGAAAATTCACCCACCTGGAAAATTTTCCCGTTTGATGTATAACTGAATGCTACTGCCAGAATTTCATCCGAATTAAGTGAAGTATTCAGAGAAATATAACCAAGTCGTTCGTTCACTGTATATTCTGATGGAGAAAGTTTTCGTGCCTGTTCAATCTTCTCATAATCCTGACCACCCATAAAACCGGAGCCAAACTGGGCCATAACCGAGGTAATGTTTTGTGTACTTCTGATGTCGCCGTAAGTGTTAGCCATCTCGTAATACAGTCCGTTGGCATCGTTGTGCGGAAAAATATTTTCAGGATAAGGCATTCCTGTTGTTTCCTGAAACTGAGTTAAATTGTTGTAAATATGCGGATTGTGCTCACCAAGGTCCTGAAATGCAATAATGTTCCGCGACTCCAAAAAATTGTTGGATTTGTTGGTTACCCATATTTCAATTTTGTTGATACTGATGGGCGATAATGGTACCGCAGTATTTCGCAGCCATTTATCGTAATTATCCCTGAAATATTGCGACAGAAAAAAGTGCCGGTTGGCATCGTAATTGGCAGCCGAAATTTCGTAGTTGGTAATTTGTGCACCCCCTTCGGTTTCAACGGTTTGGGTTTCGCCCTTGTGTTGCGAAAACAGGGTGGTTACTGTTAACTTACCAAACTGCATTTCGGTTTTTACCCCAAAAAGATTGGATGCACCGGTTATTAACGAACCATTTAGCGGAAGCGAAACGTTACCGGCTTCAATCCGCTTAATAATTTCATCCTCATCGCCGGTATATTCCAGGTTCATTTTGTTTTCGTAGTCGAACGTTGCTTCGGTGTTGTAATTCACCCGCATATTCATTTTGGTGCCAATCTGGCCCATCACGTTCATCTGAATTTTTTCATCGAAATCGAAGGTTGGAACTCTGCGCAACCGCTCGGGGATGGCTGGGTTTTCGGTTGTATTTACCTGGTAACCGAAACTTACTTCCACATAGCCCTGTGGCTGAATGTTTACCACATTCCCACCAAAAACCCGGTTAAAAGCCTCGCCGCCAATGGTAAGTTGCGGAATGAGCGAACCTCGCTGGTCCATCTCATGAATCCGGCTGCGTTGCCGCCAGTAATCGCGAACCGACTTTTCAAAGTCGTAATCGATATAATCGTCGAGCGACATGGCTTGTGGCAACCGGTAATTAAGCCTTCCTATTTTTTCGTAAAAAATATACTGTCCGGTTTCAGAGTCGTATTCAATTTCAAAGTTGATGTTACTGGGTTTACTCAGGAATATTTTTGTAGAATCCTGTGATGGAATTCCAAAAGCCGGCTGATCTTTAAATGGAAACGGAAGTGGCCCGATGGTATCCCTTCCGATGGTATCCTGAGGTTGGTCAAAAGTGAAGAAATTCACTGAAGAATTAGCCGCAACATTGCTCACGGCAAATGCAAGCAGGGATGCAAGCAGGCAATATAAGTTTAATTTAAGTAAAAAGCGGGCCAATCTCATTCCTGTTTTATAACCTTTTTAATGCTGTTTTTATCACACGCTCCACGGTCGCTTCAGGATCATCTTTTATTATTTTGGACACTGCCTTATCTGCATCCTTTTTGGCGAACCCCAGCATGACTAATGCTGATAACGCTTCATTTTGCAGAGTATTGTCTGGTGAAATTAAAATTTGACCGCTTTCCGGCATTTTGCCCAGTTTATCTCTCAGGTCGATAATAATTCGCTGGGCTGTTTTAGCGCCAATCCCCTTAACAGCTTTTAAAACTTCCACATTACCGGTTGCAACAGCAGTGGTTAATTCATCCGGGTTCAGCGAAGAAAGCATCATAATGGCTGTGCCGGCCCCAACACCGCTCACAGAAATGAGGTTGCGAAAAAGATCCCGTTCTACTCTCTCAGCAAAGCCATACAAAACATGGGCATCTTCGCGCACCACCTGATGGATGAGCAGGTTCACTTCCTGTTTTCCACCTATTTTACTGTAAGTGTTCAGTGAAATATTGATAAAATAACCGATTCCACCTGCATCAACCACAACACTTGCCGGGTTAAGATGGGCAACTGCTCCCCGGATAAATTCATACATGGATAAAAAGTTTAGTAGTTATTATCGTCTTCTGCTTCTATATCAACACTTTCATCTTCCTGATTCGAATTAATATCGTATTTTTTCAGTGGGTTTTTAGAAATCTCTTCATAAATTTTCCGGTTTTTATGAATATCAAGCGCCAGGTAAAGCGCTTGTCTGAATGAATCGGGAGATGCCTTGTCTTCTCCTGCCAGGTCGTAGGCAGTTCCATGGGAGGGCGATGTTCGTACAATCGGGAGGCCGGCCGTGTAATTTACACCACGCTCAAAGGAAGCAAGCTTAAATGGAATCAAACCCTGATCGTGATACATGGCCAGAATAGCATCAAATTTCCGGTAGTTTTCCGAACCAAAAAAACCATCGGCAGCATAGGGCCCCAACGCTATAATTCCTTCTTTTTTTGCCTGGATAATGGCAGGCTGAATAATTTCATTTTCTTCTTTTCCCAGCAATCCATTGTCGCCGGCATGCGGATTTAACCCAAAAACTGCAATGCGCGGGCGGGTAATGGCAAAGTCTTTCTGAAGCGATTGTGAAATGATACGCAATTTAGACAAAATTACTTCTTTGGTAATATGTTCTGCTACTTTAGACAAAGGCATATGGGTTGTAACCAAACCAACTTTCATGGTTTCACTCACCATTAACATCAAAAAATTGGGCGAATTAAACCGTTGAGCCAGAAACTCGGTATGGCCCGGAAAATTGAATTTTTCGCTTTGAATATTGTCTTTGTTGATGGGTGCAGTAACCAGCACATCAATTAATCCTTCCTGAAGATCGGTTACTGCCTTATCCAAAGCCATAAACGAAGCCTCGCCTGCATCGGGTGTGGATTTTCCCAGCTCCACCCGAATGTTGTCGTCGATGCAGTTAAGCACATGGGCGCGTCCCGGGCCGGCCTC
This sequence comes from Mariniphaga sp., assembly GCA_019429205.1. Lineage (GTDB taxonomy): Bacteria > Bacteroidota > Bacteroidia > Bacteroidales > Prolixibacteraceae > Mariniphaga. The sequence continues at coordinate 34,715 of JAHYIT010000028.1, read as the reverse complement.
TTTTGCTGTGCGTACATGATTCAGGCTAAGATTGTTTATATTCAATGCTTTCCTGTGATATGCAGCCACTTTTGGCGAACCGTATAAAATGGGTGTGCACATTTCCAAAATGCGCGGATCAAGCAGGGTTTTCATGATAACCTCGTAACTGATTCCGTTAATGTCGCCTTGTGATATTCCTACTTTGATTGTATCTGTCATTCTGTTTTTTCTATCAGATTAATATTTAGTCTTTTAAAAACGGACGCCAAAGTTACGTTTTTAATTGAATTTTTTCAAAAAGTGGTAAAGCAGCCGTGTACCAAAACCGGTGCCACCTGCCGGGCGGTACGAATCTTTTTCCTGTAAAAAAGCAACCCCTGCAATGTCGAGGTGCATCCAGGAAAAATCTGTAAAATGTTCGAGAAATTTTCCGGCAATAGAGGTTTGGGCTTCCCGAACGCCCAGGTTGTTTAAATCGGCAATGTTCGATTTCAGCGGTTTGGCAAATTCATCCCAGAGCGGCACTTCAATCATTCGCTCGTAAATTTCGTCGCCTACCTTTTTTAGTTTTTGAAGGTTTTCGGCGCTGTTTCCCATGGCCACCAATGCTTGCGAACCGGTAATAATTTCAGCAGATCCGGTTAGCGTTGCTACATCCACCACCAGTTCCGGATTAAATTTTTTCGCGTAACTCAACGCATCAGCCAACAACAAACGACCTTCGGCGTCGGTGTTTTTAATTTCAACGGTGGTGCCATCGAACATTGTAATTACATCGCCAGGAACATAAGCATTCCCGTCGGGCCGGTTGTCGGTTGCCGGCACCAGCCCAACCACATGCAACGGAAGTTTGTTTTTAGCCACAGCATACAATGTGGCTGCCACAACTGCCCCACCAGCCATGTCACATTTCATGTAATCCATTGATTTGGCCGTGGGTTTCAGGCTCAGTCCGCCGGTATCGAAAACCACGCCTTTACCCACCAAAACAACAGGTCTTTCATTTAACGCATTTTCCGGTTTCCACTCCATAATATTAAATGTTGGCGGATCGATGCTTCCTTTGTTTACAGCCATCAAACCACCCATGCGCAGGGCTTCAATTTTTTTCTTGTTGAAAACTTCGACGGTAAACCCTGCATCGGCGCCCATCTTTTCCATTTCTTCCGAAAACCTTGTAGCCGTGAGGTATGAAAGCGGCTCATTCACCAGGTTCCGGGTGTAAAAAACAGCTTTAACCAAAGTTTGCAACTCAGCAATCTGATTTTCGCTCACCTCGTCATCGAGCACAAAAATTTCTGACGGAACAAAATCGTCTTTTTCCTTTTTGTATTTTGAAAAGGAATAGCCCGAAAGCAACAGTCCTTCCAAAAATGCAAGGGTTAATTCGTCGCAGGAATTTCCCGTTATTTGCAACAATGTGACCTTCTCGTTTTTCAAAACATCGTAAAATTTTGAACCTGCCTGACGTGCTGCTTCAAGTTGAAAGGAATGTTCTTTTCCCTCTTTGGAATGGTGAAAAAAGTAAACCAAAGGCTGTTTAAAAATGGTCCAATCGGTTTCTTTAGCAAGTTTTTCCTCTAAATAATCTACATCAATTTCCGGGTAATTCGAAAGCGATTCAAAACTCTGAAATAAAACCGCTGTGGAGATATTTTGCTTTTGAACTGATATTTTTTCAATTTTTGGTAGCATTGTTTTATAATTTTTGCCAAAAATACGATAAAACTTATTGATTCCGGGCCAAATGTATTGTTTGAGATGAATCAACGAAAAAAAGACCACTGTTGTTTTTTGAGACAAAGGTTTATCCTATTTTTGCGCATTCAAAAGATTACAAGATTAAAAGCAGATTGTTTACGATATGAAAATTCCTGAAAATCTCATTCAAAAATACAACATCCCGGTGCCGAGATACACCAGCTACCCGCCGGCCAACTATTTTCAAGAAAACTTTGGATCCGAAAAGTACATAAAAGCCATTGAACAATCGAACCATGAATGGCCTGAAAACATTTCGCTGTACATTCACATTCCGTTCTGCTCCAAAATGTGTCATTTTTGCGGATGCAACACACAATATACGCGCGATAAGGCAAAAATGGGACGGTACGTGGAGGCAGTGAAAAAGGAAATTAAAATGGTGAAAAAACTGCTCGACCCCAATCGAAAAGTTTCGCAGGTACACTGGGGTGGCGGAACACCCAATACGTTACCCATTGAAATGATTCGTGGAATAATGGACCTTATTCACGAAAATTTTGAATTCATTGAAAAACCTGAAATTGCCATTGAATGTCATCCGGCCATGTTGGACGAAAGTTACACCGGACAACTGGTACTGGCTGGTTTCAACCGTTTCAGCCTGGGCATTCAGGATTTTAAACAGGAAGTGCTCGACAATGTAAACCGCGATGCACCCAATGTTCCGGTAAAAGAGATTATAAGCTGGATTAGGAGTTTTGAAAATACCGCTGTGAACCTCGATTTTATATATGGATTGCCATTTCAAAACGAAAAATCATTTGCAGAAACCATTGAAAATGCGGTGGAGATTTCACCAGACCGGCTGGTAACTTTTTCATACGCCCATGTTCCGTGGATTAAAAAAGCACAAAAAATTCTTGAAGTGCGTGGGCTTCCTGAAGCAAACGAAAAATTGACCATGTTTGAATCCGGATTCAAAATTTTAACGGAAAACGGGTACACCCCCATTGGGCTAGACCATTTCGCCAAAGATACTGACGATTTGAGTATCGCTTTAAAAAACCGGAATCTTCACCGGAATTTCCAGGGATATTGTACGCGCGAAACCACCGGGCAGGTTTATGCTTTTGGTTCTACAGGGATCAGTCAGCTGGAAAGTGTGTATGCTCAAAATGAAAAAAAACCTGAAAAATATGTTGAAATAATCAACAAAAACCAATTTACAATCGAAAAAGGATACCATTTAAATATAGAGGAAAAAATAATCCGGCATGTGATAAACGAAATCATGTGTAATGAATACGTGTCTTTTAAAGAAACTGCTGAGAAATTCAACACCTCAAAAAAAGAAATTAAAAATGTGCTGCATTTCGATAAAAAAATGTTTCGCAGCTTTGTTGAAGATCAACTTCTGAAGATTGATGGAGAAGAAAACTTTCAGCTTACAGGAACCGGCAGGTTTTTTATCCGGAACATAGCTGCTCAGTTCGATCCCAATTTGCAAAAGGAAACAAAAAGGTTTTCCAAAGCGTTGTAAACTTTTTTAAATGAAAAATAAAGAAAACATAAAAGTGGCGGTTGTGGGCGCTGGATTAACCGGGCTCACCACCGCATTCTACCTGAAAAAGGCAGGAGTGCCATTTGTGGTTTTCGAAAAGGCGGACCGCCCGGGCGGAGTAATTCAAACCCATCGTGAAAAAGGTTTTACTTTTGAAAGCGGTCCGAATTCAGGAATCCTGTCGAAACCCGAAGTGGCTGAATTGCTTGAAGATTTAAAAGACGACTGCAAACTTGAAGTGGCCGACGAAACAGCCAAAGCCCGGTGGATTTGGAAAAAAGACCGCTGGATTCCGCTTCCGTCGGGGCTGATTTCAGGAATTACCACGCCCCTGTTTTCGGCTTCAGATAAACTGCGTTTGCTGGGTGAACCGTTCCGGAAAAAAGGCGAAAATCCAAATGAATCGCTGGCGCAACTGGTTTTGCGCCGAATGGGAAAAAGTTTTCTGGATTACGCCATCGACCCGTTTATTCTTGGAATTTACTCCGGCGATCCTGCCTTGTTGGTTACCAAATATGCCTTCCCTAAACTTTACTGGCTTGAACAGGATTATGGCAGTTTTATTGGCGGTACCATTAAAAAAGCCAGAGAACCCAAAACCGAACGCGACAAAAAAGCCACCAAGGAAATATTTTCAGTTGAAGGCGGCCTGAGTAGCATGATTGATGCGCTGGTGAAAAATATTGGAGAAATAAATCTCCGGCTGAATTGCACCGGACTTTTTTTCTCTCAAAAAAACAACAAATTTTTTCCCAGCTTGTCTGACGACGAATTTTCTCATGTTATTTCCACCACAGGAGCGCATGCTTTGGAAGAACTCTTTCCATTCCTCGAAAAGGAAAAACTGGAATCCATTGCCAAAATGGACTATTCCAAAGTAATTCAGGTTTCTGTTGGTTTTAACAAGTGGGATGGAGTTCCCTTAAATGCCTTTGGGGGCTTGGTGCCTTTTATCGAGCAACGGAATATTTTAGGGGCTTTATTCCTCTCTTCGTTTTTTAAAAACAAAGCCCCGGATAACGGAGCATTGCTTTCGGTTTTTTTGGGCGGAATACGAAAACTTGAATTTGCAGAATTTTCAGATGAGAAAATTTTAAAAATTGTTGAACAGGAGTTGACCGAAATGTTCAATCTGAAAACATTCAAACCAGATTTGCTGAAAATATACCGCTACAATCACGCCATTCCGCAATACGGTTTTGAGTCGGAAGAAAAACTAAAAGCCATAAATGAGCTCGAAAAGGAAAACCCCGGGCTATTGCTTGCAGGAAACATTCGCGACGGAATTGGCATTGCCGACCGCATTAACCAGGGAAAAACAATGGCCACAGAAATCATAAAATTAAACCATGAAGAGTAACAAAACAGCCGTTTTACTGATGAACGTTGGCAGCCCCGACGAGCCTAAAATCGGTGCAGTTTGGCGCTACCTCACCGAGTTTTTAAACGATAAACGCGTAATTGACCTGCCCTGGTTGCTCCGAAAATTCCTGGTGAATTTCATTATTATCCCATTCAGAGTCAGAAATTCTACACGGCTTTATCAGTTGCTATGGACCGAAAAAGGCTCTCCGCTCATCGCCTGTTCTTTTGAGATGAAGCAAAAACTTCAGGCCAAATTAGGTGATGAATTTGATGTTTTTGTGGCCATGCGATACCAAAAACCAGATTACAGAAGGGTAATCAGGCAAATTAAAGAACAAGGTTTTAAAAAACTTATACTCTTCCCGCTTTATCCGCATTATGCCATGTCAACCACCGAAACAACTGTGGTGGCTGTTGAACAGGAGTTGAAAAAACAGAAAGTAAACCTTGAACTGAAAGTGGTGGATCAGTTTTACGATCATCCTAAATTTCTTAAAGCATTTGCTGACCAAGGCCGAAAATACAAATTAGACAATTACGACCACATCGTTTTCTCTTATCACGGACTACCAAACCGGCATCTCGAGAAAAGCCATCCGGGCATTAAGGTGGAACAATGTTCATGTCAGACCGCCATGCCAGAACATGGTCACCATTGCTACCGGGCAACCTGTTACGCCACATCACGCCTTTTGTCAAAAGAACTGGGCATTAAACCCGAAAACTACTCGGTAGCTTTTCAATCGCGCCTCGATAACAAATGGATGGAACCATTCACAGATAAAGTTTTATTGGCTAAACTAAAAGAGGGGAAAAAACGAATTCTGGTTTTTGCTCCGGCATTTGTTACCGACTGCCTTGAAACCATTATTGAAATTGGAGATGAATACAAGGAGGAATTCATGGCAAAAGGAGGTGAAAAATTGCAGCTTGTAGAAAGCCTGAATGCAGAACCGGCATGGATTGAAACTATGGCAAGACTTATCCGGCACAAAAAAGACTAATTAGCAACTGATTTCCAACAAATACAATATTTTCATAAAAAACTCTTTTTCAAATATATATTAAAAGATATTTTATTAAATAATTGATTTTTTTATTAATTTTGAAACTTTTGTTACAAACCGGAAGTTTTAATGCGGATATTGATTTTAGAAGGAGGTAAAGGTGTTGAAAGAAGCTGATTTTGAATGTGTTAAATGTGAGAAACTAAGCGTCGATTGTGAAAAGACGCAAGATTGTTGCTGTAAAGCCTGTTTTAGAAGCGATGATACAAATATTCTTAAAACTTTAGAGTCCCAGGAACTCGAATATCTTGTTGACGAAAAACAGCAAATCAGTTATAAACCAGGTGAAACCATCATCAAACAAAATACCTCATCAACCTACGTGATTTGTATCAGGAAGGGTCTGGCCAAAGTTTATGTTGAAGGCATAAAAGGGAAAAATCTTATTGTCAGGCTAATCAGCAACCTCGATTTTGTTACCGGTGGTGATTTATTTAACGGAAATATTCAGAATTTTACCATTTCCGCCATTACACCGGTCACATGCTGCCTGATCAATGCATCCAAACTTTCACAATTGTTTTCAGAAAACAACCGGTTTGCCGTTGCATTACTACGGCACCATACCAAACAAAACAACGCCTTGCTGAATAAGCTGGTGGTTTTAACCCAGAAATACATGCCCGGAAGAGTTGCGGATACGCTGCTTTACCTGAAAAACGATGTGTTCAAAACCAATCCGTTTACCGTCCCTTTAACCCGGCAGGATATGGCCGATATGTCGAACATGACCAAAGAAAGCCTGGTTCGGATATTACAACAATTTAAATCTTCAGGACTCATTAAAACACAAGGCAATACCATTGAAATCCTTGATGAAAGCAGCCTGCAGGAGATCAGTAAAAATGGCTGATTGATATATGTCATTTACAGCCAGTTAAAATATCATCGCCATAAGCGTATCCTCTATTATTTTTCTATACTACCTTTGCAAAAACAAGATATTATTGATTTTATAGTATAAACTACTAAACTTGTTGTGTTATGAAGTATGTATGGTTTTTCAGAATAATTTTAAGTGGATTTTTATTTGTAATCATTTCCACTTCATGTGTAAAGGAAGGCCCCATTGGGTTACCGGGTAAAGACGGAATTGATGGAAAAGATGGAAAAGATGGCCAGGATGGAAAAGACGGCAAGGATGGAGTTTTTGTTCAGATTCCTCCTATTCCGCCACTTGAAACTCAAGCCAGAGTGCAGGTAGCATTTGACGATTACGAGGTAGCTTTTAAATTTACGTGGAAAAGTCAACAGAAAAAAATGCCTGCTGGTTTTGCCAGTGAAGGGCAAAATTATCCCGGGCAGTTCCACGACATTTTAAAACATAACGGGACAAAATTCGACAGGCTGCCCAGCGGGGAAAGATTGGAGGAAGACCGCATCACATTTATGATTGACAAATATGAAAGCGAAATACCTTTTTTTGGGAAAGCAGGCTGTGCTGTGTCATGTCATGCCGAAATGACAAGCCATCACCTTTTAAGCGATAATATTTTGGACCACTGGCATTGGCGGGGCGGAAGAAGCGGCCCAATGGGCTATGCCGAAGATGCTGCGGTAAACAATGTGGGACGCATACGCGACAACCTTGGTACACCACCAACCAAATTTATACGTTCAGGAGGCGACAGGTTGCGGGAGGACCAAGCTGCTTTGGCAGGTTCAGCACATCCGGTTCTTTCCGACGGACTACCCCGGTTCGTTTTTAACAAAGGAAAATTATTGCCGGGAAACTATGTGGTTCCAAGCTACTTTTTAACCAATTCAGGAAATCAGATAATTACTGATCCTTACACTGGAATTCCTGCAGTTAAGGATGTTTCTAAAAACCGAAGTTTAATGGTTGTGTATCAGGATCCGTGGTTCGACAATGAAAATAAGGTTAACGCTCTGGACCTTGCATACCTTGTGTGGGCAGCTACATCGGAAGTTGGTCACCTTCCGGCACATCTTCAGGATACCGGAACACCCGACTTTACCGTTTGGAAAAATTTCTGGGCCAGTCAGTCAGGAATTTCTCCTGACGACTCAGCCGCCGCTCTCGCCAAACTCGATGATGTTCATGCAGAATGGGTGGCATCCGATAAAAATGCAATGGTAACCAGAAGTGTCGGGTTTATTTACAGTTCAGATCAGCATGATATTTCTTCAACAAGAAGTTATGATACTGCCCGAAATGAATGGTCGGTAGTTTTAACCCGAAGGTTAACCACCGGTTCAAACAGAGATGCTGACTTATCGGACCTTGAAAATGGCACACCCTATACCATTGCTTTTGCGATGCACGATGAAGGAGGCGGTGAAATCACACACAACAGGGCACTTCCGGTTACTATATCCACCGACGATGATGTAGCCGATCTACTGGCAAAAAAGGTGAATTATCTTGGAGGCGTCAACTGGAGAGAAATACCTGCCTACGATACTTATTGGGTTGACCAAAGCCACACGGCAAATTTTAATTACGAATTTTTAACGGGAAGCCAGCACCCCGGTTCCGGCTCATTGGCAACCATGAATTGTGTTGATTGTCATAACAACGAAAATTCATTGCTCACCAGCGGACTATTGAATTAGTCATTTTAAATCCGATAAAAAGGTTGATATGAAAAAATTGGTTTTCGCGGGTTCAGTATTTATCATGATGTTGGTTTTGGGAGGATGTATCTACGATTGGGTTGTTCCACCGGAAGTTCCGGAAATCCCTGATGATGTAGGAATCAGCTTTGTGAATGAAATATTACCCATTTTTACAACAGGGAATAATTGTACCGCATGTCACCGGACAGGAGGCCAGATGCCTGACCTGACTGAAAACAATGCCTTCAACTCCATAAATTCGGCTAAGTATATCAACCTGACTCAACCCGAAGAAAGTCTGATTTATAAAAATCCGGCGCCAAATTCAAGTACGCACAGGCATAAAGTTTATTCCGGGCAACAGGCAGCGCTAATTCTGGCCTGGATTAAACAGGGAGCAAAAAATAACTAACTTATAAACAAATTTGTTTTATGAATAAAATTATTTTCTTCATATTGTTTTGGCTAATTATTCTCCCTTCTGTTTACGGACAGGATGAGGATACAAAACAAAAAGCAAGACCTGTTAGGTCTCCCTGGTCAAGCGGAGTGCTTATCGACAATCAAACTTCTATGATATTCCCAAAAAATACACTTGAATATGTAATTCAACACAAGTTTGGTAGTATTGAAAACGGAAAGTCAGACCTTTTTGGTTTATATGCTCCGGCACATGATATCAGATTGGGGCTAAACTATGTAATTTTAAATAACGTACAAATTGGTTGGGGAATAAGCAAAAGGAACATGTCCAATGATTTTAATATGAAATGGACTGTTTTTAATCAAACCCGCGAAGGAACAATGCCCTTATCTGTTACATTATTCGGAAACTTTGCCATTAATGGCCAACCCACCGAATTTTACAAATCGAGCCGGTACAACCATTCTTCTGACCCCTATCATTCGTTAACAACATATTCCTATCGCACAGCCCAACGTTTTTCCTACTTTTCGCAATTGATAGTAGGGCGCAAATTTAGCGAATCAATAAGTTTGCAGGCAGCGGCCAGTTTTACCCATTACAATCTTTCAGAAAGAGGAGTGGATCATGATAAAATTGGTGTACATTGGGCAGGACGTGTAAAAATCTCGCCACAAAGTTCATTTATATTTAATTACGATATACCTCTGAGAATTAAGGGAATTTCTGAACACCGCGAATTTAATGATCATCCGCAATCAAATATTGCACTGGGCTGGGAAGTATCTACCAGCACACATACTTTTCAAATGTATTTAGGTTCGGCTGGCAGTATAATTCCACAGGAAAACATGCTTTATAATATGTACGACTGGCAGGATGGAGGTTTAGCTGTTGGATTTGTTATAACCAGACTCTGGAACTTTTAGTGTTAAACAAATAAAGAAAATTATCATGAAAAAAAGAACATTTAAATTTTTAACATCTTCTATAGTTATATTTTTTGCAGGAATGCTTATGGCTGCTTTTGTTTCGCCAACAGAAAACATGGCTAAACAAAAAGAATGGGATATTCCGGCGAAATATAAAGAAATGGAAAATCCGTATGCCGGAGATAAATCCCTTGAAAAAGTGGGGGAAATGCTATACATGAAAAACTGCAGGTTGTGTCATGGTAACAAAGGCGAAGGCAATGGCCCGAAGGCTAAACTTATGAAGCTCGAAATAATCCCTTTTAGTGATGCAAAGTTTCAGGCGCACAATGATGGCGAAATTTATTACATGGCAATAATTGGAAAGGACGAAATGCCCAATTTCGAAAAAATAATTTCAGACGAAGAAGATCGTTGGGCGGTGATAAATTATGTGCGTACCTTAAAAATTGAGTAGTTAATAGAAAAGTGAAACAATTTAGAAAAACCATCTATATTATATTCCCGATTCTTCTTGTACTACCTTTCAAGAGTTTCAGTCAAAATTTAGAACAAAAAAATTCGTCAAATAATAAATTAATAAATGCAGCGAGAGAAATCATGGCTGCAGCAGGTACTTGTGCGTTAATCACTTTAGATGAAAAAGATATTCCAATGGTCAGAGTAATGGATCCTTTTCTTCCCGAAAGTGATTTTACGGTATGGTTTGGCACTAACTCTAAAAGCAGAAAAGTAAATCAAATTAAAAAGAATCCCAATGTAACTTTATATTATTTAGATAGTGACGCTTCAGGATACGTTGTGATTCATGGAATAGCTCAATTAGAGAATGATGAAAGGGAGAAAGAAAAGCGTTGGAAAGTCGAATGGGAGGCTTTCTATCTAAACAAAACTGAAGATTATCTTTTAATTAAAGTTTCCCCTGAATGGATGGAAGTAATAAGTTATACTCGTGGTATTGTTGGTGATCCTATAACCTGGGAAGCACCTGTAGTATTATTTGATTCATTTAACTAAATTTAATTATTAGAATAATACGAGCGAAAATTCTTGAATATTCCGGTTATGGTTCTGATGCTGCATATCCTGGCCGTGATTGGGAGACGTTTCAGTTTGAATTTAACAGCCGACGACAAGAGTTTCTGTTATGCGATACTTCACGGGACAACCGGTGGGGCAACCACAGTGAAAAATTACTGACAGGTTAAAAGCGGTTTCTTTGTCCTTTCTCTTCTCCTTTTTGATTTATAACATCAATATTATAATCTTCAAAAATGATGGCGATTGCAATTTTTACCAAAAACGTAAAAAGCAAAAATCCAAGTGAAAATATCATAACCGCTGTTCTGATTTCAGTCATTGACGGGGTGTAAACGTATATTTGGCCCAAAACGTCGGGTGTAAATCCCGGAATAATCAGAGCGATTCCTTTTTCTACATAAACACTGGCATAAATAAGAACTGCTCCAATGTTCAGGGTAACAAAATTTTTGCGGGTTTTAGGAATTAATAAAAGAATAAATGCAATAAATCCCATAATGATAGACGACCAACTGTAAATAACAATTTCATTGTTATCACCAATACCAAACAGTAAATATTTCCAGTATAAAATGTGCTCGGTGTCTGAATAAAATTCTTTAAATAGTTCGGCAATTGTAAAGAATAAATAGATAAACATAGCATACACCATCAACTCGGCAATCTTCCAGATAGCTTCATCCTTTATCTCGAAATTGGTAATCTTCCTCAGAATCTGGAACAGAATTAAAAGTATTGCCGGTCCGGAACAAAATGCCGAAGCAAGAAACCTGGGAGCAAGAAGAGCGCTGTTCCAAAACGGTCGTGCCGGCAGTGCATTGTACAGAAAAGCGGTTACTGTGTGAATGCCAACAGCCATTGGAATACTAATGAACACAATTGCCAAAACCATTTTCCTATTATAGTCCCTCTTATAAAAAACAGAATACAGCAAATGAATAACAACAATAAGGTTAATGAGCAAATAAGCCATCAGAAAGAAAAAATCCCAGGATAACATGGAATACGGAAAATTCATCGTTCCGATTAAAGGCAACATATGCCAGAACCGCAGTGGATTCCCAATATCGACAACGATAAATGCAACAGACATGATTACTGCACAAACAGCTAATAACTCGCCAAAAATTACGATCTCTTTAATCGGGTTCCAGTTGTAAATATAAGCGGGAATAACCAGCATAATTGCCGCTGCCGCAATGCCCACCAAAAAAGTAAAATTCCCAATGTAAAAAGCCCAGGAAACTGAGTCTCGCATATTAGTTGTAATCAGTCCGTTTTGTAACTGATTAGCGTAACCAAAACCTCCCCAGATGATTAATATTGCAAGAAAAAACAGCCAGGCATAATATAATTTGGTTCCATGAAGAACTAATCTGATGCTACCTTTTAAAAATCGAATAAAATTCATAACTCAAAATATATATTTCTAAATAAACAAATTTTTGTATCCGACTGTCCAGACAGTCTAAACTCCAAAAAAGTAATAGAATTTGGGTTGTGTATTTAACTCCTGTTTTAATACCAATACCCGTTTATTCTCCAGTATATACCGGATTTCGCTGTTGGGGTCTAAAAGGTTACCAAATTTCCGGGCGCCAACCGGGCAAATTTCAACACAAGCCGGGTATTTTCCTTCCCTTGACCGTTGAATGCAAAAAGTACATTTTTCAACAACACCCTTCATTCTTGGCCTGTTTCCCAAGTAATGCATGTTTGTATTTATTTCTTCGGCAGGAACATTTGGTTCTCCCCAGTTGAAATGCCTCGCGCCATAAGGGCAGGCTGCCATACAATACCTGCAACCGATGCACCAATTGTAATCAACTACAGTTATTCCGTCTGGTTCTTTCCATGTAGCTTTAACAGGGCATACCTTAACACATGGTGGATTTTCGCATTGTTGGCACTGTACCGGAACATAAAAATATCCTTCTTCAGGAACTTTTTCAGGGTTATAATGAATATTGGAATGGGCAAAATCAATTCCTTTCTCTTTCTCCATCTGAAGCACCTGTATCCATTGAATTTGTGGTTCGCGGGATTGATTGTTTTCCTCAGAGCATGCATAAACACATTTTCTGCAACCAATACATTTTGAGAGATCCAAAGCATATCCAAACAGAACTCCTTCCATTGCAGGTTTCGCGGAAACATGAAATTCCTTATCGTATTTTTCTTTGTATTTTTCTTCCAGACTTCTAATGATGTCAGTTTTCTCTTTTTCGGATAAAACCCTGAAATTTTTTTGCAAAAACTCGTCTATCTCTTTCATATTACAACCGGCAAGCGCCAATGCCGAGAATGATGCCAGTGAAATATTTTTTAAAAACGACCTTCTTGAATTATCTTTTTTCATAACTTTCAAAGTTTTCAATGAATATCCTCTTGTCTTACCGGAGGAGGTTCAGGCATTAATTCTTTGAATTTTGGTGCATGTGGATCATGACAATGCACACAAAGCAAATATTCCTTTTCTCCGTTCCAATTTCCGGTTCTTTTGCCATGAACTCCAACTTTCCAGTCTCTGAGTTTGTTACCGTGACATTGTCCGCACAGTTTATACGATTCTTTAAAATCCAGTAATTTTCCGCTTGCCAGCTTTAATGAATCCCTGCTGTTTGTATCGTGGCAGTCAAGGCACCAGCGGTTTTCGCTGTCGTGGTGAAAGATTTCATCAATATCATCGTGCATTTCAACCAATTCTCTTCTTGCCGGATTCGGTTCAATTAGGGAATGACAATCGCTACAAGGGAAAATACCTATTGAAAAAGGAGGTTGTTCTACTGCGATTTCAGTATATTTTCCATCACTTTGAATACTCTGCATTTCCGTATTTATCTGATCGATTTTATTGTCATTTAAACAACCGGAAAAAATGGCCATGGCCGTAAAAAATGCCAGAAATAAAACTGATAATTTCTTATTTTGATTCTTCATTTTAATTTCAGTTTTCGGTTTTATATTTTTGAGTTTTCACAAACAATCTTCTTTTTTGCATTTTATGAACATTTTACCGGTGCGTATTATTCCTTCTTTTTAATCAGATATTTTGTATAAACGATAGAAACCGTAATGGAAATAACTGCCAGCAGGAGCAAGATTAAAATCCGTAAATCAGTATTTATGTTTGACATATCCATAACCAGCAGGTTTATTGCTGAAGCAATCAATGCAGCAATTGCCAGCCAGCGGTATTTTATATTTTTCATTAACTGGCCAAGAATAAAAAAAACAATAGCAGTGGATATCCACGACACGGTGATTAGCGAATCAGGCATTGCGTGTCGAAAGGCAATTAAAGCCATTACTAAACCGGCAAACAGGTAAAGATTTCTGAGGAGTTCCGTTTTTAATCTTAACCGATCTTTTTTCCAGTTTATCACCCGTGCCGTAATAAAAGCAACCAGCATAAATGAAAAATCTGTGCTTGTGTGACTTATCGGATCGATAATATAAAAAATTAATAACATAAAATACATCAGGGTATTCATAACAACAATAAACCGGGAACGAAACCACAAGGCCATTGAAACAACCAAAAAACTTTGTATAGAAAGAAGCATATATGCCTTGGGTAGCTGAAATATTCCATAAATGGCAGCGCTCATTGCAATAAAACCGTAAATCGCATAAATTGAAGCGCTGATTTTCAAGATTGAACGTGATTGAATTACAATAGAATAAATCAGGCAAAAGAGAGAAATCATACTAAATATCAGTACCTTGTTGTCAATCAAATAGTTGAATACGATTAAAGCGAGAAGTGTTGTGAAACCAAGAGCATTCCAGATCAATGAAAATATGAGCACTTCATTCGATATATTTTCTTTTTCAGGAAGAATGGCAGGTAATGAGAAAACACACCAGGTGGCAATTAAATATATAATTCCAAATTCATGGGTTTCCCTAAATAGCAGTTCATGGGTAATAAAGGGGTTATTTAACAGCCATATAATAAAAACCATGTAAACAAAGAATATAAAAGCGACAACAGTTTTGAGCCAGCCAAATCGGTAATAAAGAAATACAGAAACTATGGAGGTCAATGTGGCAATCCCGAGCAGAAGCATAGTAGAATTGCCAATAATGCCTGAAACAAGAAACATGATCAATACAATTGCCGTCATTAGTTGTGATTTCCGCCGAATTGAAAAATATAATAACGCACCAACAACTGTAAATAAAATAAATAAACCCAGCGTTTTATTTTGAATTAATGGATTTGCCTGAAAAAAATGAAGTCGTAAAGTCATGTAATACAAAAGGAAATGACCATTGTAAGTAAAAAGCTTTGATAAATAGGAATGAGTGTTCCGTGAAATATATGCACTGACGTAAATTCCTGCAACGGACATAAAACCAATTAGAAAGGATAAAATCCGGCCACCTGAATTTTGAAGATACTGCACCAAAAAAGCGATACCAAAAAGTAGTACAATATTTCCAAGCCAGGCCATTCCAAATTCTCCAACGCGAAATTCAATAGAATTTTTTGGAAAAAATGAAAGATTGATATCAATGTCCGATTCTGGTATTGAGGACTCAGTTTCCACTACAGGGTTAATTTCTCCTATTGCGTTCTCAAGTGTATTTTCAACCACTTTTAGTCTTTGTTTTAATTCACTCAATTCCTCCCTTAGGATTTTTAATTCTATGGAATCAGATTTTCCCATATTATTATTTTTTATCTAAATGAATAACCGGAATTTCATTCGTTAATTTCCTCTGAGAAAATCTGTAAATTTAAATTAAAATCAACTCTATTTTCCAAAACGGGATTGATACAAATCAACATTATAGAAGATATATTGTTGTTTTTCCTATACGGGAAACAACAAATTCTTAATAAACCTGGCGAAACCATCATACCAAACAAAACAACGCCTTGCTGAATAAGCTGGTGGTTTTAACCCAGAAATACATGCCCGGAAGAGTTGCGGATACGCTGCTTTACCTGAAAAACGATGTGTTCAAAACCAATCCGTTTACCGTATCCTTAACCCGGCAGGATTTGGCCGATATGTCGAACATGACCAAGGAAAGCCTGGTGCGGATTCTGCCACAATTCAAATCATCCGGCTTAATTAAAACCCAGGGCAATACCATTGAAATCCTTGATGAAAGCAGACTGCAGGAGATAAGCAAAAAGGGATAATTGACATATATCAACATGAACTGATTGATATGTCACTGATTACTTCTGCTCCCAAATCTATTTCGATACTATTTTTACGCCATAAAATATTTAATGATTATAGTATAAACTACTAAACTGGTCGTGTTATGAGATATGTATCTTTTTTAAAACTTATTTGTTTTGGTGTCCTGTGTGCATTCCTTGCCACATCGTGTGTAAAAGAAGGCCCTATGGGCCCCCAGGGAGCTGACGGATCTGATGGATCTGATGGCATGGATGGTGTTGACGGGAATGTTTCGTGCCTTGCCTGCCATAACAGTGATAATATCGAGTCTATCCAGGGACAGTTTGCCATGTCGGTACACTCCGCAGGAGCAATAGCAGTGGATTACGCCGGAAGTCGTGCTTCCTGTTCACCTTGTCATTCACACGAACAATTTGTTCAGTATGCAGAATTGGGTCAGGTAGCCGGTGATATTACCAATCCTACTGCCTGGAAATGCAATACCTGCCACGGTTTACACGAAACTTTTGAAACAACTGACTATGCCCTGAGACTGGATGAACCGGTTATAGGATTGTTCGATAAAGTAACTGTATTGGACATGAAAGGCAACAGTAACTTATGTGCCAATTGCCATCAGTCACGTGCCGGTGATCCGCTGGCATCAAACCCGAGTGCCACAACATTCAATGTTACAGCACGCACCGGACCACACCACGGACCGCAGGCTAACCTTGTAGCTGGTGTAGGTTTTGCCGAAATTGAAGGTTCAGTATCATATCCTGAACCAAATAGTTCCTACCATTTGAACGAAACAGCCTCATGTACAGGTTGTCACATGGGTGAATTTGGAAACCGTAGCGGTGGCCATTCATGGATTCCAAGTCTGAACAATTGTAATACCTGTCATGAAACTGAAAATTACAATTACGGTGGAAGACAAACAGATGTAGCTTTAAAACTGGATCAAATCAGAGATAAACTCGTTGAATTAGGGGTGATGACTGGTGATGCTGAAGCCGGTTTCAGTGTTGTTCCTGGATCTTATCCAATAGTTCTTGCACGTGCATATTTTAACTGGATTGGAATTGAAGAAGACCGTAGTTTGGGAGTACACAATCCAAGGTATATCAGTGCGCTGCTTATCAATACACTGGAAGCACTGAATGCTTACCAGCCTGAAGCTTAATACATCCAGGTTTCGGGTTCTTTTCGATGAAACTGGTGTATAACGAAAAATGACAAAAATGAAAATTAAGTTTAAAATATTGCTGTTGGTTATCGTAACTGCTTTTGTGGCTTCAAGCTGTAAGTACGACTGGATTATTCCTGAAGAGGTTCCAGACCGTGATCCCGACCAGGAAATCAGCTTTTCGCAAGAAATTCTACCCATTTTCAACAGTGGAAACAATTGTACAGCCTGCCACAACGGAAGCCAGATTCCCGATTTAAGAGAAGAGAATGCCTTTGGTTCGCTAAATAGCACCAGGTATATAAATAAAACCTCGCCAGAAGAAAGCAAAATATTTGCTTACCCACATCCCGATGGAGGTCATTATAAGAAATATACCTTAACTCAGGCCAACCTCGTGCTGGCGTGGATACAACAAGGTGCAAAAAATAACTAACCGCAAAAAAATGGCAGAAATGAAGAATTACATACTATTCGTGTTACTTACGGTTATTCCGTTCACCGCTCTCTTTGCTCAGGATGAGGAAGAAAAGGTAAAGGACAGACCCGTTAGAGCACCGTTTGCAAGTGGTTATTTAATTGATAACCAAACAACCATGATTCCAATAAAAGGAACATTGGAATTTGCCATTCAGCATAAATTTGGAACCATTGAAAACGGCATGTCCGATTTTTTTGGAATCTATGCTCCGGCAGCTAATATCAGGCTTGCATTAAACTATGTGCCTTTTAAAAACTTTCAGACAGGTATTGGTTTGAGCAAGGAAAAAATGAACACCGATCTGAATGCCAAATGGACTATTCTGGAGCAAACCCGAGAAAATACCATTCCGGTTGCTGTGGCACTTTACGGTGTGGTTGCCATTGACGGGCGAAATGAAAGCGCTTTTGGAACGGGTCAGGTTTGGCACTCAGGGGAAGGGCGTGCAGTATTTAATATGAATTTTGCCGACAGGTTATCCTATTTTTCGCAATTGATAATTGGCCGAAAATTCGGGAATGCTTTATCGCTGCAAACGGGTGTTAGTTTTACGCACTACAACATGGTTGAGCGAAACTTTGACCACGACAAAATTGGAGTGCATTTTAACGGTAGGGTAAATTTCTCCCCACAATCATCATTTATATTTAATTACGATGCACCGTTGAATATTCAGCAAATTTCTGAACAACTGCAAGTTCCGGATCATCATCAGCCAAATGTTTCTTTTGGCATTGAAATTGCTACAAGTACTCATGCATTCCAAATTTATATGGGCAATGCAAAAGGAATTATTCCTCAGGATATTATGATGTGGAATTCAAACAAATTCAATTTTGATAATCTGGCATTTGGATTTACCATTACCCGACTTTGGAACTTTTAATGTTTAACTATAAAAATTATTTATCATGAAAAAAGGTAAGATTAAATTTTTAACATATCCCCTGGTAGTCCTGTTTGCAGGAATGCTTTTGGCTGCTTTTGTTTCACCTACAGAAAGCACAAATATGCCGGAAAACTGGGATATCCCTGCTAAGTACAAAGAAATGAAAAACCCGCATGCCGGCGATGCATCGTTAGACAGGGTTGGCAAAATGTTGTTTGCAAAACATTGCAAATCGTGCCACGGAAACATAGGCTTGGGCGATGGACCAAAAGCTGCAAGTATGACAGCCAAAATGATGCCGTTTAACGATCCTAAATTTCAAGCTCAAACCGATGGCGAAATTTATTACCAGTCAATAATCGGAATGGAAGAAATGCCAAACTTCGAGAAAAAAATTCTTGAAGAAGAAGATCGCTGGGCAGTTGTTAATTTTTTAAGGTCTTTAAAATAGGTTATAAAATCGAATCCTGCTCCGGAAAGTATTGACTTCCGGGGCAGTTTTTTTAATTATCCTGTGCCATGAGATTTTTCGCTTGCACATTATTCCTTGTAATTCTCGCAGGGTTTTTAGGTGTGTTGAATTTAAACGGACAAAACATTCCTGAACAAAACCAGGCTTGCCTCAAATGCCATACTTCACAAGCCCATACCATTTATAACGATTGGACTGAAAAAGAGGAAAAACGGCTAATGAACCCGTTTTACATCCTGGATACTATTCAACTGGCTGTTGGTGTGCATCAGGTTTTTAGTTGTATAGATTGCCATTCAATGGATTATGAAACTTATCCGCATGATGGTCAATTGAAACTGGAACCGATGATGACATGTATTGATTGTCATGGCGGAGACCCCACCTATGAAGACTGGCAGTTTGACAGGATTGAAGAAGAATTTCAGAAAAGTGTTCATTACGAATTACATGGCGATCAGTTCTCATGTTCCAAATGCCATAGCCAGCATTATTACAGGGCAACAGCACGAACCAGCAGCGATTTAAGGGAAATTGTTGATTACAGCAATAAAATGTGCCTGTCGTGCCACGACAATATGACCAAATACCAATTGGTTTCAGAAGATGCCAAACCACAACTTGTTGATATTCATAACTGGCTTCCAAACCAGGAACTGCATTTCAGGCGTGTACGGTGTATTGAGTGCCATACCGAAGTACAAGATTCATTAATGGTTTCGCATAATATTTTAAGGAAAGAACACGCGACAAAAAATTGTGTTGAATGTCATTCAGCCAATTCGATGTTACAGGCCTCATTGTACAAATATCAAAACCTGAGAGTACGAACAGAAACCGGGGAAAACTCACAAAAATCAATTTTAGGCCTTTTTACCGTAAAAAATACCCAGGAAGATTTCTCGAATGAATATTATGTCATCGGAGCTTCGCGTATTCCTTACTTAAATACCATTTTTGCTCTAATATTCTTTGCTACCCTTGGTGGAATTGTTGTACACACTATTATAAGGATAATAAAAAAATAGGTTTATGGAGAACGGAAAAAAACTTTATTTGTATCCTTTGTGGCTGAGGATTTGGCATGGAATAAATGCTCTTGGAATTCTGGCACTCATCTTTTCAGGAATAAGTTTGCACTATTCAGACAGAGGTATTCTTTTGCTGGATTTTCAATCAGCAGTTGCTGTTCATAATTTGGCCGGAGTTATAGTTACAGTCAGTTATTTTCTTTTTGTTTTTGGCAATATTCTTACTAAAAACGGCAAGTATTACCGGGTAAAAACCAAGGGGCTGCCTAATAGGTTAACAAAGCAAATTCAATATTACATTTCCGGAATGTTTAAAGGAGAGGAATCACCTTTCCCCATTTCAGAAAAAAGGAAATTTAATCCGTTGCAAAAATACGCATACATTTTTGCGATGTACTTGTTCCTGCCCATTCTTATTGTTACCGGCATTGCGTTATTTTTCCCTGAAATAATTATCGAACAAGTATTTCAGCTAAGTGGAATAATGCTCACAGCAGTTATTCACGGCATTATCGGTTTTCTTACTTTTGTATTTTTACTGGTTCATTTATATGTTGCTTCAATGGGTAAACCTCCAGGGAAAAATTATAAAAGTATTATTACCGGCTGGCATACCTGATGCTGAAGGCCTGAAGAATTAACCTGAGCGTTCCCCGGTTTTTTAAAGCTGGGTAACCATTATTTTAAACTGATATTAAAACTTTGTTTTATGAAACTGCCACAATCATTACGTAACTGGACTTCTATAATAGGTGCAGGTATTGCTATGTTCAACCTTTTTTTAATTGCACTGTTATTCATCATTGCACTTATTTTCGACGTGGGTAGCTCCTACGTAGGACTGTTTATTTATATTATTCTGCCCATGTTTTTAATTCTTGGGCTGATTATGATCCCGGTTGGGATGCTGATTACCAAACGAAAAATTAAAAAACAGGAACAGGGTGTAAAAGGAAAAGACTTTCCGGTAATCGATTTTAATAACCCGGCCACACGAAATGCCGCCATTATTTTTTCAACCGGAACTGTTATTCTTTTAGTTCTTTCGGCAGTGGGTAGTTATGAAGCTTTTCATTATACCGAATCAGTAGAATTCTGCGGAAAAATATGCCACCAGGTAATGGAACCCGAATATGTGGCTTACCAGGAATCCTCGCACGAGCGCGTTTCGTGCGTTGAATGTCATGTGGGCAGCGGAGCCGATTGGTACGTAAAAAGTAAACTTTCAGGTTTATACCAGGTTTATTCCGTACTATTCGACAAATACCCAAGACCTATTCCAACCCCGGTTCATAGTTTACGCCCTGCCCGGGAAACCTGCGAAGAATGTCACTGGCCAGAAAAATTTTACGACCGGAAACTACGCATTAAACGTTCGTACCTGGCCGATGAAGAAAACACCGAATGGGATATTCATATGCTGCTTAAAACAAGTTCAGAGCACAGCGCGCAGGGAATCAGTGAAGGGATTCACTGGCACATTAATCCGGATGTAAAAATTGAATACATGGCATCCGACGTAAAGCGCGGGGTAATTCCGTGGGTAAAATACACCAACCTGAAAACCGGAGAAGAAACCATTTACGAAGATTCGGAGAACAAACTCACCCCAGCTCAAATGGATTCTCTGGAAGTTCGGGTAATGGACTGCCTCGACTGCCACAACCGACCTTCGCATAACTACAAGGTTCCGCAGAATTTTATTGATGAATATATTACCGCAGGTTCCATTTCCAAAGATTTACCCGATATAAAATCTGTGGCTATGGGCGTATTTACTATGGATTATCCGACAAAAGACAGTGCATATACTGCTATTAAAATGCAGGTAAATGAATATTACGAAATTATGTACCCTGAACTGCTCGAATCCAATAAAGCAGACATTGAAAATGCCATTGCCAGCATTCAGGACGGATATTCAAAAAATATTTTCCCGGCAATGGGAGTAAACTGGACCGAATATCCTAATCATCTGGGGCACCTGGAAACCGATGGTTGCTACCGATGCCACAACGACCGCCACACCTCAACCCGTGGACAGGTAATTTCACGCGATTGCAACCTGTGTCATAGTATTACTGCACAAGGAACTTTGGATAACCTGGAAATTTCAAATGTAGCCAATCCACTGGAATTTCAGCATCCCATAAATATTAACGAAGTTTGGCGCGTCGAACTGTGTTCAACATGCCATAACCAGCTTTACTAATTGTTAATCGCTTCCTTTTTATTGCCATTATTCTTTCTCATTTCCAATCTTAAACTATTTTTAGGCAATTTTTAGATGTTTAAATTATGAAGAAATTTGCTTCGTTTTTGTTCTCCATGCTTTTTACCGGAGTACTGATAACCATATTCGCCATAGCCATTGGTTATGCTACATTTATTGAAAATGACTACGGAACCCCAACTGCTAAAATATTAATTTACAATTCCAGGTGGTTCGAGATATTACTTGTTTTAATTGCCGTCAATCTTATTGGAAGTGTTTTTGAAAACAAGTTGTTTACCAAAAAAAGATGGCCGGGATTCCTGTTCCATATTTCCTTTGTTTTTATGATTATTGGCGCCGGTGTTACTCGCTATTACGGCTACGAAGGCATCATGCACATTCGCGAAGGGCAATCGTCCAATTTTATTGTTTCTGAGGAAACATACATTAAAATTTCTGCAACTGATGGCAACTCTGCAACAGAGGAAGAGTTCGAGGTAAAGTTTTCACCTTACACCGCCAACCGTTTTTCAGAAGATATACATCTGAATGGAAAAACGATTCAGGTTAAAAACCTGCAATACATGCCCTCGGCAGCTGAAACAGTTATGGCCGATCCTGGCGGAGAACCCATCATTTCGTTTATGGCAGTTGGAGAAGGAATGCATCGGGTTGATTTTAATCTGAAAGACGGCGACAAAAAAACGGTTGAGGGCAACACTATTGCTTTTAATGTACAAAATGAAAACTCAGACATCAATCTGCAAATGGACCAGGGAAATTTGTTTTTCATTTCTGCAGACACAGTTTTTGTTTTGGATATGAGCGGAGAAAAAACAGAGAAAATTGCTCCCGGAGAGCGGTACCAGATAAACACGCAAACGGTTTATTCAAGTGGCAATATTCATTTTGCAGTCAGGCAGTTTTTCCAGAGTGGCAAAACCCAGTTGGTTTACGCTCCTCCACAACAGGGAGGTTCCCGCAGAGATGCGCTTCAAACAGAAATTACTGTGGAAAACCAATCAAAAAACCTGATAGTTTACGGCATGAAAGGTTTAATTGCTGAACCATTTACAACTACCATTGACGGCACAGAAGTTTCAGTTTCGTTTGGTGCCAAAAAAATTGAACTGCCATTTTCCATCTATTTGACCGATTTTCAGTTAGAACGCTACCCTGGTTCCAACAGTCCCTCATCTTACGCCAGCGAGGTAGTTTTAATAGATGGCGCCACTGAAAAACCATTTCGCATTTTTATGAATAACATTTTAAAATACCAGGGTTACCGTTTCTTTCAATCGTCTTACGACACGGATGAAAAAGGAACAGTGCTTTCAGTAAACAGCGATGCCTGGGGAACGTCAATCACCTATTTCGGTTATTTTATTATGGTCATTGGATTTATTTTATCGCTTTTCAACAGAAACAGCCGGTTTATGAAACTTATAAAAGCTTCGGCCAGGTTGCGCGAAGAACGCAAAAAACTGTTTGCCGTTTTTATTTTCGGATTTTTCTTTACTACGCTGAATGCCCAGCCGGCACAAAATATTCAGTCCCTGAATAAAAACCATGTTGCAGAATTTGAAGAATTGTTGCTTCAAAGCACCAAGGGGAGAACAGAACCAACTGCCACGCTTGCTTCGGAAATTTTGCGCAAAGTGGCTAAAAAGAATAAATGGCAGGGAATGAATGCCACCGAAGTTTTTCTTTCCATGCAGGCCAATCCGGAGCAATGGAAAAATGTACCGATGATAAAAGTGGCCAATCCGGAACTCCGGAAAATGTTGGGTATTTCCAGTGATTATGCAACGTTCAATACCATCGTTCAACCACGTGAAATGGGAGGATACAGGCTTAATCCCGCGGTTTCGGAAGCATTTGCCAAAAAAAGCAGCGAGCGTAACAAACTCGATAAGGAAATTATTAACGTGGACGAACGGGTAAACATTCTGTTTAATGTTTTCTCCGGAAATTTCCTTACCGTTTTTCCCGTACCCGGCCACGAAAACCAGAAATGGGTTACGGCAAACGATGCGGGTTCACTGGGTAGCGAAGGAGAAACATTTGCAAAGCAGGCTACCGAAAATTACCTTAATGCAGTTGCATCCCGCGACTGGGGAACCGCATCACAGATTCTGAATCAGATTAAAACTTACCAGCAAAAGGAAGGGGCTCAGATCATTCCTTCGAAAACAAAAATCAAACTTGAAATTTTATACCATAAATGGGATATTTTCGGAAAACTTTCCAAAATATTGCTCACAGCAGGACTTGTTTTACTTCTGTTACAGCTTTATACCATTTTCAATCCGAAAATGAAGTTGATCTCGCTGAAAAAAATTGCCTTTTTTCTCATTCTGCTGCTTTTTACTGCACAAACTGCAGGCCTTGTAATCCGTTGGTATATTTCAGGCCACGCCCCCTGGAGCAATGGCTACGAGTCGATGATATTTGTAAGCTGGGCCACTTTGCTTACGGGTTTGATTTTTGTTCGCCGGTCGGAAATCACGTTGTCGCTTACCACGCTGCTTGCCGGATTAACGCTTTTGGTAGCTGGTTTTAGCTGGATGAGCCCCGAAATAACAACTCTTGTTCCGGTATTAAAATCATACTGGCTGATTGTGCATGTTGCAATAATAATGGCCAGTTACGGATTTTTGGGAGTTGGCGCCATGCTGGGTTTTCTGAATCTTGTTCTGATTATTTTCAGAAATGACAACAATAAAGTGAGGGTAAATCACACCATCAGGGAACTGGTGGTAATTATACATATTTCTCTGATACTTGGCCTGATAATGCTGGCAGCCGGTTCATTTATCGGCGGTGTTTGGGCCAACGAAAGCTGGGGCCGTTACTGGGGATGGGATCCGAAAGAAACATGGGCAATGGTTACCATTTTGGTTTACACGTTTATTGTACACATGCACAAAATACCCGGTTTCAAAGGGAATTACGCATTGAGTGCTGCTTCGCTGGTGGGTTTCGGTTCGGTTTTAATGACCTACTTCGGGGTGAATTATTATTTGTCGGGACTTCATTCCTACGCACAGGGTGAACCGGCCCCTGTTCCGTCAGGCGTGTATGTGGCAATTGTTACTGTGCTGCTGTTGGTTTTGGTCGCTTTCATTTCCGACAAAAAAGAAAAACAGGAAGAGGTAGTCTTATAATATATTAAACCCCGTTTAAACGGCCTAATGTCATTCCCGGTTTATCTTTTTTAGCCAGACTCTGGACAGTTTCAGAAGCAAGTAAATGTTCTATTGAATTGCGGATGGGCGCATAAGCTTCATGTAGCGGACAAGGATTATTTTCATCGCAGTGTTTCAGTCCAAAGCCACAACCGGTAAAAATTTTTTCTCCCTCAATGGCAACAATTACATTTTTCAACGGAAGCTCTTTTTTGTCCGAATCAAAATAATATCCGCCATTTTTACCTTTGGCCGATTCAATAAATCCAATACGTACCAAACGCTGTAAAATCTTGGCAGTAAATGATGGCGGAGTATCAATTTCCGAGGCAATTTCAAGAATTCCAGGCCTTTTACCTGTATGGTTTTGCATCTGAATGTAAACCAGGCCTCTTAACGCATATTCGGTTTCTTTTTTAAACACAGATTTTTTTTGCAAATGTATAAAAAATTACTAATGATTGATAGACCTTTTAGTCCTCTAAGAAAAATTATTATATATTTGCCCTGTAAAAATTATAATTATGGATCAACAGCAAATAAAAACTCTGACGGTTGGAGAAATAGTAACCGATGATTTCAGTACCTCTGAAGTGTTTAAAAAAGCCGGAATTGACTTCTGTTGCGGCGGAAACCAGTCTTTTGAAGATGCATGCAAAGAGCAAAGTATTGAACCGGATTCTCTGGCTTATGAAATTGAAAAGATTAAACATCAGCCGCAAAATCCATCCTTCGATTTTAAAAGCTGGGATCCCATTTTTCTTTGTGATTACATCGCGAACACACACCACAAATTCGTATTGAAAAATTTACCTGACCTTGTGTTTTACACCCAAAAAATTGCGGATGTTCATGGCGAAAACCATCCTGAATTGAATGAGGTCGCAAAATTATTTGGCGAAATAAACAAAGAACTTCTCCAGCATCTCAAAAATGAAGAAGAAGTACTCTTTCCTGCAATCAGGGAGGTGGTTCACAATCCGTCTGAAAACGTCAAAAAAATCATTTATTCTGAAATTGAAAGAATGTTTGGTGAACATGATTTTGCCGGAGGAAGTATGGACGAAATTAACCGGATTACCAACGGATATGCTTTGCCTGAAGACGCCTGCAACACTTACCAGGTTGCTTTTCATTTGCTCAACCAGTTTGAAGATGACCTTCATGTGCATGTCCACCTCGAAAACAACATACTTTTCCCAAAAGCACTGTCTATAGCCGGGTTATAAGCAGTAATCTTTAAAATAAATATTTATGAAAACTAAAAAATTGTGGTTAGGGTTTATCGCCGTAATGGTTATTTCTTTTGGAGTTTTACTTTATTACGGGAGAGAAATTTACCGGGAAGCGCCGCCAGTTCCCGAAAAAGTTGTTGCCGAAAACGGACAAACACTATTTACAGGGCAAGACATTAAAGATGGACAAAATGTCTGGCAATCGCTTGGCGGGCATCAGTTGGGAACTGTATGGGGACATGGTGCATACCAGGCTCCGGATTGGACAGCCGACTGGCTCCATCGCGAGGCTGTTTATATGCTAAACCGGCTTGCTGAGAATACCCACGGAAAAGTTTACGATGAACTTACCGGAGAGCAGCAGGCTTCATTACGGTTTATACTTCAGCGCGATATGCGCACTAACACTTTCGACCCCCAATCGAAAACCATTACAATTTCATCTTTAAGGGCCGATGCTATTGCAAACAACAGCACCCATTATGGCGGCCTTTTTACTGACGACCCAGAACTTGCACCTCTCCGAGATGCTTACAGTGTCCCTGAAAATTCTTTAAAAGACCCCGAAAGAGTCAGACTATTAAATGCTTTTTTCTTTTGGGCCTCGTGGGCATGTATTACCGAAAGGCCGGGAAAGGACATTACCTACACCAACAACTGGCCTGCCGATGAACTGATTGGAAACACGCCCACCGGAGCCATGATTCTCTGGACAGGATTCAGTGTAATAATTCTTCTGGCTGGTATCGGTTTAATGGTTTGGTATTATGCTTCCAGAAAGGAAGAGGAGGAATTAAAACCGCCAACATCGCATCCTTTGAAAAACAGCGCGCAAACACCTTCGCAAAAAGCGACTTTAAAATATTTCTGGGTGGTAACCCTGCTCATTCTGGTTCAGGTAGTAATGGGTGTAATTACCGCCCATTACGGTGTTGAAGGCCAGGGATTTTATGGTATTCCGCTGGCTGACTGGCTCCCCTACTCCATTTCGCGAACCTGGCACGTGCAAATTGCCATTTTCTGGATTGCCACATCGTGGCTGGCCACCGGACTTTATTACGCACCGGCCATTTCAGGTATTGAACCCAAATTTCAAAAACTGGGTGTTGATGTTTTATTTGGCGCCCTGCTGGTAATTGTGCTTGGTTCTTTGGCCGGGCAATGGATGGGGGTTATGCAAAAGTTGGGGCTTGTTCAGAATTTCTGGTTTGGCCACCAGGGTTACGAATATGTTGAATTGGGACGTTTCTGGCAAATTTTCCTTTTTGCAGGTCTGTTTATCTGGCTGTTCCTGATGGGCCGTGCCATCTGGCCTGCTCTGAAACAAAAGAATGAAAGCCGGCATCTGCTCATACTTTTTCTTATTGCTTCTGCCGCAATTGCGTTGTTTTATGGCGCCGGCCTAATGTGGGGCCGTCAAACCAATCTGGCCATAGCCGAATACTGGCGCTGGTGGGTGGTTCACCTCTGGGTGGAAGGTTTTTTCGAAGTTTTTGCTGTGGTAGTTATGGCATTTCTTTTTGTAAGAATGCAGCTTGTAAGAGTTACCACGGCAACGCTGGCTGTGTTGTTTACCACCATTATTTTCCTTTCCGGCGGGATTTTGGGAACATTTCATCACCTCTATTTTACCGGAACACCTACTGCCGTAATGGCATTAGGTGCATCATTCAGTGCGCTCGAAGTGGTTCCTCTGGTGCTTATGGGTTACGAAGCCTGGGACAATATGAAAATTTACCGCAGCTCAACCTGGATAAAAGCTTATAAATGGCCGATTTACAGTTTTATTGCCGTTGCTTTTTGGAACCTGGTGGGTGCCGGAATTTTCGGATTCCTTATTAATCCGCCTATCGCTCTTTATTACATGCAGGGCCTGAACACAACACCGGTTCACGGGCACACAGCACTGTTCGGCGTTTACGGGATGTTGGGTATCGGGCTTATGCTTTTTGTTCTGCGCGACATGGATTCCATTTCAGTATGGAAAGAAAAGTGGCTGAAATTTGCTTTCTGGGCAATTAACATCGGGTTGGCAGCAATGGTACTTATCAGCGTATTGCCAATTGGGTTAGCCCAAACTTTTGCCAGCGTTCAGGAAGGATTGTGGTATGCCCGTTCTGCTGAATTCCTTCAACAACCGCACATTACCACCCTCAAATGGATGAGGGTAATTGGCGATACTACTTTTGCACTGGGAACCGTTGCCTTGGTTTGGTTCGTTTTCGGACTGAAATTCGGCTGGAGTATTGAAAAGGAGAAAAAATTAAATAAATAATTCATTTGAGATCAGACCTGGAAAAAAATATCCAGGTCTGGCTCTTTTAACTGTTCTTTGACAAAACATGGTTAAAAGCTTACACGGCTCCTCTCAGTTCAATTCATTAAAAATTTCAATTGATTTTCCCGAATAAAAATAGAAATATGAGAAGACCTTTTATTGTTAAAATGCAGTTCCAATTATTTTCTCAAAATTGGTTATTGTAATGATTTTGGTTTTTCGATAAATCTTTATGTCTAACAAATCATTATCGCCTGTAATTAAATAATCTGCGTTACTCCTTTTTGCGAGGGCCAGGAGAAAATCATCCTTTGGATCACGACAGACATTCTGAACTTTTTCAATTTTATAAACTTTCCCGATGATTCTGATAAATTCCACTAAATCTTTAACATCATTTGACGGAAAGTATTTTCTAAATTTATGACGCGAAGTAACAAGAATTAATTCTTTAATATTCTGTTCGGCAAAAATTAACTCAACTTTCGAATCTGTAAGCAAACTCTTAAGTCCCATAAGCTTTTTGCCTATCAAAAAACTAACAAAAAGATTGGTATCAATGATTATTCTAATGTTGTTCTTGCGCATATAATTCAGCTCTTACAGCCTCAACTTCTGCATCAATTTCTTCCTGGCTTATTTCGTCAGTTCGAAAAGATTCAAGCAGTTTAGACAACCTTTGTTCTTTTGCTTCTTTTGCCAGTTCTCTGCTAAGTTTTGCCTTGTATTTTTCAGGTAACTGATTTACTAAACTAAGAATTTGATTGTACGAAAGCGTTATTTGAATTGAACTGTTTTCCATTTCTTAAATAATTAATTGAATCAAAATTACTGATTTTAACAATGAAATAAAAATGACTATTTATCTTTTAACTGACTTTAGTTTTTAATTGATAATAATATTCTGCAGAGCCGCTGTAATCAAACACCAATCTTTAAGATATTTATCAGGATAAATTTGTCTTTAATTATTAATTTTGTATAATTCTTACAACGTATTTAAACTTTTTTAATACCATTTTATGAGTGAACATATTGACAATTCGAAATTCAGAAAAGCAAAGCTGAAGGAACTCATTTTGAAATTACATGAGGGTGAATCGGAAGATGATGTACGGCAGGAGTTGCTGGTTAGCCTGAGCAATATTCCCTACGGCGAAGTGGTAGAGGTGGAACAGGAACTCATTTCCGAAGGATTGCCCGAGGAAGAAGTCCTCAAACTTTGTGACGCCCACTCTGCAGTGTTGGAAGGCCGGGTTGACCTGTCGGCGGCCAAAACCATTCCCAAGGGGCATCCGGCAGATGTGATGCTGGAAGAAAACAAGGCACTGAAACGGGTGGCCGGAAATGTGCTTTCCACACTAAACGCACTGGAATATGTAAAAGAAGAATACGTTGAAGACACTGTTCTTCAACTAAAAGCCGGTTTTAACCAACTGGTGGATGTGGACAAGCATTACCAGCGGAAAGAGTACCTGCTTTTCCCCTATCTCGAAAAAATCGGAATTACCGGTCCCCCCAAAGTAATGTGGGGAAAACACGACGAAATAAGGGAACTGCTCAAAGGAAGTATCGAAATTCTGCATACTCCTGACCTCACGAAAGATGATTTAATCGCTTCGGCAGAAATTGTGCTGATTCCGGCTGCCAGAGGGGTTGCCGAAATGACCGTAAAAGAAGAGGAAATCCTTTTCCCCATGGCCATGGATTCACTTTCCGACGGCGACTGGTACCAGATTCGCAAACAATCGATGGAAATTGGTTTCTGCCTTTATGATCCGCCAACCGAATGGACACCGGTAGGCATGGAAGAAGAAACCATTAACGAGGCACAAAAAGAGGGCGGAAACATCCAGCTCCCATCAGGTGGATTTACCGCAGAAGAACTGCTGGCCATTCTGAACACAGTGCCGGTGGACATGACATTTGTTGACCGCAACGACAAAGTAAAATATTTTACACAGGGAACCGAGCGCATTTTTCAGCGCAACCGGGCTATCCTCAACCGCGATGTGAGGCACTGCCACCCGCCGGCCAGCGCGCATATCGTGGATAAAATTCTGGAAGATTTTAAAAGCGGAAAGCAGGACCGGGCGCCATTCTGGATAAACCTGGGCGGAAAATTCATTCACATCGAATATTTTGCCCTGCGCAATGAAAAAGGGGAATACCTTGGCACACTCGAAGTGTCGCAAAACCTTACCGAATACCGGGCACTTGAAGGAGAACAACGTATTTTATCATACAATAGCAATTATGGAAAACAAGGATAATATCATCATATCACCCAAAACCAAAGTGTTGCAGCTAATTGAAACCTGGCCGCAGCTCGAAGATGTACTCATCGACTATGTGCCTGCATTCAGCAAATTAAAAAATCCTGTTTTACGCAAAACGGTGGCTAAAATTGCCACACTGCAGCAGGCCGCAGCCATTGGCAACGTAAAAGTGGAAGACCTCATCAACCGCCTGCGTAAAGAGGTTGGCCAGGATTTACTTGGAGAAACCGGGGGCAGTGGCTACAATACATTGAAGCCCTGGTGGATGGGCGAAAAAACGATACACAAAGAAATGGATGCCCGCGAAATGCTGGCAGCCGGAGAACATCCCGTGAACCAGGTTATGGCTGATTTAAAACAACTTCCGGCAGGAAAAATTTACAAGCTCCTGGCTCCTTTTCTGCCTGCACCGCTAATCGACAAAGCTTCAAGTATGGAGATTGACCATTGGGTGAATGAAATTTCGGAGGCTGAGTTTGAAGTTTATTTTTATAAACCGGGGTAATTTTTTACATTTATCCTGTTTTATAAAATTAAATTGAACCAAAACCCATTCTCATGTTGGTAAAAGCATACGGCAGCGCAGTTTTCGGGATTAACGCCACAACCATTACCATTGAAGTTGACGTAACCCAGGGCATCAAGTTTTTACTGGTTGGCCTGCCCGACAGCGCAGTGAAAGAGAGTCAGCAGCGCATTGAATCGGCCTTGCGCCTGAACGGCTTTGGCTGGCCCCGCTACAAAATCATTATCAACATGGCGCCTGCAGATATCCGCAAAGAAGGTTCGGCATACGACCTGCCGCTGGCTGCTGCCGTACTGGCGGCTTCCAACCAAATTAATGCCGACAAACTGGGAAAATATGTGCTCATGGGCGAACTGTCGCTCGACGGTTCGCTGCAACCCATTAAAGGCGTTCTGCCTATTGCAATCAATGCCCGCAAAGAAGGTTTTGACGGATTTATCCTTCCAAAACAAAATGCCCGCGAGGCTGCCGTGGTGGACAAACTAAAAGTTTACGGCGCCGAAAACCTGCGCGAAGTAACCGATTTCCTGAACGGAGAGGAAAATATGGAGCAGGTTATTGTGGATACCCGCGCCGAGTTTTACGCACAAATCAATAATAATCCGCTGGACTTTTCCGACGTAAAAGGACAGGAAAATGTAAAACGGGCGTTGGAAATTGCTGCATCCGGCGGGCACAACATCATTCTCATTGGTCCGCCCGGGTCGGGAAAAACCATGCTGGCCAAACGAATTCCAACGGTATTACCACCTTTTACTTTGAAAGAAGCACTGGAGACCACTAAAATCCATTCGGTTGCAGGGAAAATCGGAAAAGATACCTCGCTGATGACCCAGCGTCCTTTCCGCAGCCCGCATCACACCATTTCGGACGTGGCCCTGGTGGGCGGTGGAAATTACCCCCAGCCAGGAGAAATTTCGTTAGCACACAACGGCGTTTTGTTTCTCGACGAACTGCCCGAATTCAAACGTACCGTTTTGGAAGTAATGCGGCAGCCGCTGGAAGATCGTAACATCACCATTTCGCGGGCCAAATTTTCGGTGGAATACCCCAGCAGTTTTATGCTGGTTGCCTCCATGAACCCTTGTCCGTGCGGGTATTACAACCACCCCACCAAAGATTGTGTTTGCGCACCGGGCGTGGTGCAAAAGTACCTGAACAAAATCTCCGGTCCGCTGCTCGACCGCATCGACATTCACCTGGAAGTGGTGCCGGTGCCGTTTAAAAAACTGGCTGAAATGGAATCTTCGGAAAACAGTGAAACCGTGCGCAAACGGGTGATTGTTGCCCGGAAAATTCAGGAAGAACGGTTTGCAGAGCACAAAGGCGTTTATTCCAACGCGCAAATGAGTTCCAAACTCATACGCAACTACGTGCAATTAGACGAGGCCGGCAACGAACTCATCAAAAATGCCATGGATAAACTTGGCCTCTCAGCCCGCGCCTACGACCGTATTCTGAAAGTAGCCCGTACCATTGCCGATTTGGAAAACGAAGAACACGTGCTGGCCCACCACCTTTCGGAAGCCATTCATTACCGGAGCCTGGACCGGGATAACTGGGGAGGGTGAGGAAGTTGGCAGTGAACAGTCGCAGTTAGCAAAATAGATTAATTTTAAAAATAACAATATAGATATGAAACCTGGAAAAAATGACATAAAAGCACACATTAAATTTGAGATTGACGAATTGGAATTATTACAAGAAAATACGTGGCAAATGGCTGAATCTTTTGGACTGGACAGTCGAATTGCTAATTTGACTGGAAAAAGAAAAGTTGGTTTTTATAGTTGGGATTTGGATTGTTTAGAGAGTGTTGTTTCAGATTTACAAAACTCATCAAAAAACAAGGAGATAGCTGATAGGATTGCCATTAAAATAGACGCAGGTTATAAATATATTAAAACAAAGGGTGTGTAAAACTCAGCAGAGTTGAAATTATGGTATCGCAAAATGTGATACCTTCAAAAACATCTTGGAGGTTCTTTGCCATTGGTTTTTACCGAACCCGGGGTTCTACAGTTGGCGGATGTATTAATTTCGGAAGTAATTTAATTGCTTAGAAAGGACAAAAAAAAATGTTGAGGTGAATTATTTTTCGACCCGGATTACAAATCAGCGACAGCTTAAGTTCAAAATACTACAGGAAATAACGTTACGTTAGGATTATATTAATACAGAAAATTTATATCTCAAATTGAAATGATACCACTAATTTTCAGGGATATATTAATCTTTAATACAACGAACCGAAAAACCTGCCGCCTTGCCACTGCCTTCGCCAAAGACATATTTGAACGATGAACGCATCTGTCGATAATATGCACCGTTATATCCGAAATTTGTAGAACTCCACCAAAAACCATCTGTTTTTATTTGACGAAAATTAATATTACTGGTACTACGATAGCCTCCCGGCAAGGCTGTATAACCAGTTTCATTTGTTGCACCTTCATTAGGGCTACTCCAATGTATTGTTCCAATCTCTTTAAGTTTACCCCCAGCTATATTTTCGCCCCCCAAATAATCCGTTAGTATTATCCATTCTTTATTTGTTGGTACGTGCCACCCTGTCGGACATAGTTTTCCAGTACTTACTGCATAGCCATTATATAAAGCTCCATAAATGTTTTTATTTGAAAGGTTATTATCATAAAAACAATATCCTGAAGATGTAAGATCTGACCATTCTAATTGATTTGTCACATAAGGTATAACAGTACCATCATTGAATTTAGTAACTTTTAAATTCTCAACCATCCAGATTTGAGAACCAATAGTTACAGTATTATACACATTGCCATCAATATCAGTTAGTTTATTCGGTTCGTTATCATCAAATTTCTCTTTACAACTATGTTCAGTTACTAATAGAGTTCCTAATACAATCAATAGATAAACTAAATTTTGATTTTTCATTTGAGTTTTGGATTATAAAAATGATTCATTTGAGCCTTAAAATTTCTATTACCTTAATTTGAATGTTTCCTATAAGATTTAATTAAATTGCTTTTAGGATGTGGCTCACGTTTTAGGTTCTTCAAATCCCAATGTACTCTGACTAATCTACCAATTTTTTGATTGATTGATTTTTTGTTGCTTTGAGAACATACACCCTCATATTCAGCC
>JAHYIT010000027.1 GCA_019429205.1 Mariniphaga sp. | reverse complement strand
TAATGTGCCTGAATTAATGGCGGGGTTTTTTCGTGCGGATATTTTACGTTAACGTATATGGGATAATCATATCCTTCAAGTTCCCAATTGGAAGGAACTTTAATTTCGTCCCAGTTTCGGGTGTCGAAATCATCCTTAAAAAACCAGTAAGGGCGCTCAGAAGGATTTTGTGCCAGGTTGAATTTCCACAATCCATTCAGAGATTGAATCATGGGTGAATTCCATTTATTCTCAGAGCGGGCCTGTTCCAAATTTGCAAACGGGATGAAATGCGCACGCTGCATCTGCCGGTTAATTTCGTTCACCTGTGGATTTTCCCACGGCGGGTTTTCCTGTTCTTCCCAGGGAATAGCGGAGTAATCGGTGTAACGATTGCAGGAAGCAAATACGATGGAGGATAGAAAAAGAAACGAAACGAGTAATTTCTGTCGGTTGACCATAGCTGGATATTTTAATGTATTTTGTTATCTCTTAATTACGACGTCAAATTTAGTTATTTCACCTATAATTTAGAGAGGTATTTTATTCAGGATAGAGGGTATTCCAAATCATTTTCTAAAGAATTGTTGCCTGAACTATTTTTTTAAAAAGTGCGGAAACCTCTTTTTGCACCAATTCAACGTCGGGATTGAAATCAAAAATCAAATCCGGTTTCAGATAGAACAATTCTTTTTCTGCTTTAAAACGTTCCTCGCCACCTCCGGTAATATTCAGCATAATTACGGCATTTTTGTCGATGTTCCCATTTTTTGCTGCCTCAATAAGTGTAGCGGTTGCCACAGCAGATGCGGGGTGAATATCAGTTCCTTCGGTTTTCTCAAAAAGTTTTGCTGCTGCTCTTGCCTGCTCGTTTGTTGCCACAAGCACATCGCCACCTGAATCGGTAAGCGCATCGAATAATCCGCCGGCAATTGGGTAGGGTGGTTTCCTGTTCGAGAGTACTTTGGCATCAATTTCTTCCACCTGCCTGCGGGCCAGGTTTTCGTCCAGCGGCAGCATGGCGCGCGAATTGGCTTTCCAGGCATCAAAAATGGGTACAAACGGGACATTTTGCGAAACCATCAGTTTCATTTTGTTCGTTCCAAAGCGACCATCGGCAATAAAGCGCAGATTAGCTTCCCAGGCTGCAATGGCGCCGGTTCCGCTGCCAACAGCCTGAAAATAGTACTCCGGAATTTTACCGATGGTGGTTACGGCCGATAAAACTGTGGTCGCCATTCCGTCACGGCGGGCTACGTTTTTTG
The DNA here is from genome assembly GCA_019429205.1 of Mariniphaga sp. Classification (GTDB taxonomy): domain Bacteria; phylum Bacteroidota; class Bacteroidia; order Bacteroidales; family Prolixibacteraceae; genus Mariniphaga. The sequence continues at coordinate 44,218 of JAHYIT010000027.1, read as the reverse complement.
CTCCCCCCTCGGCAATAAAACCTTCCATACCGGCTACAATATTCGACAAATGTATGGCATCGAAATAATCGCTGCCCGAGCGACTGCAAATCAGTTTCACGCAATCGTTCAATGGCTTGTCGAACCAAAGGGCGCTGAGGTTGTCTTCGGGAACACAAATGAGCAACGGAATATTATTTTCGGAACAAACTTTGGCAAATGAGCGCGAAGTGTTTCCGGCAGAAGCCACTACCAGAATTTTATCCATTTCGGGAGTCATTCTTCCGCCAACCGAATAGGCTTCTGTTTCCTTAAAGCTGCAGGTGGTCATGCCGGCGCCTTTTTCGGGCCAGTAACCGCTGAAGGTAATCCACAGGTTTTTTAATCCGAGTTCTTTGGCCAGCCCTTCGCTTTTGTAAGTTACCGGCGCCGATGAACCTTTCAGGGTTCTTCCAATGGGAAGCCAGCCGGCAAATTTGTAAAGGCCCCATGAATTGTCCTTTAACTCAAGCTGTGGTTTTTCATAAATAGCCCGAATAAGTGTCGGTTCGGTTTCAACCGGTGCATCCAGCGTCCAGCCGTTGTCATCGAAAACTTTTCCGGTTTTTACCGATTGCAGGCGGTAGCTGGTTTTTGTAAACGTGTTGTTCATTCTTGTTCTTTTCGATAAAATCACAAAAGTAATAATTTGAAGGTGGAAAAAAGCAGAAATCAGACTTTGTGTAATTTTTGGAAGTTTAATATGCTGCCAAACAAATTATTATAGTTGAAGGTAAGAGAAATTGAAATCAATATCAATTTTCTTATTTTATTACAGACACAGGGTATTCCGGATTTTAAACATCATAAATGAAGTATATTCCTTATGGGAAGATTCTTTTGAGAAGATTGGGTGTGGATATTAAAGCCGGTTTTGGCTTTAACTATTATATTTACAATGAATTTAAACCTTAATATATTGTCAGACCAAATGATGAAACGCAGAAACTTTATTAAAAAAGCCGGAATTGCAGCATCTGCAATTATTTCAGTACCCACCATCATTCCCGCTGCTTGTGTGGGAAAAGGCGGACAAACAGCGCCTTCAGATAAAATTAACCTTGCCTTTATTGGCGCCGGAAACCAGGCAAGTAACGATGTGATGGATTTTTTGGCCGACGACCGGGTGGTGGTAACTCTCATTTGCGATGTGAACAAAAAAAGCGACGGATATTGGGATGGCCGTGTGGCCGGACGTGAATACATCCGCGATGTAGTAAACGGTTACTACAGCAAAAAATATGATCGCCGTTACCGCGCCTGCACCGATGTGGAGGATTTTCGCGAAGTGATTGCCCGTAAAGACATCGATGCGGTGGAGATAGCCACACCTGACCACTGGCATGCCATCTCGGTGCTTATGGCCGCAGCGGCCAAAAAAGACATTTACTGTCAGAAACCTTTATCGCTCACCATTGCTGAAGGCCGGGCCATGAGCGATGCCGTACATCATCACAACATCGTTTTTCAAACGGGCAGCCAGCAGCGCTCCAATCACCATTTCAGGCGCATTTGCGAGCTGGTGCGCAATGGTCGTATCGGAGAGCTCCAAACCGTTATTTGCGGCTTGCCGGCCGGCATACCCGATTATGGGCAGAAAGCGCACCTGACAGAAATTGAACCGGTTCCCGACGGGTTTAACTACGACCTCTGGCTGGGTCCGGCTCCTTTCGCTGAGCACGCTCCCTGCCGTACGCATGTGAATTTCCGCTGGATTCTCGACTACTCCGGGGGCCAGCTTACCGACTGGGGCGGGCATCACCCCGATATTGCCCAGTGGGGAATGGATACCGAACTCACCGGGCCTGTGAAGATTCAGAATGCTAAATCGAAATGGGCCGACCATCCGCATTACAATACGGCTACCGATTTTTATTTTGAATGTCTTTATGAAAACGGAGTGAAGATGATTGTGAAAAGTGGTGAAGATTTTGGGGTCACCTTTATTGGTTCCGAAGGAAAAGCATGGTCCAGCAGGCAAGAACATACATTAGAACCAGAGTCGCTGAAAGATGCAGTTATTGGCCTCAATGAAATTCAGCTTTACAAAAGCGACAACCATTTCCGCAATTTTATCGATTGTGTGATTTCCCGCGAAGAAACCATTGCCCCGGTTGAGGTGGCCCACCGTTCCATCACCATTGCACATCTGGGAAATATTGCCATGATGCTGGGAAAAGATTTGGAGTGGAACCCATTAACTGAGCGGGTTTCGAATGTGCCGGAAGCTAACGAAATGTTGTCAAGACCCATGCGGGAACCGTGGGATGAGGTGTTAAGGGAATTTGAAATAAAAGAATCATGAAACGAATCCTTTGGTTTCTCATTTTTATTCCTCAATTATTGGGGGCTGTTCAACCTCAAAAATGGACAGCGCACTGGATAATGCATCCACAAGTGGAACCCCAGACTCACGCTGTGGTTTTATTCCGCAAAAATTTTGAACTGTCAGTAAAACCGGACAGTTTTATTGTTCATGCTTCGGCCGACAATCATTACCGGCTTTTTGTAAACGGGAAATATGTGTTGCGTGGTCCGGCAAGAGGAGATTTGGCTCATTGGTTTTATGAAACTGTTGATATTTCCGGCTACCTTGAGCCCGGCAAAAATGTAATTGCTGCAGAAGTGATAAACTGGGGGCCAAAACGTTCCTTTTCATTCATTTCCCAAATGACATCCTTTATCCTTCAGGGAAATTCGGAAATTGAGAATGTTGTGAACACACATGGAGGCAGTTGGAAATGTTTGCACAACCAGGCAATTTATCCGAAATTTATTGACTGGATGTTTGACCGCAGTACCATTGATTTTGGATTATATGTCGGAAATCCAACGGACAGCATAAACGGAAATCAATATCCCTGGGGATGGGAAACTGCGGATTTCAACGATTCAGACTGGCAGTCAGCCAAATGGGCTGATGTTGCCGGCGGACGCAGCACACAGCATGCCGGAGGAATTCTGTATTCGGGTGGAAAATTGCTGGTTCCCAGACAGGTTCCGGTTTTAAAAGAAACGCCCATGACATTTCAATCCATACGGAGAGTTGAGGGAATAGAAAAAGATGAAGGATTTATCCACGGTACAAAACCGCTTGTTATTCAACCCAACAGTAAGGTAAGTATCCTTATCGACAATGAAATACTTACTATGGGCTATCCCGAAATGCTGCTCAGTGGCGGGAAAAACGCCAAAATTCAGGCCATGTATGCTGAAAATCTTATTATAAAAAACAAGGCGCCAAAGGGAAACCGAAACGAAATTGATGGAAAGTACATGGTGGGATTAAAAGATGTTTTTGTCCCGGATGGCGGAAAAAACCGGCTGTTCAAACCAACATATATCCGCACATTCAGATACATTAAACTTGATATTGAAACCGAAGATGAAGCATTAACCCTTGAAAAATATTATCATGTGGAATGTCGGGCACCGCTGGATTTAAAAGCAGAATTCAGCGCAGGGAATGAGTTGACCGACTGGATTATGGATGCCGGATGGCAGTCGGTTTCGTTGTGTGCCCAGGATTATTTATTGTCGGATGCCTACTACGAGCAGATGCAATACACCGGCGACTCGCGTGTGCATAACCTGACACTTTTCACCCTGGCAGGCGATGACCAGTTGACCCGCAATGCGCTGGTACAATTCGACCAGTCGCGAATCCCGGAAGGATTAACCTTTGCCTGTTATCCCAATGCTTTTCATCTGATTATTCCTTCCTATTCGCTAATCTGGATAGACCAGGTACATGACTATATGATGTGGAAAGATGATATGGAATTTATTTCACAATTTGAATTGGGTATTCAGAATGTATTGTTTTGGTTTGAACGGAAAATACTGCCCAACAATCTGATGGGAAAAATGGAATGGTGGGGCGCTCTGGCCTGGCCGCGGCATTACAAAAACGGTGAATCGCCCACCATTTACGAAGGAAACAACACACTTTACTCCTTGCATTATGCCTACACTTTGCGTCATGCCGCCGATATTTTCGAATTTCTTGGAAAACCGGGACAGGCAGAAAATTACCGAAAACGGGCCGGTGAAATTTGCCAGGCAGTTAACCGGTTATGTAAAAATGAGGATGGGTTTTTCACCGAATCTCCCGAAAATAAACAGGTTAGCCAGATTACAAATGTGCTGGCTATTTTAGCTGAGGCTGTTACCGGGAAAGAAGCCAGGCTGCTCATGGAAAAACTGCTGGAACCGAAAGACTGGTTCGGGCAGGTTGATTTGTTTCTGCACCTGTATTTATTTGAGGCGATGAATAAAACCGGCTTGCAGGAATATTTCCTTTCGGAACTCTCTGAATGGCAACTGATGAAATACCGTGGGATGACAACATTTGCCGAAGTACCGCTTGAATGGGGAGAGGAAAACCAGCGCTCAGAATGTCATCCGTGGAGCAGTTCACCTAACTACTATTTCTTTCGCACTGTTTGCGGAATTACACCTCTTGAAGTCGGGCACCGGAAAGTTGAAATAGCGCCCAATTTCGGGGAACTCGACCGGATTCATGCAGTTTATCCTCACCATCTGGGAAACATTGAGTTTGAAATAAGGAAAAACGGGTCCAATATTGAAGGGGAAATTACAATTCCTGAAAAAATTGATGCAACACTTGTCTGGCAGGGAAAAAAATTTAATCTGAAAACCGGAAAAAACAAAATCCATGAATTGTAAAGTAAATTCACTGAAAAATGAGGTAAATTCACTAAAACCGTTAAAAACAATCGCTATGAAAAATAGAATTCTCTGGCTCATCATCTTTTTTTCGGTTTTTATCCAGCTTCAGGCAAAAGAATACAATATACTTGATTTTGGAGCGAATGAAGGTCAACTTTCAACTGCAGCTATTCAAAGAGCAATTAATGAATGTTCGGGAACAGGTGGCGGACGCGTAATTGTCCCGGCTGGAACTTTTATTACAGGCACGGTTTATCTGAAAAGCAACGTCAACCTTTATCTTGAAAATGGTTCTGTTTTGAAAGGAAGCACCAACCTGAACGATTATTCCAGGCTAGGCCGTTCCCCCGGAATAATCTATTGCGAAGATGCGATAAATGTTGCTATTTCGGGAACAGGAACCATTGATGGCAGCGGCGACAGTTTTTATGATTTTTCGAAAAACCATATTTACGAGGAATTCGATAAAAGCCGCACCCGGCAAAAAGAAAACTATATGCCGGAAGGTGAGTTTTTTACCGACGGGCCTGTAAAGCGAACCAGGGCTCCGGGCATGACCATCGTGTTTTTTCACTGCACCAATGTTTCAGTTATGGGCATTACTATCAAAGACACGCCAATTTGGGCAACCCGTTTTGGTTTCTGCGACGGTGTTTTGATTGACGGAATTACCATAAAAAACAATCCGCTTATTCCCAACAGCGACGGAATTCATTGCACTATTTCGCGAAATATCCGCATTTCAAACTGTAATATTTCAGCAGGCGATGATGCCATTGTGCTGACCGGTTTCCCAAAAGATGAAGAAACGCCCGGAATCAATACAACCGAGCAATTACCACACAAATACGGAAATAAAACCGGTTATGGCGAAAACATGACCGTAACTAATTGCGTGTTAAAATCAAGCTCTGCGGGAATCCGCATTGGTTATGGCCAAAATCCCATTCGCAGATGCACATTTTCAAATATCATTATTCATGATTCAAATCGTGGTATCGGGATTTTTGCACATGACGGCAGCAATATTGAAGACCTCATTTTTTCCGACATCATTATTGAAACCCGGCTTTATAACGGACAGTGGTGGGGGAATGGCGAACCCATTCATCTGTCTTCCATTTCCAGATTCGAAGGACACACATCCGGGCAAATTAAAAATGTGCAGTTTAATAATATCAACGCCGTTGGCGAACATGGAGTTCTGATTTACGGACAAAAGGAAAGCCCGATGGAAAATATCCGGTTCAACGATGTGCAGCTTCGCATCCGTAAAGGAAAAGAAACCCTGAATTATGGCGGAAACTTCGATTTGCGTCCTGCCTCGCCAAAAGCTATGCAAATGTTTGAGCACGATATTTCGGGTATTTATGCACAATATGTGAATGGATTAGCCATTCGTGATTTCGAATTATTCTGGGGACCTGGCCTGCCACCTTTTTTTACTCACGGAATTGAATGCCTGAATGTGACAGACTTAATTATTAACAGCTTTATCGGTGGGGGGAATCCCAATGCTCCGGAAAGTCAGAAGTTGAAGTTGACCAACTCAAAAATGATTGCTGAATGAATAAGGTGACCTGTATTCAAAAATAAAAATAAGATGAACAGAAGAGAGTGGGTAAAAAAAACAGGAATGGTTTCAATGGGAACCATGCTGACGGCACAATTTGGCCACGCAGCGGAGGGTGGTAAAAAACCACATATTTTGCTGGTTTCGGGCTGGCAAACCGTTAATATCGGTGATATTGCGCACACTCCGGGCATGATTCATTTGCTAAATACTTACTTGCCGGAAGCCAAAATAACCCTTTGGCCAAACGATATCAGTTTAACCGAAGAAACCATGCTCCGCAGGAATTTTCCGTCGCTCGAAATTGTTTTTGGCAGGCTTAATGAACAGGGTTTGCCCGATTCTGCCGAAATTGAAAAGGCTTTTAAAGACAATGATTTTATGTTGCATGGTTCCGGTCCGGGCATTGTTGGTCAACAGAAGCTGGAAGCCTGGCGCAGAATCACCGGAAAACCGTTTGGCGCTTTTGGAGTGACTGTGGAGAATATCGGGCCGCAACTAAAAGATTTGCTGAATGATGCTTCCTTTATTTTTACACGTGAAACCGCTTCGTTGAAAATGCTGGAGAATGCCGGGATAACAAAACCCGCAAAGGATTTTGCACCCGATGCCACCTTTTTTATGCCAATCCGGAACGATGCTTCTGCCGCCGGTTATATGAAAACCCGAAAGCTTGAAGAGCGGAAGTTTATCTGTGTGGCGCCCCGGTCACGGTTCACGCCTTATCACCGCATTCACACATCCAACAACTGGAGTTTTGAAAAAATTCAGCAAGTAATTACGGACAATGAGCGCTATGCCGAAAAAGACCACGAAAAACTCCGGCAGGTAATTGTCAGGTGGGTATCCGAAACAGGAAACAAAGTGGTGCTTGTTCCTGAAATGCAATACCAAACTGAACTTTTCGAACCCCTGCTTTACAACCCGCTGCCCGAAAACATAAAACAGAAAGTGGAAATGCACCCTTACTGGCAACCCGATGATGCGGCCTCGCTGTATTCCAAAGCGGCGGCTGTAATCAGCATGGAATGTCATTCGCCAATTATATCGCTGGTGAACGGAACTCCGGCAATTTATGTGCGCCAACCATCAGACACGATTAAGGGACAAATGTATTACGATCTGAAACTCGGCGACTGGATTTTTGAAATTGAACAGACCACTGGTACCCAAATTGCCGGACGTGTTATGGAAATTGTTGAAAATTATGACCAGTCACTGGAAAAGGTCCGGATGCTTAATGAAAGGGTGAAAAAGATTTACGAAGGAAAAATTACTGAACTTGAAAAATTTATATTACCGGGATAATCAAAAAAACCACCGGTTAATTCGCTAAAGTAACCAACTTAAATTTTGTTATTACAAATGAAAATGAGAATTACATTATTGAAATTCAGTTCAGAAAGCATTCATATAAGCAGGAAATACCTTTTGGCTGTAATAATTCTGTATTTGGGATATTTAAATTCAAACGCCCAGGATGTTTATGAAAATTACCGGGAGGCCTGGCTAAAAAAAAGCATGGAGTATTTGCCTGAATTGCAGGTAAAAACAAAGGTTCCTTTGCAGATGGTAAGGCTGATTGACGATAAGGAATCTTACCAGTGTGTAAAAGCGGTTAAAATTTCCGAGCCACCTGAGTTCTACCAGTCAGGGTTAAAATCGAACCCCGATGACCTGGTTCTCGATTTTGGGGAACACTTAACCGGCCATGTTCAGTTTACAATTCAATCAAATGTCCCGGCCCATGCACCTGTTCAGTTGAAAATAAAGTTTGCGGAAGTGCCGGCGGAAATGAAGGCCTCATTCGAAAGCTACGAAGGCTCGCTTTCAAAGGCGTGGTTGCAGGAAGAAATCGTTACCCTGCACACGATGCCCGACACCGTTTTACTGCCAAACAGGTATGCTTTCCGTTTTATAAAATTTGAAATACTGGCTTCGGCAGGCGATATGGATTTTTTTGTCAGCAATGTGAAATGTTTTTCAACTACTTCGGCCGGAGCTGATTTATTTAATGAAACAACCCTCAAAGATTCAGAGTTTCAAAACATATTGGAAATTTCGATTAAAACCCTGGAGGAGTGCATGCAAACCGTTTTTGAGGATGGCCCCAAACGCGACCGGAGGATTTGGGTTGGCGACCTGAAACTGCAGGCGCTTGCCAATTACTATTCATTCGGGAATTTCGATTTGGTAAAACGCGGACTCTATCTCTACGCCGCAACTGCCGCCGAAAACGGATTGGTTTACGGTACGCTTTTCGAAAAACCTCAGCCGCATCCGCAGAAACATTTCCCCATTGATTATTCGCTTTTGTACAATACTGTTCTGACCGATTATTACGAAGCCAGCAAAGAAATCGGCACCCTTGAAGATTTGTGGATAGTGGCAAAATACCAGGTGCTGAATATTCTTCCAAATATTTCTGAAAAGGGGATTTTTACCCCCTCGCCGGAATGGTGGTATTTCATCGACTGGAACAATAAGCTGGAAAAAACAGCCGCACTGCATGGAATTATAATTTATTCGTTAACCAAAACCCTGGAACTGGCCCGGCTTCTGAAAAAGGAACAGGAACTTCCCCAACTTCAGGAAACAATAGAAAAAATGAGAAAAGCAGCCAGAGAAAAGTATTACGATGCTGAAAAAATGCTTTTTGTAAGTGGCCCTGCCCGACAGGTTTCGGCAGCGTCGCAAGTTTGGATGATTCTTTCAGGAACCGTTTCACCGGAAGAAGGAAGGAATCTTTTTGAAAACCTGAAAAAGGAGAAGCAAGTGGTTTGGCCTGTTTCTCCCTACCTCTATCACTATGTGGCAGAGGCGATGATAAGTTGTGGAATGTATGAAGATGCAGGAAATCTGATAAAGGATTACTGGGGTGGAATGGCAAAAAAAGGCGCTGATACATTTTGGGAAGTTTACGACCCGGACAACGATTTTTTATCTCCTTACAATTCTTATATGATGAACAGTTATTGCCATGCCTGGAGTTGCACGCCGGTTTATTTTCTGAGAAAATATAACAAAGAACTGTTTCCGTAAAAGAATTTTACAAACATTATAATTATTTAAAAATGAAGTATCTGAAATTTAAAATAATTTTGATTTTCCTGGTTTGCTTCAAAATTACAGCAATTGCACAACCTGCCCCCTGGATTTCATATCCATCAGCAAACCAAACGGCTTATGGTGTTTTCCATTTCAGAAAAACGTTTAAATTGAGTGAAGTTCCGAAAAAACTGGTCATTCACGTTTCTGCCGACAACCGCTACAATTTGTTTGTTAACGGACATCGGGTCTGTTACGGCCCTGCCAAAGGCGATTTGCAAACCTATAAGTACGATGTAATAGACATTGCACCATTCCTGAAATCCGGCGAAAATCTGCTTGCCGCGCAGGTTTACAACGGCGGCGACGACAAACCGCTGGCATTCCTGTCGGTGCAAACCGCATTTATGCTTCGGGCTGAGGATGAGGAATGCCATTTTTTTAATACCGGCGCTGACTGGAAAGTTTATAAAAATCCGGCTTTTGAAGTGATTTCCTATTATGAAATGTTATTCCGCGAACGCTGGTTTTACGGCTTTTATGCCTGTGGTGGTGGCGATGAAGTTGTTGCTGAAAAATATCCGTGGGATTGGGAAACGACCGGTTTTGACGACAGTGACTGGCTGGCTGCCGAACCGCTTGTTTTCGACAAACAACCCCCGTGGAATCTGGTTCCGCGAAATATTCCCTTTATGGCCGACCATTTGGTTTACCCGGCAAAAATCAGAAAAGTAACCGGCGCCGGTATTCCAGCGCGAGACTGGGATGGAAAATCTTCACTAACTGTTCCCTCCAATGCCAAAGCCGAAATTCTGGTCGATTTTGAGGTGCTGACCATGGGTTATCCTGAACTGACCGTAAATGGCGGCACAGGCAGCCGCATTCAGATAAAATATGCCGAAGCGCTTTACGAGGAAGTACATCTGAAAGCCCATCGTGATTCAGTGAATAATCTGAATATGTTTGGTGTGTGGGATATTTTTCATCCGGATGGCGAAAAAAGAACTTTCCGTCCGCTCTGGAAGCGCTGTTTCCGGTATGTTCAGTTTAATGTGGAAACTAAAAACGAACCGCTCAATATCAGTTCATATATTCTGGAATATTCGGGTTATCCCTATCCCGAGCCGGCAACATTTATAAGCGACAATGCGAAACTGAACGAAATTTTTGAAATGAGCTTTCGCACGCTGGAAATGTGCTCGGGTGAAACATATTACGACACACCATTTTACGAACAATTGAGTTACGGAGGAGACAACCGGCCCATTGCGGCTATTTCAACCTATAATTCCACCGACGACCAGTTGCTGCGCGAAGTTTTGCGTCTGTACCCGCAATCGGAAAACAGAGAAACGGGCCTGTTTAAATCGGCCTATCCTTCGCGTTTCGATTTCGATATGGGAAGCTGGTCGATGGGCTGGATTCAAACCTTGCACGATTATTATTTCATGCGCGGCGATTCGGATTTTGTGAAGCAGTTTGCAGGGAAAATTGACGGAGTACTTCGTTTTTACGAGCGCCACCTCGATGAACGAACCGGGATGATTGGTACAGTGAAAAACCAGAACTTTATCGACTGGAGCAATACCAAAGGCAGCCTGCCCCGGCCAAATGAAAAACGTGAAATGCAGCAGTCGGCCCTGCTGACCCTCTATTTTGCCCACACCCTCGATTGCACGGCAAAATTGTACGGTGAAATTGGGTTGAAGGAAAAAGCCACGCACTGGGAACAACTTTCCAAAGAAATCAAAGTTGCGGTTTACACCAACTGCTGGGATGCGGAAAAGCAGCTTTTCCGCGATTATGCCGACCGGGAAATTTTCTCGCAACACACCAACATTATGGCTATTTTGTGCGATTTGGTAACGCCATCGGAACAAACGGAATTGCTGCACCGCATTTTAAATTTTGAAGGATTCGAAGAAATGGCCAGCTCTTATTTTTCATTTTTCCTGTTTAAAGCGATGGAAAAAACCGGAAACGAGCACCTCTGTTTGGAAAACCTGGATTTCTGGTATAATTTTATCGACCGGGGCCACACTACATGCGGCGAAACCGGATTTGCCTCGCACGACCGTTCCGACTGCCATGCCTGGAGCGCCCACCCAGCCTATTACCTGCTGAGTTCGGTTTGCGGCATCAAACCTGCTGAAATCGGTTTTAATACCGTTAAAATTAAACCGCATTTGGGCGAACTGAAAGAAGTGAAAGCAGAAATGCCGCATCCAAAAGGGAGGGTTAGGGTAGAATACCGGCAGGCGAAAAAAGGGTTGCAAACCCGTATAGTGTTGCCTGGCGGGATGTCGGGCTCGTTTGAATACCAGGGAGAAATTCGAAGTGTGAAAGAAGGAGAGAACAACTTTATAATGTAAATAACGAATAAGCGGATAACCATGTTTTTGAAAAAATTACCTGTATTACTTCTGATAATCACCGGATTTTATTTCCTGTTCTTCGGATGTCATTCAATGCAGAAAAAAGAAACCGGTGAAAGACCCAATATTCTTATTCTGATTGCCGAAGATATCAGTCCCGTTTTGGGTTGTTACGGAAATGAATACGCCACCACACCAAACATCGACAAGATGGCTGAGAGCGGGATGGTGTATGATTTCGCGCTGACCACAGCACCAATTTGTGCTCCTTCGCGTTCGGCACTGGCCAGCGGATTGTACGCCACTTCGCTTGGCACACAACATTTACGCAGCGAAATCCCTTTTCCTGAAAAATTAAAAACGCTACCCGAACTGCTTCGCGAAAACGGATATTTTACTTCGAACCGCGACAAAACCGATTACAATTTCGACCCCGAAGGAATGTGGGAGCACTGGTCGTCGGACTACACACCATGGCGCCACCGGGCAAACGGGCAGCCGTTTTACAGTTTTATGAACATCGGGCCGTCGCACGAAGGAAGTGTGAACAACCTGCAAAATTACGAACGGTTTGTGGAAAATCTTCCCAAAGAATTGTTTCACGACCCGGCCAACGTTCCACTGCCACCTTATTACCCCGACAGTCCAAAAACCCGTGAAATATGGGCGAATTATTACGATATTTTAACTGTGCTCGACCAGAATGTGGGCATGGTGCTCGATTCGCTTACAGCCGATGGATTGATGGAGGAAACGATTGTGTTTTTTATTGCCGACCATGGTTTTGGTATGCCTCGCTACAAGCGATGGCTGTACAAAACCGGAATGCATGTTCCAATGGTGGTGCATGTTCCGGAGAAATACAAACACCTGATTCCCGGTTTTTCAAAAGGCGGTCACAATGCAAAAATGGTTAGTTTTATTGATTTACCAGCCACTGTGTTGAACCTTGCCGGTGCAGAAGTACCTGATTATTTTGAAGGAAAACCTATTATGGGCGAAAATGCAGAACCGGAACGGGAGTATGCTTTTGGCGCACGCGACCGCGCCGACGACATGTTCGAGATATCGCGCTCAGTAACCGATGGTCGCTATTTTTACGTGCGTAACTACATGCCCCACCTGCCTTTTATTCAACCCGGATTTATTTTTTCGGATGAAAAAGAAGCTTTCCGCGAATTGCGCCGGTTACATCAGAATGGAGAAACCAATGCCGAACAGGAAAAACTGTGGAATAAAAAACCGGTGGAAGAGTTGTACGACTGGCAAACCGACCCGCAGGAACTGAACAACCTCGCCAATGCCCCGGCTTATGCAGAAATTAAAAACAGTCTGAAAAACAAATTGCACGGCTGGATGGTGGAGACCCGTGATCTGGGCCTGCTGCCCGAAGCTGAATACATGATTCGTTCGGAAGGTTTATCGCCATACGAATATGTCCGGGAAAGCTGGGATTATAATGTGGAAAAAATCATGGAAACCGCAGAAATGGTTGGCATTGCGGGAGAACCGGAACTGCTGGAAAAACTGAATGACAACGAAAGCGGCGTGCGTTTTTGGGCAGTTACCGGCCTGATGCAGTTGGAGCAGTTAAGCAATACGGCCAAAGATGCGTTAACCGGATTACTCGAAGATCCGTCGCCTTCGGTACAAATTGTTGCTGCCGAAGCACTTTGCACTTTTGGTTCGTCTGCCGAAGCAGTGGAAACTCTTGGACAAAATGTGCTGGACGAACGTCCGTGGGTAGCGTTACAGGCCGCACGGACAATTTTACTGGTGGGCGAATCTGCCCGACCGCTGATTCCGGTCATGTACGAAAAACTGGAAACTTTGTATGGCGGTCCGGACTCACCCCGGAAATTTAAAGACTTCAATTACGCTTCATTTACGGGTTGGGCGCTTGAGTGGGCTTTGCGCGAAATGGGCGAAGATATTAAAGTGAATTAATAATGAGTTTGGCATAATGAAAAAAGTATTCTTTTTATTTTTTGTAACGGTTATGGTATTTGGAACCGGAGCCCGGGTTTTATTTCCTCCGGTTAAAGTGGAAATAAAAAAAGAAGAAGGGAAATTTCAACTGTATAAAAACGGGGAACCTTACTTTATTAAAGGCGCCGTGGGCTGGGATTTTCTGGAAGAGTTGAAAGATGCCGGGGCCAATTCACTCCGAACCTCGCCGCGTTTGCTCGATGAGGCCCACCGGCTGGGTTTCAGTGTACTTGTCAATCTTCCCGTACAGGCCGAAAGAAGCGGTTTCGATTATAACGATGAAAAGGCAGTGAAAGAACAGTTCGAAAGGGTGATAAAAATCGTGGAGGAAAATAAAGACCATCCGGCTGTATTGATTTGGGCCATAGGCAACGAACTGGACCACATTCCGGGAGATCTGGATTACAATCTGAAAATGTGGGATGCCGTTAACGATATTGCCGGAATGATTAAGGAGATTGACTCCAATCATCCGGTTATGACTGTGGTTGGTTACGGCAAGCTTGAGAAGATAAAAGACATTAAGGAACGCTGCCCTAACCTCGACCTGCTGGGAGTGAATGCCTACGCTGCTGTTTTAAAGGTGCCCGGATGGCTTCAGGAATATAACTGGGACAAACCTTATGTGGTTACGGAATGGGGGCCTTCGGGCTGGTGGGAAGTGCCGCGAACCCAAAATGGCGTTGTAATTGAAGAAACCAGCACCGAAAAAGCTTATGCCTATCGCGACAGGTATGAAAAAGTGATTCTGGGCGACCCGTTGTGCCTGGGTTCGTACGTGTTTTTATGGACCAGCAACCGGCAGGAACGCACCCATACCTGGTTCAACATGTTTCACAATAATCTGAAAACAGAAACAGTGGAAACCATGCAGTATATGTGGACCGGCAACTGGCCCCAAAACCGGGCACCCCAAATTGATGCCCTGAAAATTAATGGTCTGGTAGCAACTGACAACATTGAACTGGATCCGGGTAGTATCAACTCGGCGCTGGTTCAGGTGACTGATCCGGAAAACGATGAGCTGCGTTTTGAATGGGAATTACTGCCCGAGCCCACAGAATTTGGCGCCTATGCCGGACAGGGAGAAAAGAAGCCCGAACCGGTAAAAGGCTTTATTCAAGCCAGTCAGAATAACGCTGTTCAATTCAGGGTCCCTGCAGAAACAGAAAAAAACTACCGCTTGTTCGTTTATGTTTACGACGGGCAGGGAAATATTGGCGTGGCTAATATTCCGTTTTATGCAGGTAATAATTCAGGAACCAAATTGCAGAATTCGGATTGGAAATCGCTTTTCAACGGAAAAAGTCTGGATGGTTGGACGGTGAAGGCAAAGCCGGAAGATATTGACAAAGAATTCTGGAAGGTTAATGAAGGCAAAATTGTTGCCAACTCAATTGGCGACAGTCTGCACGATTATGTATGGCTGATGACGGATGAAGAATTTTCTGATTTTGAGCTGAAATTTCAGTTTCAGGCATTTGAAAATACTACCGGCAACAGCGGCATTCAGGTCCGCAGCCGTTACGACGATGATACTTTCTGGCTGAACGGGCCTCAAATCGATATTCATCCGCCCGCACCGTGGCGCACCGGCATGATGTGGGACGAAACACGCGGAAACCAGCGCTGGATTTTTCCTGATATAAGGGACGGTAGCTGGGTCAATCCTGAAATGGCTTTAAATCCGGCCATTATCTTTTTTGCCGGTGAATCGGATGTCTGGAACAGTATGAGAATTAAGGCGGATGGAATGAAAATAAAAGCATGGCTCAACGGTACACTAATTACTGATTTTAATGGCGATGGAATTTTGAATGACCAAAATCACCGCGAAAAAAAGGTTGGCGAAAAGGGTTATATCGCCCTGCAAATTCATACTAATGACCAGGTGAAAATAGGTTTTAAGGAAATTTATGTGAGAGCATTTTAAATAGCAGAATATAAACTTTCAAAAATAAAAATATATATTTGGGAAAATCCAGTCTGTTCATATTCAAAAGTAAAAAATACTTGAAAAAATGGTAATGGAATTAAAATCGGAAGGAAAATGCCTGTATTGCGGGAAAATGTTTTCGCAAAAAGAAATGGGCACCCATTTGGCTAAACACCTCACAATATTGGAAAAGGAATCTGCCGGGAAAACGGTTTCCACTTATGTGCATGTGGAAGTGGAAGCGGGAGAAATGTTTCTGCATCTTTTGGTAAAGGGTGAAGCTCAAATGAAAATAATCGACAGGTTTTTGCGCGATATCTGGCTCGACTGCTGTGGACATCTGAGCGCATTTGGCCATAAAAACTTTAAGGTCAAAATGAGTCATGCAGTAGAAGATGTTTTTCAGCCCCGGACTAAAATATACCACGATTACGATTTCGGTACCACAACCCGCGTATTTCTGAAAGCACGAAAGCACTATCAGCTAAACCTGAAAGAAAAGATAATTTTGCTTTCGCGGAACGAACCGCTGAGAATTATGTGCTCTTCCTGTAAAGAAGTCCCCGCTGTGAATATTTGTACCGTTTGCTGGTACGATAAAGATGCATTTTTCTGCGAATCCTGTTCTGAAAAACATGCTGAAGAATGCGAAGATTTTAACGATTATGCTCAAATGCCGGTAGTGAATTCTCCCCGCATGGGCGAGTGCGGTTACGAAGGCGGAATTATTGATTTGGAAAGAGATAAACCTTTTAGAAATTGAAACTATGCCATACGAATTACCAAAATCTCAGAAAAAAATTGCCCGCGAGATAATTGAAAAAGGTCTGATGCGGGAATATCAAAACGGCATCGAAAAAGCAGATGCTGTATTTGAAAAATGGAAATCGGGAAAGCTGGACAACCGGGAAGCTTACCTTTCTGTTTACAAAAAACTGACTTCGCACGACAAACACCTGACCCGCAGGTATGATAATATGTCGGGCTCAAAATATCTGATGATTATTTCAGGGCAGGTGGCAGACGGGATTGTTTCCTTTGATGAACTGGGTGAATTGAACGACCAGGCCCGGCAGGTTATTCAAAACTGGCTGGATGTAATTGAATCATAAGAGGTTATTTTTAAATAAATGAAAATTAAGTATTTGGGAAAAATTGTCGGATTGTTTGTATTTCTGTTTGCAGTAATAATTAATGCAAAAAGTCAACACGTTCATAAGTGGGAAGTTTATCCAATTGTTTTCACTGCAAATGGAAAATATTCAAACCCTTATGCGGAAATACCCGTCCATAAATCGGAAGATTTGCTGAGTGTTACTTTTAAAGGTATTGATGGCGAAGCCAAAGATAAAACAATCGAAATTGCGGGATTCTGGGATGGCGGTAATGAATGGAAAGTGAATTTTGCTGCACCGCACACTGGAATCTGGAAATACGCTTCATTTTCAACTGACGACGGGTTAAACGGCATTGCCGGGGAAATTAAAGTTGTTGAATGGAGTGAAGAGGAGCTGAAATCCAATCCGACACGTAATGGTTTTATTCGTGTCAGAGAAGACGGTAAAAATGCCGGACATTATTTTGAGTACGACAGCGGAGAGCCATTTTTGTGGATAGGCGATACCTGGTGGAACTGGACCAACCGGAGGATTCATTTTGAAACGTTTCAAAAAATGGTGGATAACCGCGCAGAAAAAGGTTTTAACGTGGGTCAGTTGTTTGTTCCCGGTAATGGCTGGGGAAGGGAGAGTTCCCTATTGGATGAATCATATTCGGTTCTTGACACCGAACATGTCCGCAAAGTGGAACAGATGATCTCCTATGCCAATTCAAGGGGTATAACAGTTTGGATCCACGGATGGTGGAGTCGCCCTGAACTGGATGAAAAAATTGGAGCCGAAAAAATGAAACGCTGGTGGCGATATCTTATTCATCGCTTTGGCGCGTATAATGTTATCTGGGTGCTTGCAGGAGAATACAACATGGACAACAATGCCGGTTTTGATCTCGGTTTCTGGAAGGAGTTGGGTGAAATGGTAAAAAATGAAGATCCCTGGACCCGCATCGTCAGTTTGCACAATACGCCTCCGTTCTGGGACGGAGGTGCTGAAGCCCCGCAATGGTCAACCGGAGAAGTATTGCACAATGAACCCTGGCTCGATTACAATCAAAGCCAGTCGGGGCATGGGAAATATGCCAACGAAATGATACCGGTTATCATCGAAAAAGAATATAAACGGAAACCAGCCAAACCCATCGTGGTTACCGAACCATGGTATGAGTTTATTGAAGGAAACCCCACAGGGAAAGATGTTCGTCTGGCTGCCTGGGGTGCTGTGCTTTCCGGGGCGGCAGGGCATACTTATGGCGGCGGACATGTTTGGCTTGCCAGCGTTCCTGAAGCGCCTTCACGCGGAGGTGGTCCCTGGCCAATAGAAGTGGGCGCAGAAATCGAATCGTTTGATTATGAAGGTGCTGTTTCCATGCAGCATTTGGCAACCTTTTTTAAAAATGTAAAATGGTGGGAGATGAAACCTTATCCGGATTTGGTAAGTGATTCTCCCCAGCCCTTTTGTCTTGCCAATCCCGGAAAGGAATATGTGATATACCTTCGTTACGGTGGCATGATGCATCTTGACATGGGGCAGGCGGCTACCGGCAAACAATTCACTGCATACTGGTACAATCCCGCTACAGGAGAATCAACATCAAAATGGCAGGTGCAGGGCGGACAAAAAGTACAGTTTACTGCACCGGGAATGTACCCGGGAGCACTGGATTACAGTGACTGGGTTTTACACGTTTTTGAGAATTAATCTAAATAGCTGCTTTCCAGGATTTACATGCTGATAAAATACATTTCGAAAAAGGAAAATGATATTTTTGCTTTTTCACAGGAATAAAAAAAATCAGGAACCATGAATAACCAAAATCTGAAAAAAATCATCATCACCCTGTTTCGCGTGACCATTGGCTGGCATTTTTTATATGAAGGCCTTGTGAAATTGTGGGCTGCAAACTGGTCGGCTGCCGGCTACCTGGCTAATGCCACCGGGCCGTTTGCCGGATTTTACCACTGGATGGCCGCTTCCGAAGGACTGATGAAAATAATCGATCCCATCAATATTGCGGCTTTGCTGTTAATCGGCCTGGCCCTTTTTCTGGGCGTTTTTATCCGTACCGCATCGGTTTCAGGTATTTTGCTGCTGACGTTGTATTATTTTGCCTATCCGCCTTTTGGAGGTTCCCTGCTGGCGCCGGTGGAAGGCAGTTACTACATTGTAAATAAAAATTTTATTGAAGCAACAGCGCTTTTGTTGTTGCTTCTTATCAAAGAAAGGGGATATGGCATTTATGCCCTTCAGTATTTCTTACCTAAAAAGAAATTAGAGAAAGAGCTGGTTAAACAAGAACAAGAAGTGCTTACGTCCCGAAGGGAAGCCTTGAAAAATCTGGCTACCCTGCCTGCATTGGGAATTATTGGCTGGGGCGCTTTTCGCGAAAGTCAGGAGTACGGAGTGGATACCCTTTCCGGGGCAACCATTCGGATAGGAGGCGCAAATATCAGTGAACTGAAAGGCGAACTGCCCAAAGGAAAAATTGGCAACCACGAACTCAGCCGGCTGGTACTGGGTGGAAACCTCATTGGCGGCTGGGCACACTCGCGCGACCTCATTTATGTGCCTTCACTTTTCCGGGCGTACAATACCGAAAAGAAAATTTTTGAAACGCTCATGCTGGCCGAAAAAGCCGGAATCGACAGCATCAACATCGGTTTCCCCACCATCGAAACCATGGCAAAATATCGAAAAATGACCGGCAGCAAAATCAAGGTGATTTGCCAGGTTCACCCCGATATGGAAAACAACGATTATTTTGTGAACATCGACAAAGCCATCGATTCGGGGATGGATATCATCCAGGTGCAGGGCAACTGGTGCGACTGGCTGGTACGCGACAACAAAATGGAGGTGATAGAGAAAATGATGGAACGGATTCGCTCGCAGGGTTACACTGCCGGACTGGCCTCACACACGGTAGATGCGCTCATTGCCTGCGAGGAACAGGGTATTATCCCCGACTACTACATGAAAACCATGCACCACGACCGGTACTGGTCGGCACACCCCATGGAAAACCGGGTGCCGTTTGAGGTGGATGGTAAAAGGTACCTCGACCATAACCGCTTCCACGATAATATCTTCTGCCTTTTCCCAGACCGGACGGTGGAATTTGTGGAACGTGCAAAGGTGCCTGTAATGGGATTCAAAGTGCTGGCTGCCGGCGCCATTTCGCCCGAAGACGGCTTCAACTGGGCGTTCCAAAACGGCGCCGATTTTATTTGCGTGGGCATGTTCGATTTCCAGATTGTAAACGATGTGAACATTACCATTGATGTGTTAAATAAACTGCAGGGCAGAAAGCGGGAGTGGTATGCCTGATTCTTTATTTACAGTTGGATTTTTAATTTTAAGGTGAGATTATTTTTAATTCCAAAATCCTTAACTTTGAGCAAATAAAAAAATTATGGAACGCGATATAATTGTAAAATACCCCGAAGAATTAGCAACATCACTAAAAATGGGAGATTCGGAATTTGAAAAAGAAATTCGGAATTTATCGTTGGTTAAGTTATTTGAACTAGGTAAAATATCTTCTGGTTTTGCTGCCCGCTTGTTAAATATTTCGCGAATCGATTTTCTTGAATTACTGGGAAAATATAATGTTTCTTTTTTCCCGGATAATCTGGCGCAAGATTTAGATTCTGACTATAAAAATGCCTGAAATCGTTTCAAATACAACGCCTCTGATTTCACTTCTGAAAATTGACAAACTTAACTTGTTGAAAGAGATTTACAGGAAAATTTCTGTTCCCAATGCCGTATTTAAAGAGCTGGAGCAAGGCAAGCAGAAAGCCTATTATCAGGACATCAGTAAAATAAATTGGATAAGAATCGTAGATATTAAAAATAAGGAAATTGGACAATTCTTATTTGATTTGGATGAGGGTGAGGCAGAAGCCATCATTTTGGCTAAAGAACTAAATGCAGACTTGTTGATTTTAGATGAAAAATTGGGAAGAGATTATGCTAAAAAGCTGAATATAAAAATTACCGGGACATTAGGTGTTTTATTGAAGGCTAAAGAAATGGGGCTGATTGATTCCGTGCGGGAATTATTAAATGTTCTGGTTGATAAAGGGGTGTGGTTGAATCCGAAACTGATTGAAAAAGTGATTAAATTAGCCGGTGAACAAAAATAAATGAGAGTTCCAAAAAATGAAAAAAATAGTAATAACATTTTTAATAGTTTTCCTTTCCATATCGTTATTTTCGCAATCTGACAACACAATCCAGCTCCTCGTCCGTGCTGATGACATCGGTTCTTTTCACGCGGCGAATTTGGGCTGTATCGAATCGTACCAAAACGGAATTGCCCGTTCGGTGGAACTGATGCCGCCCTGCGCATGGTTTCCCGAGGCAGTAAAACCACTGAACGAAAACCCGGGTTACGATGTGGGCATTCATTTAACGCTCACCAGCGAATGGAGCAGTGTAAAGTGGCGCCCGCTCACCCATTGCCCCAGCCTGGTGGATGAGGACGGCTACTTTTATCCGATGGTTTGGAAGAATCCCAACTTCCCGTCCGGTTCTTCCATCTCTGAATCAGAATGGAAGCTGGACGAAATGGAACAGGAACTGCGTGCGCAAATCGAACTTTCGCTGAAACATGTGCCGCATATTTCGCACCTTTCCAACCACATGGGGTTTACCAGCCTCGACCCGAAGATTGGCGAACTGGTTGACAAACTGGCCAAAGAGTACAATCTGGAAGTAAGTACCAAAGGATTACAGCGTTTTCCCGGTTGGGGCAGGGATGTGCCCATGGAACAGCGCATCGATAAATTTTGCGAAAACCTGGAAAAACTAACGCCCGGCAAATACCTTTTTGTGGAACATCCGGCAGTTGCGTCAGATGAAATGAAAACCGTTGGCCATGTGGGTTACGAAAATGTGGCCGAAGATCGTGAATGGGTAACCCGGGTTCTTACCAGCGAAAAGGTGAAACAGACTATTCAAAATAGAGGAATTAAGCTTATTTGTTATAAAGATTTAAAATAGACAAAATGAAATTGAAGATTGTACGATATTTTGGAGTGGTATTATTGCTGTTTTGTATTTTTAGCCTGAACGCCCAGGACCCCACCCGGTTTAAAAACGAAATTAAAGAACTGGTTCAAAAGGAACCTCAATTTGATTCCGGGAAAAGATTTGTTCTGTTCACCGGAAGTTCCAGCGTGCGGATGTGGAAAGATGTGGCGGATTATTTTCCTGAATATAATGTGATTAACAACGGTTTTGGCGGTTCACATTTCAGCGATTTGATTTATTTTTACGATGAACTTATCCCAAAATACGAACCGGATTACCTGTTTATTTACGAAGGTGACAACGACATTGCCAGCAATAAAAAACCGGGTAAGATTTTAATGGAAGCCAAATTGCTGGTTGATCGTATTCAGCAGGATTTGCCGGATACCAAAGTGGTGCTGATTTCGGCAAAACCCAGTGTATCTCGCTGGAACCTGCACAAAAACTATCAAAAGCTGAACAAAAAACTGGAAAGGTTGGCTAAAAAAACAAACAACCTCAAATTTGCCGATGTATGGAATGCCATGCTCGATGAAAACGGCCAGGTTTTTACTGACGTTTTCCTGGATGACAACCTGCACATGAACAAAAAAGGATACGACATCTGGGGAAAAGTGATTGGTGAGTTTCTGAAGGAGTGAACAGTATTTAAATCATATTTTCAACTAAACCAATTTACCATGAATTCAAAACTGTTTTTCGGAATGATTTTCCTGTTTTGTTTGGTCTCATGCCAGAATTCAAAAATGAAACAGGAACAGCGCAATTTTAATTCTGTTTATGAAAACGAACATTTAAACCGGCTGGCATTTCCCATTGGAGGAATAGGAGCGGGTATGATCTGTCTTGAAGGCTCAGGAGCCGTTTCACATGTTTCGGTGCGCAATTACCCTGATGTTTACAACGAACCATTTTTAATGGCTGCTATTTCTGTAAAAGGTATTGAAAATGGCACTAAAGTGCTTGAAGGCCCTGTTCTCGCGTGGAAGATTTTTGGTAATCCCCGATCCGGAAACGGAGCCGGTGAAAAATCGTACGGATTTCCCCGGTTTGAAAAAGCCTCGTTCGATGCCCGGTTTCCTTTCGGAACAGTAAAGCTGGAAGACAGTGATATTCCGCTGGAAGTTTCAGTCACAGGCTGGAGCCCCTTTATTCCAACCAATGAAGACAACTCAAGTTTGCCGGTTGGCGGACTGGAATATTCTTTTAAAAATACTTCAGAAAAAGAACTGGAAGCTGCGTTTTCATACCATGCCGAAAACCTGATGCGTATTGAAATTCCCAGCGAATGGGGAGGACATTACGAACGGGGCCATTCCATTTCAGGAATACCAAATGGTTTTTTATTAAGCCAGGAATGTCACCCCGACAAACCCCATTTTAAAGGCGATTTTGCCATTTTTACCGACGAACCGGGTGCCGTTGTTGATTTGTGCTGGTTTCGTGGCGGCTGGTTCGATTCGCGCACAGTAATATGGAAAGACCTTTCGGAATTTACCTTTCGGGAAGATACTACTACGCTGAATTCTCCCGGTGCATCACTTTATGTTCCGTTCAAATTAAAACCCGGAGAAGAAAAAACCATTCGGTTAATGATGGCCTGGTATGCACCACATTCCATGCTTAGGGCCGGTTTGGGCCCGGTTTCGCAGGAACAACTGGAAAAAGATTTGGCTACCTGTCCTCCGGGCGATGGCTGCTGTGCCGATTTAAGCCACATTTACTACGAACCCTGGTACTCCGGGAGGTTTAAAAATATTGATGAAGTTGTAAATTTCTGGACACAGAACTACAATGACTTTAAATCGAAAACCACTCTTTTTTCAGATGCTTTTTACAGCTCAGATTTGCCGCCCGAAGTGATTGAAGCAGTGGCTGCCAACCTGACTATTTTGAAATCGCCCACTGTTTTGCGGCAAAAAGATGGAAAACTCTGGGCGTGGGAAGGATGCCACGAAGACAGCGGCTGTTGTTACGGCTCGTGCACCCATGTATGGAATTATGCGCAGGCTATTCCGCATTTGTTCCCGGCACTGGAACGTACGTTGCGCGAAACCGAATTTTTTGCCAGCCAGAATGAAGAGGGGCACCAGAATTTCAGGAGCAGTTTGCCCATTCTTCCGGTTACCAGTCATGGTTTTCATGCTGCTGCCGACGGCCAGTTGGGCGGAATCATGAAAATGTACCGCGACTGGCGTATTTCGGGTGATACCGATTGGATGAAATCGCTGTATCCCAGCGTAAAACAAAGCCTTGATTACTGCATCGCAACCTGGGACCCAAAAGAAAAAGGCATTTTGGAAGAACCGCACCACAATACGTACGACATCGAATTCTGGGGTCCCAACGGAATGTGCACCAGCTTTTACCTGGGAGCGCTGGCAGCAATTATTGAAATGGGTGAAACCGCAGGCGATGAGGTTTCGAAATACAAAAATTTGTTGACTAAAGGAAAATTGTACCTTGAAAATGAATTGTTTAACGGCGAATACTTTATTCAGAAAATTACAATCGAAGGACTTGAAGCAGCCGATCCGGTTGAAGCATCAAAAGTTGGAATCAACATGAATTATTCGCCGGAGGCCATCGAATTGCTGCAAAAGGAAGGCCCGAAATATCAGTACGGAAACGGCTGTTTGTCGGACGGAATTTTGGGCGCCTGGATTGGAAAAGTGTGTGGACTGGAAGATTTTGTTGAACCCGGAAAAGTAAAAAGCCATCTGAATGCCGTACATAAATACAACCTCAAAACCGATTTATCAGACCACGTAAACCCGCAGCGCCCTGCTTACGGATTGGGGAAAGACGGCGGTTTGCTGCTTTGTACCTGGCCAAACGGGGGTGAATTAACCTTGCCGTTTGTTTACAGTAATGAAGTGTGGACCGGAATTGAATACCAGGTGGCCTCACATTTAATGCTGGAAGGGGAAGTGGAAAAAGGCCTTGAAATTGTTCGCGAAGTGCGGAAACGATACGATGGCCGGGTACGAAACCCGTTTAACGAGTACGAGTGCGGCCACTGGTATGCCCGTGCCATGGCCAGCTACGGATTATTGCAGGGATTAACTGGCATTCGTTACGATGCGGTTGACCTGGTGCTTTACGTTGATTCAAAGGTTGGAGATTTTAAAAGTTTTATTTCTACTGAAAACGGTTTCGGAACCGTTGAATTTAAAAACGGCGAAGTGAACCTTGATGTGGTTTACGGGGAAATCCCGGTGAAAGAAATTGTTACTGGGAAAGGAATTTGAGGTTCGGATGCGGCGCCCCGATCAGCTATCGGGGCCGATTTGCCGATTCAAAAAAATGGGTTACTGTGGATAATCTATTGAAAAATAATAGCATTTTGCAATTAAAAATAAAAATGAGTTTTCTATTTTTGATAAAAAAATGAAACATAACATTTATATCCGAAGTTTAGAAATTGGAATAAATTCTTTCCCCAATGGAATATCTTACAATAATTTAAAGAAACAATTAATCAATGAAAAATACCAAATTGAAGACGACTTTGAGGAGTATTTTTTAAATTGGTTTTTTGAAAATTTTTATGAAAGAACGCAATTCCCATATTACCATGGAATTAGGTATGGAAATAATTTTCGAAAAAAGAAAGACATTGATGAAATCTATAAAAACAGAAAATGTATTTTATCAGCAAAGTCATACTTTAATTTTTTAGAATATGTGGAATTAATAGAGACAAAAAAATCATCTAAACAAGCTAACAGAAATGCACTTATAGCAATAATTTTAACTTTACTGGCATTAATTATTTCAATCTGGTCCAATTTTTTCTATTAAAATTTTCCATCATGAGTTTTCAAGCATTTGTTTTTTTATTTTTATTTCCCCCATTGATTAATAATAATCAAGACAATAGGATATGTGATATTTTTCCACAAAAAGATGGTTTCGTAAACTATTCTGAAGTAATTGCTATTAATGAACGAAAAAGTGAAGATTTATATCGTAGTGCCAAAATTTGGATTTCAAAGAAGTTTGAGAATCCTAAAGATGTAATTCAAACAGATATTGAAAATTCATTATTGTCAATCAATGGACTAAAGACTTTAGCAGATGATAAAAATATTCAAATTAGTTTTTCTTTAGCTTTTCAATTTAAAGATGGAAGGTACCGATATGAAATTTCAAATATAAGGAGTTTAATTCCTTCAATAAATATTGATAAAGCAATTGAAACTTTGCCAGCAATGGAGAAATGCCAAACTGAAACACTTATGAAATATGATACGGCAATAAATGAAATAATTTCAGATTTTAAGAATGAATTTTACTCAGTTAATGATGATTGGTAAATATGAATTTTAAAGTTTAGACCAAATCTTATTTTTAATTAGAGGCTTGTAAATCACAAAAAAAGCCGGCCCCTCTCAGAACCGGCTTAGTATTTTAGCAATTACTCTTTTTTCCTTTCTCCCTCTCCCTCGGAGAGGGCCGGGGAGAGGCCTCCTATTCCTTATACGCCTCAATCAAAATCTCCAGAATTTTCTTTCCGGCTGCGGCAACGCTGGTACCCGGGCCGAAAATGGCCACAGCGCCTGCGTCGTAAAGGTACTGGTAGTCCTGTGCCGGAATGACACCACCCACGATAACCATAATGTCGTCGCGACCCAGTTTTTTCAATTCTTCGATAACGGCAGGCACCAGTGTTTTGTGCCCTGCTGCCAGCGACGAAACGCCCAGCACATGCACGTCGTTTTCAACCGCTTGTTTGGCGGCCTCTTCCGGAGTCTGGAACAGCGGGCCCACATCCACGTCGAAACCGAGGTCGGCATAGCCGGTGGCCACCACTTTGGCGCCCCGGTCGTGACCGTCCTGCCCCATTTTGGCTACCATAATGCGCGGCTGGCGGCCCTGCAGTTCGGCAAATTGTTGTGCCAGCTCCTGCGCTTCTTTAAACTCCGATTTGTCTTTTGCTTCCGATTTATACACGCCTTCAATTGTTCTGATTACTGCTTTGTATCGTCCTGCCACTTTTTCACAGGCATCTGAAATTTCACCCAAAGATGCACGTTTTTTTGCTGCATCAATCGCCAGCTCCAGTAAATTTCCTTTTCCTGTTTCGGCGGCTTTGGTGATGGCTGCCAGGGCCGACTGCACTTCTGCTTCTTTCCGTTCGGCACGAAGTTTTTTCAGTCGTTCAATCTGCGACAGGCGCACTGCCGTGTTGTCGATGTCGAGAATATCGATGGGGTCTTCTTTGTCGAGCCGGTATTTGTTGATTCCCACAATGGTTTGCGAACCTCCGTCGATTCTTCCCTGCGCGCGGGCCGCTGCTTCTTCAATACGCATTTTTGGCACGCCGGTTTCGATGGCTTTGGCCATTCCGCCCAGTTTTTCCACTTCCTGAATGAGCTCCCAGCCTTTTCGTGCCAGTTCGTTTGTAAGTGATTCCACGTAGTATGAACCGGCCCACGGATCGAGCGAGCGGCAAATCTCCGTTTCCATTTGCAGGTGCAACTGCGTGTTACGGGCAATTCGTGCCGAGAAGTCGGTGGGCAGGGCAATGGCTTCGTCCAGCGCGTTGGTGTGCAAACTTTGGGTGTGGCCAAGCACAGCCGCCATTGCCTCAATGGCGGTACGTCCCACGTTGTTAAAGGGGTCTTGTTCTGTTAGCGACCAGCCCGAGGTTTGCGAGTGCGTGCGCAACGCCATCGACTTCGGGTTTTTCGGGTTGAATTCCTTCACAATTTTTGCCCATAGCATGCGTGCCGCACGCATTTTGGCAATCTCCATAAAATGGTTCATACCAATGGCCCAGAAAAACGACAGCCGCGGTGCAAATGCGTCGATGTCGAGGCCGGCTTTGATTCCGGTGCGCAGGTAATCCAGCCCGTCAGCCAGTGTGTAAGCCATTTCAATGTCGGCAGTGGCGCCGGCTTCCTGCATGTGGTACCCCGAAATGGAAATGGAGTTGAACTTCGGCATGTGCCGCGAAGTGAACTCGAAAATGTCGGCAATGATTTTCATGGAGAACTCCGGCGGGTAAATGTAGGTGTTCCGCACCATGAATTCTTTCAGAATATCGTTCTGGATGGTTCCCGAAAGCTGTTCCAGTGTGGCGCCCTGCTCCAAACCGGTAACAATGTAAAAGGCCATAACGGGCAGCACGGCGCCGTTCATGGTCATGGAAACCGACATTTTATCCAGCGGAATTTCATCGAACAAAATTTTCATGTCGAGGATGGAGTCTATGGCCACTCCGGCTTTCCCCACATCGCCCACCACGCGCGGGTGGTCTGAGTCGTAGCCGCGGTGCGTGGCCAGGTCGAATGCAACCGACAGTCCTTTCTGACCGGCGGCCAGGTTGCGGCGGTAAAACGCGTTCGATTCCTCAGCGGTTGAAAACCCGGCATACTGGCGGATGGTCCACGGGCGCATGGCGTACATGGCCGAGTAAGGTCCCCGCAGAAACGGCGGCAATCCGGCAGCATAATCCAGGTGCTCCAAGCCTTCCAAATCTTCTTTGGTGTAAACCGGTTTCACCGGAATCTGCTCCGGAGTGAGCCAGTTTTTTGTATTTTCTGTTAAACTTCCGGCTGTTTGTTTTGCCAGGAAATTTTTTATGTTGATGTTTTTGAAATCAGGTGTCATCTTTTATTTTTTTAGTAACAAGACTTTTAGTATCAAGTATCAAGAAAATTTGTATCAGGTATCAAGACTGAAGAGTCAGGGATTGATGTGATTTTTAAAGTGAAAAAGCATCTTTTGAATTTCCTGAATTTTCTCAAGATAAATATCCAATTCTTCTTCAGAATAATATTCTAAATCGTATCCTACATAAATCAAAGATTCCAGTTCAAAAGAAGAACCGGTAGCAATATCAATGAATCTGGAGAAATCTTTGTCTGTACCTCTGCCAGCACCTTCTGCAATATTGGAAGGAACTGAAATAGCAGCCCGTCTCATTTGAGAAGTCAAAACAAACAGTTCTTCCTTGGGAAATTTTCTGGTAAGAATATAAATGTCTTTTACAAATTTTCTTCCTTTTTGCCAGATTTTTAATTCTTTGAAGTTATGCATGATATTTTATTTTAAAATTAGTAACTGATTGTTAGTATAAAGAATTTTAGTATCAAGTATCAGGACTAAGAGTATCAGGACTATAAGTATCAAGTATCAGGACTATAAGTATCAAGTATCAGGATTTTACCTTGCATCTTGTGTCTCTCTGTCTTATTACTTGTGTCTCATCGTCTTGTGTCTAATTTATCTAATTCCCAACTTTTCCTGATAAGCTTTCAACTCTTCCAGAATATTGCTCTTCATGTGAATGAAGTTGGAAATTCCTTTGGTTTCCAGTTCCGTTTTACATTCGGGCGCTCCGGCAATAACCAGGATTTCCTTACCAAGCAGTTGAGCTACCTGTGGCGCCAGTTCGGCATATTCTTCGTCGGAGCAGCACAAAACAACGATGTCGGCATTTTTTGCTCTGGCGGCTTCTAATCCTTCTTTTGCAGTTTTGAAACCGTTATTGTCGATGACCTCGAACCCGGCAACGGCAAAAAAATTGGTGCTGAATTGTGCACGTGCTTTCCGGAAAGCAAGATTGCCCATAGGCAGCATAAATGCGACGGGGCGTTTGTTGCTTTTTGCATACACATCGGTTTTGTAGCGCAATGC
Organism: Mariniphaga sp.; assembly: GCA_019429205.1. Classification (GTDB taxonomy): domain Bacteria; phylum Bacteroidota; class Bacteroidia; order Bacteroidales; family Prolixibacteraceae; genus Mariniphaga. The sequence goes on along the minus strand of JAHYIT010000027.1, from coordinate 14,788 downwards.
TTCAAACGGCTGGGCAGCACGGTAAGGTTTCAGTGTTTCCACTTCTGCATCCGCTTCAGTGAGGTCGCTGGCCTGGAAAACCCATTCCGGGAACTCCTCTTTGGCCGTTTCGGAGGAATTGGGGAACTGGTTTACACCCAACAGGTTTTCGCGACGGAGCGCCACGTTAGCATTTCTTTTGGCTGCCATCGCTTTTATTTCATTTTGAATGAATCCGTCTTTGAAAGCCTGCACAAAACCGCCTTTGTCCTGCACCTGTAGGAACAGATTCCATGCATGTTCAGCCAGCGAAACAGTGAGGTTTTCGATGTAGTATGAACCGGCGCCAGGGTCGGCAATTTTATCGAGGTGTGCCTCTTCTTTCAGCAGAATTTGCTGGTTGCGGGCAATGCGTTCAGAAAACTCGGTGGTGTCGCCAAAGATGGCGTTAAACGGCAGCACAGTAATGGAATCGGCGCCTCCCAATACAGCCGACATGGCTTCGGTTTGGGTGCGCAGCATGTTCACGTAGGGGTCGTAAAATGTTTTGTTGTAGGAGTTTGTCTCGCTGTGGGCAATCAGTCTGGCCGATTCGTCGCTTTTCGGGTCGAAAGCCTTTACAATCTGCGCCCAAAGCAGGCGGGCAGCCCGCAGTTTGGCAATTTCCATAAAATAGTTGTTGCCAATGCCAAAATTGAATTTGATGTTTTGGGCCACTTCGTCGGTGCTCAAACCGGCGTCGGTGAGCCGGGTCAGGTATTCCACACCCTGCGCCAGCGCAAAGGCCAGCTCCTGAACGATGGACGCGCCGCTGTTGGCAAAAAACTTTCCGTGAACGCCAATTACTCTGAATTGCGGCAATTCCGAAGTTTTTTCGATGGCTACTTTCAATTCTTCAAAAGTGTTCGGTTTCAGTTTGCCTTTCAGTACAAACGAACCGATGGGGTCGAGTGGCGACGAACCGATGCTTTTGGTTTTGTCTTCGTTCCCTGCCAAAACATATTCTGCAAACGGCAGGGCGCAGTTGCAGTTGTCGCACGGACAAACAAAATTGATTTCTGCCGCTTCAAGACAAATGCCTTTTAGAAGAACTGCCAAGTCATCTTTGGTGATTTTAGTGTTGCAATCGAAATAAAACCCCAGTGAGTTAACCCCTTTGCCCAGAATATTCAATGCCTTTTTATTGGCGTCGGCAAAATCCTTTACAAAAATATCCTGCCGGATAAACCAGTCGTTGCCGGTTTTTTTGTTGCCACGCACAAACGGAAATTCACCGGGAACGGCATTCAGGTAATCGAGTCCTTCGAGGTTTTCGCGGCGGTAGTATGGACGCACGTTAATGCCTTCGTAGGTTCTCCAAACCAGCGCCCTTTCATATTCTTTGCCTTTTAAATCGACGTTTATTCTGGCTTCCCACGCTTCGGTTGAAACAGGCGGGAAATCAGAAAAAAGTTTTTGGTCTTTATCTGCCATGTTGAAAATTGTTATGAAATCGGTGGGCAAAATTAGCCGATTTAAAAGATTGCACCTTAGAAATCAGCCGGTTTTTAGGAAATGTTAAGAAAAATCATGTTTTTGAGGTGGATATGTAAAGTTATTCTTACCTGGAACCGGATTGTTTTTTATTTGTTCTGGATGAATAATGTTTTTATGATTCTCATGCCGCAAATTGGGCAAGCTTTCAATGAATTTTGCAACCTTCCCGCAGATTTGACTTCGTCGATTTCCAATTCGCAGATAAACGCTGATTATTATGGCTTTCTGCGAAAATCAGCGCGATCAGAGAAAGATATATTTTTTGGGATTAAATTAAGGTATTTATAAACCTTATTTTCCATCCCAAATCTTCGTAACCGGGGGGGAAATCTCTCACAAATTCAACCTTATTGCCTTATTTTATAGCTGATTAAAACAGTTTAAAGCGAATTGGAGCATTTGCAGTCCGGCTTGGTTTAAACTGCGGTTTGAATTCAAGAGCAAAAATTACTAATAAGCCCCGATGATTCTTGAAACGTACTTTAAAGAAATAACTTCAAAACAACTGGTGCAGCGCACCTTAATATTTGTAGAATGAGATTTGAATGATACCAGAAAGGTGCAGCGCACCGCAATATTTCTAGCGTTTCGGTGCGCTGCACCTTGTTTTCACATTAAAAGCATTTTTCCTACACATATTATCGCGACGCTGTCGCTTTCTGTTTTAGTTATATAGGTAGGAAATAAGGTTTTTGTGTTTTAGATTTTTGTTCTTTCAAAATCGGGTTTAGCTGGTTTTTCCAATTGGCATCGGTATTTTTAGTTTCCTTTTAAGTATTAAAGTGTCCAATTAATTGATGTTAACAAATTTTAACTTTACACATAAAATTCAATAAATCAAATATTTAATTTGTATTATTTTTTTTTGTAAAATTAATTTCAGAAATAGATATACAAAAATGCTGTTTAATTCTTTATGTAGTTGTGTTAGACAAAATGAAAACAAAAACAGTTCAGAAACAGAAAACAAACTGAAATTAACGACAGCAAAGTGGTAGCTGCCGACATCGAAGGCAAAAACGGTGTCATTCATGTAATTGACAGCTTGTTGATTCCTTAAAGCCTCACCTGACCTCCCGCCGGCTGGCGGGGAGGAAGAAGAAAAAATACGCCATGAAAAATGTACCGGCTTCGAAAGGGGCCGGTAATTTTTTTACACATTATTCGATTTTGGGAAAAAGTAATCGATAATTTTCTGGTAACTATCCTGAGCGCTAAGGCAAGTATCAATTAAATAACCCTTCACTTTCGGGTATTCTGCCAAACCTCTGTAATAGAAAAATTTGTGTTCATCTTCTACAATAAGCGGGACGATATTTTTTGCCAAACATTCTTTAAATAGAATTAATCTGCCTACGCGGCCATTTCCATCCTGGAAAGGATGAATCTGTTCAAACCGAAAATGAAAATCAATGATATCGTTAATACTTATGTTTTGTTTTTTGCGATACGATTCAATTAAAATTTTCATATCAGATGGCACTTCTGAAGGCAGGGATGTTTCTGTTCCCCCAACAATGTTTGGCCTCAGTTTGTAATCGCCAATACGAAACCATGATTTTTTGGAATCGGATGTATTTATTTTCAGCAGGTAATGAAATTTTTTGATGTGTTCTTCCGATAAAGGCTCTTCTGCAATGTCGAGCATATAATCAAAACAGGAAAAGTGATTTACCGTTTCAATAATATCATCTACATTGGCTGTTTTTTCGCCTTCTTCTAAAAAAACCGTATTTGTTTCGTAAATATATCTTGTTTGTTCTTCTGATAACTGACTGCCTTCAATGCGGTTGGTATGGTATGCCAGTTTTATTTGTGTTTTATGATAGATGCCTCCTTTCAGACCGCTTTGCTTTTCTTCCCGTAAAACCGATAGAAGATTCATATTTGTTCACTTTTATTCCAGTTTCAAAGGTATGATTTTTCCGGTATTTTAAAAGGTATCAATCCGGGTTGTATTTTGAAAAGAATAATTCGAGATTCTTTTTTTTACCACCTGTAAGTAAACGAAACAGCGTTTAAAATTTCCACAGCGGGTATTCCAGTTTCATAAAAATTTCCCGGTGTCTTACCGTAACTCCGGAAGAGCTGGTTGCACTGGTTTTAATTCTTTTGTCGATGTCGCTAAATCCTCTGCTATACTGAACTGATATTCTCAAATCATTTAGTTTATAACCTGCACCGGCCTGCCAGTTGTATTCAGGTATTTTCTGTTGCGAAAAAGTAGAAACTCCGTCATAATACCCTTTTATCTGGCGAACCAGGGTTACGCCCGCAGTTAAATAAAAGTTTCGCCAGATACCTTGCTGTACATTTAACGGAATATTGACCGATTGCCATTTCACATCTAAATTTTCACCTGAAAATAAATCTTCCTTATCCGGACTAAGGTGAGCATACTCAACTCCTAAAAAGACCCCCGTACTTTTAAAAAAATTGTAGCCCAGCGAAATTCCTGCTGCCGGCGAGAAGGCATTGCTTACGAAAAGGTCTGCCGGATGTCTTTCTGTATTAGCCGGGAAATAATAACCCAGCTTTGTACTAACATTCAGTTCAAATCCTTGCTGTCCATGTGCAACAATACAGGTTGCTAAAATAAAAATTGCCAATACCAGTTTTTTCATACTATTAAAATTGTTTATTTTCAGTGGTATAGTATGGAACTCGCATGTATTTTAATTATGCTCTTGGGTGTAAATATTTTACATGCTCGTTTCATAATCATTTCACTTATTTTTAAAAAGTATACTTAAATCCTACCGAAGGAATCAGCGGAAACACTGAAACCTGTTTTACTTTTCCATCTTTTTTGTAATAATACCAGGGGTTCATCCGGTTATACACATTGTACACCGAAAATGACCAGGTTATACTTTTGTTTTCAGTTTTTTCTTTTGTGATATTATACCCGATATCGAGGTGATGAAATGCAGGCATTTTAAAGTTGTTGGGATTACTGTAGGTAAACCGCCTTTTCTGCCAGACTATGGGATGGTCGGCAAAATCGGTTCCGGGTAAAAGCATTCCTTCAAATTCAGTGTCGGGCATGCTGAGGTTGTTGCCCGACTGCAAAGTAAAACCAACTGAAATTGAACGGGATTTGTTGTATAGCTTATTCAGTTTATATTCAGCCAAAACGGAAACATCGTGCCGGCGGTCGTATTTAAACGGAAACCAGTTACCACGGTTCAGTGCGTCAAATTTGCGGTCAGACCGCGACAATGTGTAGGAGAAAATTCCGGTTAACCTGCCTTTTTGCTTCTCTGTTAAGAACTCCACTCCATAAGCTTTTCCTTCTCCAACCAGTACATTATCCTCCCAGCCTGATTCTTTGGGGTTTAAAAAAGCAACCCCTTCGTCGAAACGTATCACATGGTTCATTTTTTTATAATATCCCTCTACTCCAAAAATAAAGTTCTGTCCGGATTCGTATGCTATCCCTAAAGTAACCTGACTTGACAGTTGTGGCCCAATTTTATCGGTAGAGGCTACCCATAAATCGGTAGGCATTCCCAACGACGAATTGGTAAGCAGGTGCATGTTTTGTGCCATTTGGGTATATGATGTACTTACTGAAAATGATGGCGTAACATGCAGGTTTACAGCCAAACGAGGTTGAAAATGAATATAGCTTTTTTTCCCGGTAAAATACCCGGAAACCCGGCTGCCGATGTTCAACCCCAGCCGCCCAAAACTGAACGCATTCTCCACGTATATTTCTGCCTGCCGGGCATTTGATCTGTTTTGCTCGTTAAATGAAACATCGGAGTTTTCGCTTTTTAACTGAATAATATTAGGGTTGAATGTAAGGTGCGAAACTTTTGCCCCAAACCGTAAGGTGTATTGTGTCTGAATATAATAATCGAAATCTGTTTTTAAACTCATATCATCTAACCGGGTTGTGGTTTTAAACAGAGTATGTGCATCTTCAGATTCTGCCTTTCCGGTTTGAAGGTGATTAAAACGACTGTAATAAAGAGCCAGGTTGGAAAACAGTTTGGGTGAAAACATTTTGTTCCACCGGAGTACCGTGGTAAAATTTCCCCAGTTGTAGTTGTAGGAAGACTTTTCGGTTTTGCTCTCCCTGGTGTTGTGGAATAGCTTATCTGTGCCGGAATAAAAGCTGAGGTAAAGCCGGTTTCCCGGATTAAATTTCCAGTTTGCTTTCGCGTTTAAATCGTAAAAATAGTAACCAAAGTTATAGTTATCTCCATTTAGTTTCTGAAATGCCACCATTGGCAGGTCAAAAAATGTACGGCGTAATGAGACAATAAATGCTGATGTATCAACTTTAATAGGCGATTCATAAGTTATCCGTCCTGCAACCGGGCTGATGGAAAACATCCCGCGGCTTTCTTTCATGTTACCTTCTTTCATGGCAACATCGAGCACCGACGACAGCCGGCCTCCATAGCGGGCAGGTATGCCCCCTTTTATCAGCTCGGCGCTTTTTATGGCATCGGTATTAAAAACAGAAAAAAAGCCCATTAAATGGTTCACATTGTAAACGGGCACACCGTCCAGTAAAATCAGGTTTTGGTCTGCGCTTCCCCCACGCACATTATATCCGGCTGTGTTTTCTGCTCCCTGCTTAATTCCGGGCATAAATTGCAGGGTTTTTAATATGTCACGCTCTCCCAGTATTACCGGGGCCGATTCCACCATTTGCATGTCCACCTGTTGACGGTTCAGTACCGAAAGTTCAGGATTTCCCCGCAATTGCCGCTGTGCACTTATTTTTATTTCTTCTATTTCAACTCCTTTCTGAAGGGGTATGTTAATTAAAGTATCGTTTTTTAATTCAAGGTTGACGGTGTGTTCCCTGAAACCCACAAACCGGCATGAAAGATTGTATAAACCCTCCTTTTCGGTTAAGCTAAAAAAACCGTAGGTATTTGTTGCCGTACCTTTGCCGGTGCTTTTATTATAAACCGTTGCGCCCGCAAGCCGTTCGCCACTGCCGGCATCGGTTATATACCCTGAAATGGTATATTTGGACTGCCCGCTGAGCCATAAAGGAAAAATAAAAAAAGAAATTATAACTATTTGTTTCATGGTTTGAAAAAAGGTTACAAAACAATTGTTGAAATGGCACAGGCGCCAAAAATGCCAAAACCATTTTCAATATTGGAATAAATTTGAACAGGTTCGCTAAACGGGAGGTCGGCTTCTTCGTTCAATCTGTAAAGGATGCTGGTTTTTATGTATTTATCATAATGTTCGCTCGCATTTAAAATATGTTTGGCTCTGTATTGATTTGTCGGAACCAAATCAGGAATTATAAAATCGAGCACCTGTCCATCATATCCTTCGTCAGACAGTCGTATTTGATAATAATGCATAAACCCGTATTTTTCTTCAGTCTCATACCTGCGGTTAAAGGTGTCGGCAAACGGGGCATTAAGTACGACACCTCCACCGCCTCCTCCTTTAACGCCGTTTACAATACCGGTAGAATACAGCCAATAATAATCTTTTCCCTGCTTGTCGTGTATCTGAACATTCAGGTTGTACCTCAATAAGTTGTACTTGTCGTAGCCAACAGTATCTTTTGACCAGGTGATTTCGGGTTTATTTGGGACAATTGTTGTAGCCGATACTTTGCCATATTCTTCCGATTCAACAATAATTCGATACGTTTTTCCGACAACAGGAACCTTGTTGAGCTCATATTTGCCATCCCCTGTGTTTGTAAACCGGCCGAACAAATTTCCCTCTTCGTATAAAATAATTTCCACATCGTTTATGGTTTTTATTTCGTTAATGGTATCCATTTTTTTTGACAGGGAGAGACTGGCTGTAATAACTGTTGAATCAGGATTCAAGATACAGTTTAGGCAAAGCCTGGGTTCATGCTCAAAACTGAAATATACCTCTTCTTCGCAAGAAACAAAAACTGCGGTAACCAGTAAAGTAATAAAAAAGATTTTGAACTTCATATTTAATACTTAACAATTAGTTTGGAAGCAGGGGTAAGTCCCTGCTTCCGAGGTTGATGTTAATAGCCTGATGCCCACCATCCGCCGGGAGGGATCAGTAAATTATTTCCTGTTCCATATCCGTCAGGATTATCAATTGTATAGTAATCGTTGCTGTTAAAGCCAAATCCCCGGAAGGTGACTCTAGCTGCAAAATTTACGGTAGGAACAGATATATACGAGTCAGGTTGAAAAGGAAGAACAGACCAGGCATGGTATAACAAAAAATTGATGCTTGGCTTAACTTCTCCACTGGTGTAAGTTCTGTTATCTTCCCAAACAGGTTCAGAACCAACTTTAACTTTTATATTGGAAATACCGTAAGTAGTATTATAATCTCTCCATTTGCCCCATGAATATTTTTGACCTCGTTGATTTAATGCTATTTTAATTCCATTTATCCAATAATATGAGTTGGAGTTGTAGTCCCAATCGCTAATTAAATATTGCTCGGCAAACAATTTGTGATTTATCCTTCTATTTGAAATTCCTGCTTTTGTATGCCAAACACTGTAATATCCTTCATCTTTTCTGGGGTGATCTTCCGGGAAAAAATGAATATCGGTAAAGTTATTTACCAGCGACTTTAATTTTGGCATAATTATTACCATTTTGTCATGCATAAAATTATCGAGGTTGTTTAGCTTATCAACATCACCATCTGCAATAACAATCTGATCTTCACGCGTATATTTAATAATGCTTTCCCCAACTTTGTAAACTCCATCACTATTCAGGACAGGCGTAAAATAAATTGTATTAAAAGGATAACTGATGGAACAATCATCTGGATCATTTTCATTGAACTTCAACTTGTCTTTACTTTTTTCTTTAAACTGAAGAAATGCTTCATATGATTTTAATTTGTCATATTCCTCAAACAATGCATCAAACTCTGAACGGGCCGATTTAAATCCCATCTGATTTTCCCAGTGCTCAATTTCAGTGGTATTCATGCTGCCTAACATTTGTATCACACTGTCAACGGCCTGCATATTTTAAAAGCCAAATACCCGTTTTCAACATACACATCGGGTTGAACCACTTCCTGTGGTTGTACTTCGTCCGTCAGTTGACGGTCGGTTAGTTCCTCTTTCTGGCATCCGCCAAAAGTTGCAATAATTGCTGCCATAAATACAAAGAATCCAATTTTTTTAATCATTTTTGTAAAGTTTTATGGAGCGGAAAGCGCTAACTTCCCGCTCCGGATGAATAAATAAGTACTGCAACCCGGTCCGGAGCCCAAATTGGTATAAAAGGGCTGGGTTGCTTTTTGCCCCTGAGTTTATATAGTTTTTAACTGAAAGTGGAATTTGGTTCATGTTTATTTTGCATTCGGGACGCGGCCCGGGTTAATTGTCGTTTTTAAATATATTCCTTTTTTAACAAAAAGGTAACCCTGAATTTTTGTTATAATTTATTGGAGGGGGGGGGTAATTTTAATTGATTCTAAATAAAATGATTTGCAGAAAAATACGCCATAAAAAATGTACCGGCTTCGAAAGGAGCCGGTAATTTTTTTACCACCTGTAATTAAAAACAACCGATGGAATAATGGGGAGCATCGAAATCTTGAACATTTTATCGTTTTGGGCTACAAAATAATATGGATTTAAACGGTTATACAAATTATAAACTGAAAATTTCCAGGTAAATTCATTGCCTTTTGCTGTTTGTCGCATTGTTGAATATGAAATGTCGAGGTGATGGAAAGCAGGCATCCTGTAATTATTAGGATGTGGGTAGTATTCAGGGTTGGTATAAGGATAGTAACTATTTCTACCTGGTTGAACAGTTCCGGGAGCTGTAATCCCCTCTGAAACCTCTATCGGTAAAGTAACAGCATTGCCACTGGCATATTTAAAAGTTAAGGAGAAATAACATTTTTTATTCGTCACATTTGTAAGATAATAGTTTATCAATATATTTATGTCGTGGCGTCTGTCGTATTTAAAAGGAAAATACTGATTATTGTTTATGTTGTCGAATTTAAGCCATGCCCAGGCAAGAGTATAGTTTACCCACCCGGTTAATTTGTGGCCGGTTTTTTCAACAGTCATTTCGACTCCGTAGTTTAATCCATTTCCAACATCCACCAAATCATACCAATTTGTATAGTTACTTTTAATAAGTGAAATACCCTGTTTATATTGAATTATATCCTTAACTGGCTTATAATATAAATCTAAACTCATGTTGTAATCTTTATTTTGGAAAACCATATCGGCGCCAAGGTTGAACTGCCACGCCTTTGCCGGCCTGATATTCCCGGTAACAGGCACCCATAGGTCAGATGGCATATTGAGGGCAGTATTGGTGAGCAGGTGCAATGGTTGGGTGGTTTGCTGAATTGCTGCATGAATGGTGGAACTGGATGTAGCATTGAAGTTAAATGATGCCCTTGGCTCGATAAACCAATAGTTTGTACTGCCAGCCTGGTAATGATGGCTCCTGATTCCATAATTGAAATTAACCTTGTGGTTAGGCTCCCAATTGTTTTCAACATAGGTCGATATGGTTAAGTTTTGGGCTATGGCCGAACTATTTTTATTGAACATGTTTTCATTGGCCTTAACATACACCAGTTCAGGTTTGAATGTAAAGTGGGATATTTGGTACCCAAATTTTGCCCTGTTATTTTTCAGGTTTAAATCAAAATCTCCCTTAATTGCAAATTCTTCGAGACTTGTATGCACAATTTCTTTAAATGATTGCTGACCAGTATATTCGCTGATTTGGCCAAACCGGTATAGGCTATGGTAAACCGATGTATTTACAAACAGGTTATTTGGCAAAATGCAGTTCCAACGCAGTAATGAAGTGTAATTTTCCCAGTTAAAAGAAAAACGTGACGATTTATTGTTGTTATCGTTTTTTAAATATGTAAAATGGGCATCCCTGCCGTTATAATGGCTGATATATATCCTATTTTGAGAATTTATTATCCAGTTGATTTTGCCATTAAGATCATAAAAAGAATACCCAAATCTTTCATCATCGCCAGCCAATGTCTTGTATGCCCTTATGGGCAAATCGAGCCAGGTGCGCCGGGAAGCTAACAAAAAAGAAGCCGTATCGGTTTTAATCGGTCCTTCTATCATCAAACTACCGGAAACCGGACTGACCGAAAAATTGCCCGAAGATTTTTTCAGGTTGCCTTCTTTCATGCTGATGTCGACAATTGAAGATAACCTTCCACCATAACGGGCAGGAATACTTCTTTTAAAAAATTTTACATCTTTAAGTGCTTTGGTTTGAAATGCCGAAAGGTAACCAAATATGTGGTTGGTGTTGTAAACCGGGATGCCATCAAGCAAAATCAGGTTCTGATCGTGGGAACCGCCTCTAACCTGAATCCCTGCAGTACCTTCATTTCCTGTTTTCACACCTGCAAATAATTGAAGTGTTTTAATAACATCAGGAGTCCCCAGCATAGACGGAACCATTTGGATGGATTGCATATTGATGGTATTAGCCCCAAATTGCCTTTTTTCATTTCCTGGTTTACCGGAAATTACTTCAACCTCGACAAGATCTATCCCCGCGTTTAATTGCCAATTTATGGTTGTATCTGATAGTAAACTGAGCGTAATGGCCATTTTTTTGTATCCCATATAGGAGATTTCTACTATGTGTGTGCCTTTTTTGAGTTGTACTGACCATAAGAATTTGCTGAGGTCCCGGTCTTCAGATCGACGGCCCAAATATGGGCACCGGCCAATGCCTCACCTGACAAAGCATCGGTAACAATTCCCTTTACAATGATTCTTTCGTTGCCCGGCATAGAAAATGAAAACACCGGGATTAGAATACAAAACAGGAGGTATTTAATTACTCTGTTCATTGTAAAATTCAAAATCGAATACAGAAATTGAGCACGAACCAAAAATACCCTTCCCGTTTTTGATGTTAGTAAACATAGATATGGGAATCATAAAAACAGGAGTATCGCCCCCGGCTTTTTGATCTCTTTGCAAGAGCCCTGTCTTTAGGTAATTATCGAGATTTTTATCGGCTGAAACAATTGAAATACGCTCGAGTCTGTTCCAGCCTTCACTTATTTTTATATCAAAAGTAATACTTCCGTCAGAAATGCTTTCATCCGGTATTCTCATGCCAAAACTGTATGAATAATCCGTATCAGGAAAAACCTTAGTTCTTACCCTGTTGAATTCATCGCCAATTACAGAATTAGTGTAAATTATATTGTTTTCATTAAAGATTTTTGAAGCTGGTTTCATAAAATTTGATTGAAAATATCCGCTTTGTGCATATACCCAATAATAGTTTTTTTCATTGGTGTTATCGGTCAAAGTAATTGTGTATATAAAAACATCAGGATTATGAACCACTGTTGCAACTGGCTTTGATGGGATTGTTGTTTCTGCTGAAAGAATTTTGTTGTTAGGTAAGAAAACATTTAAATTATAGGTTTTACCGGCATGTACATGTAAGCTATCAGCGTATATACCCTCCATTTGTTTGGGAAGTTTGAAAACCTGATTCTCGTCAATTAGTTCCACTACAGCAATGTCAACCGGTTGGAATTCCCCTGGATGTCCAATTTTTTCAGTTTTCGAAATTTTTACCTTTATCGTTGAATCTGGATCAAGAATACCATTAACTGTAAACCCGGGTGAAAAATCAAGTTTCAGATCGAACTCCTTTTGACACCCCGAGGTAATTATTACGACGAAAAGAATGAGAACAAACCTGTGTTTCATTACTGTTATGCTAATTGTCTTTAATACACCGGATTGAAATTAAAGTTAAGTTGCTGTTAATTACTACTGTATTTACAAAATGGCTGGATAAATGCGGAGCATAAGAATAAATTTGTGCTTCAATTCCATCATCGGTTTTGGACCAGAAATTTGCGCTGTACCCTTTTTCGGGAAAGGATTCTGATTCACTTTCAATAGTTAATGCTCCTGATGGTTTTATGGTAAACCCACTTGAATTGTTTCTGATATATTGTTGAGATTCGGCCCATAGCCTTTTCCCGGGTTCAACCATAGCTTCAATGGCCTTTTCATTAGTTGAGCCACAAAATTCTATCAGAGTGTTCCAATCATTGGGCGAAGGTAGTTTCCAGCCTGGTGGACAGGCATCAATTACCTGATTATAGGTATACAATCGGCCAAACTCTTGCGCATACTTTATGCTATCGTTAAAATAGTATTTGCTGCCAGGCAAGTGGTAATTCAGATTCTGTATCATCCAGGTAGCAGTGCCATAATTCCTGATCAGGTATTTTTGACCATCACGCGGGTCGGTGTGCCATTCTGGCGAAAGAGTTTGAAACGTAAAAGATTCCCCGTAGAATAATCCTTCGGCTGATTCGATGAATGGCCTAAAATAATAGGTTGTTCCTGGTTCGAGTCCTGACACCCCGATTGAATAATTTAACGGGTCACTGAAGAAGTCATCAGATGAAAAATCGTTTATTGTAGGTATTGGTTTTACGCTATATACAACTCCAAACCTGAATGCGCCTGAGTTTAAACTTTTTAGTTTAACATTTGCAATTACGGTTGTGTGGGTAATAAAAGAAAAGCTGACCTGGTCAAAAACAACGGTAAATTCCTTTTCGCGGCAATGTACCATTGTAAAAAGTAAACAAGTTGCTACAAATAAATATTTCAATGCTTTCATCCGATTTTTTTTAATAATTATAAATTCTATTTTAGAAGGCGGGCAATTAAGCCCGCCTTGTTCATTATTATTGTTTTAAAATCATATAAGCCTGCCCTTTTTTTGGACTAAATACATAGGTATAGACAAGGATGTCTGGGCAGATTTTAACATTGTATTATTATTCAATTCATTAAACATCGCTGCTACAGTTATAATATCTAATCCATTATTTAAAGAGAAATGATTGCCTGAACGATACATTGATATTACATTTTCCATTTCACCATCCTCGATCACTTCAATGATAGGACGAGTAAGAGAAGCTGACTTTAAATAACCAGGCTTAGATACTTCCATATAAGCATCTATAGCAGAAATTAATCTATCTTCTTCAGGTATTACAAATCCGTTAAAATCAACTCTCATTAATCCATCATTATCAACTCTTTCTGCCCTACGAACCAATAAGATTGGTTCTGTAATTTCATTTTCTAGTATGTCCTTTCTCGAACCATCTGAATAATAGCCATTTATAGCAATTTTATTTAGAGTGTTATAGTTTACTGGCAAGCTGATTACAACTGGCTTGAACGTTTCATAGCTCCAATCTTGGAAATAAACAGGTGATGATATTTGAAGATTTTTAAAAGATGGCACTAAATCAAAAAATAAAGAAATATCAATTTCATTTTCCAATGCAGTTTTAGCTAAATAGTTTTCAAATGAAACCAATTTGTTACTTTCCAGTTCAATCATTTTATCCTTAATGATAGAATAAAGAATGTCATAGTCGTTAGTAAATTGCTTAGCTAATTCTTCATGTAATAGCTTTCTTACACTTTTTTCGTTAATTGCAAAAGCAAGTACTTTTGCCAAATTTTCAATAACATCATCGCATTGAAAATCTGTTAAGTTTAAACTTGTCTCAGCGATAATTTCATTATCGGTTTGCACAACAGGTTCATCCTTCTGGCAACCGTTAAAAACCGTTAACACTGCCAGAAACATTAATAAAAATTCAATTTTTTTAATCATTTTTGTAACGTTTTATGGACTGGGGAGGTGGTAACTCCCCAATCCGGTTTATAAAATAAGTACTGCAACCCGGTCCGAAGACCAAATTGGTATAGAAGGGCTGGGTTGCTTTTTGCCCTTGAGTTTATGTTGTTTTTAGCTGAAAGTGGAATTTGGTTCATTATTATTTTATCATTCGGGGCGCGGCCCGGGTTTATTGTCGTTTATAAATATATTCCTTTTTTAACAAAAAGATAACCCTGAAATACAGAAAATTTAACGGAACGGGGAAATTTGGAATTTTTCTAAATAAATTTCTTCTTCGCTTAACTTTTTTTCACCTTAGGGTTTCATCAGAATTTTCTAACTTGCAATTTCATTTGAAAGGAGTGTAATGGATAAACTGCAGTGGACAAAAGAAGTTTTTGGACCTAAGCTGGAAATCAGGCACGGCGAGGAGCTTATCGGGAGCATCCGGTGGGAAAACATGGTGAGTTCCAGGGCACAGGCCATGATTAACGGGAAACTGTTTGTCCTGAACCGCGAGTTTTTCCTGTCGAAACTGGAGATTTACGATGCCAATGACCAGTCGCTGCTGGGCATGGTGATGATTAACCTGTTTAACCCCCGCAGCGATGTGGTTA
>JAHYIT010000194.1 GCA_019429205.1 Mariniphaga sp. | reverse complement strand
ACCGATGCGAAGCTTAGTATAATCGTGTCGTGCCATTTTAGTATTTTCCCCCAACTACTACTCATGAAATTGAAAAGATTGTTTACAGACCTACTGTGTAAATATTCAGCTTGAGGTGAGTGTATTGACTGAATGTATCCCCAGATATTTTGGTCATTGTGGTATGTTGCAAACATTTTGTCATTATCGAAAAAAACAAAATCCATTGATTTTTCAACGGCCTTGGGAATATTTACAACATCAAAATCATAAACATTAAATCTTAGTAGTTTTAATCCACAAACCAATAAATAAACCATATCCTTTTCATCATCAATTTGCGCATGTATCCCACATAACTTTTCGCTTTTGGGACTACCCAAAGGCGTAAGTTTTTTAATGAATTTTCCTTTTCGTGTATAAAGTAACGCTGGAGTTGACCGCGGCATTACTACAATATATTTGTCAGATACAACTACTCGCTCTATCTGATAATCCTCAACTTTTAAAGTCGAATCATTCGATAATACTACAACCTCACTGTATTCAGCGATATCACTTAATTTAAGGTTGAAAGTATCTTTAATTTTATCGATATTGCAAGAGATAAAATCTTGTCCGTCAAATTTGGATACTTTTACTGCTGAATTGTTGTAACAAGTACTTGTACAAATGATTATCAACAAAAGAAAAACTATTTTCTTAATTAGTTTCATGAGAAAATTAATAACAAACCCCGTCACACGGCATAGACCATATCCATCCGCAATTTGAGGAGTTTGCAGAACATCCCAAAGAGCGGCAATCTGCGGTACCGCAAAAATCGGCCGATACGTTGCAATCGCAACTGCCTTCTGAAT
The DNA here is from genome assembly GCA_019429205.1 of Mariniphaga sp. Classification (GTDB taxonomy): domain Bacteria; phylum Bacteroidota; class Bacteroidia; order Bacteroidales; family Prolixibacteraceae; genus Mariniphaga. The sequence continues at coordinate 5,678 of JAHYIT010000194.1, read as the reverse complement.
TCGTTACCACAGCAGTATTCAATGACTTTAGTTCAGAAAATTCGGCTTCAAACTGTGATTGATTTGTATAAAGCCTGTAAACCATAAATGCAATGTATTGCTCCGGCCACCCCAAATCTTCTGTAGCATAGCTTATCCAGCGAGAGGCAAACTGCGAACGCGCCTCTATATTATGCTGAATGTTTTCATCCCAAAAATAATCTTCTCCTATATGATTGATTAGGTTCTGAATGTGTCCGGTTTCGGCTTTAGTGAGATTTCCATTAATGAGAATAAACCGGAGTTTATCGATCCAGGCATTCCTCTTTTTCCGGTAATCCCAACTGTTAAATACAGCCCTTTGTAGTTCCGGCTCGTAAGATAACAGTTCTTCAACGGTAATTTGGGACAATTCTTCCAGGTTTTCTGATACAAACGCATTAATTACCGGGTCGCAGGAAAATTCGAGTTCAGATTTTTGGCAGGAAAACAAAAGGGCAGCGAGCAGGAAAATAAAACAGAACTTTTTCATGATTTAAGGTTTTATATATTTTTCTGCAATATAAAAACTTTAAATCTATATTTCAAAATTTTTTTATTGAAATTTTACTTTTTTATAATATTTAAAATAAATAAAAACAAACCCGATGCTGATCAACAAGGGGAAACTAAAATCAAAATTCAAATAAAGATGATGAAGATGGCTTCTAAGGGAAAAATTATCACCCATCATTCCTTTTGCTACAGGATATAAACAGGTATCGGCAATAGCCAGGGTAACTGCAGTAGCAAGAAAAATGATAGTATGTTTGGGCCTCATTTTAATATTTTCAATAAAGGTGACCGTTTTTTTCTCGAGAAAGAAGACGCTGGCAAAAAACAAAATGAACCCGAAATGGAAAGTTATCAGATACCTGGAAACCCATTCTGCGGCCATGTATCCGTCAACATCTTTGAACAGCAAAGTTATAAACAGCAACTTTGAAGTTGACAATATGAAATAATAACACATAAAATAAGCCAGTACACCTTCCAGAATAATCAGCGACCTGCGCATTTGGATAACCGGGTTGTTTTCCTGCCGGTACTCTTCGCCCCAATCCATGCTGTTACCCAATCGTTTCGAAGCCACCCAAAAAGCTTCTTCATCATCCAACCCTGCTGCTTTCAGGTCGTCGATTAAATCCAGCAAATGACTTTTTAACTCTTCTGCATCAGATTCTGTAACAGCCGGTTCAGACTGAATCTTTACCATCCAGCCAGTTATATGCCTTTGAAAATTGAATCCGGTACTGCTTTCCATAGTTGGGTGTATTTTGTTTCAACAATTTCAAACTATACACCAAATTTAAAAAGAATAACTATTCAACCTCCAAAATTCGTTTCCTATTTTCAGTATTCGCCTGCCAGCTCCCCAAACAATGTCAAACTCCTCGAACTCTTCGAACTCCTCACAAATAACGTCGAACCGCTTTCGAACAATTACCAAACAACTTTCAAACATTCGAACCCTCAAACATATTATGAACCTATGTCGCTGGTTTCAAAAGCGTTGCAAATACAGTCTGGATTAGCCCCCATTCCTGTATATTCTGTTCAAGTTGTTTTTCGCCGTCCGCTAAAAGGGTGTAATACCTCCTGGGCCGCTGGCCTGCCTGTACTTTCCAGTAGGATTTTATCATCCCGCCGTTTTCCAGTTTTTTCAGCACTGGATAAATACTCGCTTCCTTCCAGGTAATGCCACCGTTGGTCAATTCTTTTACGCGCTGCACAATTTCATAACCGTAACTGTCGCCATTTCGCAAAACCGACAAGATTATAGGGATGGCAGATGCCCCCATCAGTTCTCTCGATATACTTTTCATCTTGTTTTATATTTATCTTACAAATATATGAAAATATATTTTAAATCTTCTGGAAGAAATTATTTATATCAAAAATAGATTTTAATCCTAATAATAAAAAATTTTCCCTTTTGGATCGGGTGAACGGGAACCAATTTTAGATGATATTTTTTAATGCAAAAAGGGAAACTGCACCTACAAAACACCTGTTGCTTTAATTTCTCTTTGTATGCTCTTTGTTCTTTAATGCCTTTCGTTTAAACACTTCTACATGAAACTATATACTTCCTCTACGTTATTCCTATCGTGTAATACAGTATTGAACTGCACAAATTCCTTAAAATATTCAGGAAATTCCTTTTTTATTAATTTAATGTTTTTAACAACACGTTCAAATGAGTTTTTCTCCATATGATCCACACGGTAACTATGGTGGAATTTATCTCCATCTAAACTAATTAATAATTGAAATTTGTTTTGAACCAAATAATCTAAATGTTTATTTAGAAGCATTCCATTAGTAGTCATTCCATAAGTAGCTTTTGTAAATTTTATATTTTCCAAATATGAAACGATCTGTTTAATAAGTTTCATATTTAAAAGCGGTTCACCACCATAAAAGCCTAAGTTTAAAGGATAATCAGTATTTCTTGGGCGTTCTCTCAAAGAAAAAAGATAATCAATAATAAGTTTGGCTTTGTAAAAAGGAAGTTTTTTCCCTTTTCTTTCGCTATTATTCTTATATAATGAATTTAATCCACAATATTTGCAGTTTAAATTGCATGCATCTGTAACTTCAAAAACCAATTGACTAAGATGCTTGATATTATACAAAATTGATTCCTTGGCTTCCATGTCAATCTATTTCAGTTTTGTTATTTCAATTATCGGATTATCATCTAATTTTATTTTTGATGCAATTTTCTTTAGCTGTCCATTCAACATTCCTGAACGATCTATCAGATCATGTGCATAAATAAATCTGGCACCTGTATTCCTTGGCAAGTCAGCCTTTTCAACCCAGCAACTCCGGGACTTATGTTCATAAAAGTTGCCTGTAGAAAACTCATAGGTTAAAAACCGAACATCGCTCTTGAAACGACCACTGGTTCCGCTTTTCAAAAACCCTTTTAAATCAAAAGTGTATATTGCAAAAGTAATAATATCATCTGTTTTCATTCCAACTGAAACAATTACCGGAGGATCTGAAAAAACGGTAGGGGTTTGAATAAATAATGGAGAAACAGATTTGTTTTGTTTCAAAAGGTAGATTGTGTCAGAAGACATATTGGCAAGAATAAATTCATCTCCAAACTTGCAGTTACCGGAATGGTCGAAACCAATTTGCGCCCAGGTATTGTTCTCATAATGAACCGAAGGATTTGCTTTTTCCCTGTTGATATTCAATTTTGAGGAAACAGCACCATCTTTTTTCGAAATAAACATATATGGCTGCTTTTGGAGGATTGGCCCATATAAATGTTCATGGTATGCCAGAAGAGAATTTTTATCAAAATTATTTATTTCTTCAATAATTAAGTCGGATGGAAAACGAAACGCGCGCAACCAGGTGCCCTGATCATTATAGACCACAACTTTTCTGCTGGGACGATCCAAGATGAAAACTTCATTATTGGGTTCATCATAAACGACATTAGTTATTATTACAACCCCTAATCCTCCCTTTACACTGAACTTAGATACTACTTTGCCATCCATTCCAAAAATGAATATTTCACCTTTGGTCTTGTTTGCAACAAGAATTTTTGTTTCTGAAATATGAAAAATACGAGCATCGCGGTCTAAAAGAACATCTTTATTTGTTTCAAGCGGAATATATGTCACTTCTGTTTCCAGATGGTACTCTTTCTTAGGATAAGTTTTATTTTTATCTATTACAGGAATTTTTTTATCTTTTTTCTCAATATTTGTTTCAGGTCTTATGATTTGGCAAATACCTAAATAAATGATAAACGGTAAAACGAAAGCATATACAGTATTCATAATATTAAACATGTTATAAAAAATATTCTTATTCAGAAATTAGACCATAGGACCGTTACAAATTTGGAGTTTTTCATCTTAGATAATTCTTCCTCGCTTGTAACGGTCCATATGACACAAATTAGAATTACATAGTATAACCAGTTTATAATTTGTTATACTGAATAGTTACTAAATCTAAAATCGCCCATGACTTCGGCGTTACTGGCTGCATTAGATATCCCCCCAGGAGGGGGCTCATTGCAAGTACAAGTCATTAGACACGAACATCCATATCCTCCTTTTAGAAAAATCATTTGTTTGTGTTCCATTTGTCTTTTATTAAGTTCGTTCAATTTCAACTTTCCTATCTTTTTCATTTCTTAAAATTTTATATATTAATTACTTATGCAACCTGACCTGCATTGCCTTATTGTTTCGGGTCAACACCGCTTCTTTAAGGTTGGCAGCCTTTGCGGATTTGTTTTATCTTTGCCTTATCACCTCCTTTCTTAATTTGAGAAAGGAAAGCTCAGGTCCGACTTTCAAGAAGCCGGGCAGGCCCGTCTGCCAAAGCAGCCGGACAGGCAGGAAGCGGCTAATTTCAATAGGTGCAGGCTTCCTGCCTTTTACTTTCCACGTTAAGATTTTTAAGTTCATCTATATAAAATTCTATATCGCTGTATTCATATTGTTTGGGATATTTATACCCGTTTACAAAAACCGTTGGAGTGCCGGCCACGTTGTATTCTTCAAACAGTTTGTTGTTTTCTACACTGACTATTTCAGTGATATCGAATCCTTCAGGTAATTGTTCCTTTTCATACAGTATATTCCGGTTTTGTTTAGGAATGATGTAACATTTATACAGGAAATCAACCGTCTGTTCTGTTTCTTTGCTTTTATAAATATGATAAAGCGTGTTAATCAACTTTTTCGATTCTTTATCGTCATAAACTGAGAAAACGGTATTGATTTTTATTTCCGGACAATTTTCGAGTAACCCTGTTAATTGTTTAAACGCTTTTGCACAGGGATTACAGTACAAACTCAAAAAGGCCGTAAGGGTAACTGCGGCATCAGGATTCCCCAACACTATACTATCCTGTGTTATTGGAATTTCCACCCACCTGTTGTTTTTCAGCAAAAACCGGAATATTTCAGGGTTGCGTTTAAACCCTAAGTAGGAATAACGCACTTTGTTATGTTCCTGGATTGTATTCCTATAAGCTTTAAATAAAAACCAAATAGCAGCGGGAATCAAAAACGAAACCCCAAGTAGAAACACCTGTATGAATGAAATATTTACCTGAAATAAGACAGGAAACAACAGTATAAATTCCGCAACCAATACTCCCTGCACTATCAGGCAAAAGGGGCACCATTTTTTTGTTTTAACGGCCTGGTAATAAATGGAAAAAACGGGGTATGGCAAAGCCAAAACACTAATGAGCGCCAGTACCCAAAGCGAAGAACTTTCATTGATGCCTGCCAGAAAAAATAAAGTCCCCGTAAAGTATATTAGTCCTGCATCCGCCCAGTTGATCCAGCCAAATACTCTGGAGGCATTGGATGAAAGTACGGTATCGCAGTCGGTTTTTGAACTGAATCCACATATTTTATCGGCCAGCAATGTATGGACTTTCAGTTCGTGAAGCACCAGGAATACAGAGGCTGTAAGCCCAATTATTTTTGTTGCCAACAGTTCCCAAAACAAGTAACCGGATTGATAGGCTGTTCCTCCGGTATTTGAAATAAAAATAAATACCGCCCAGACCACCAGGGAAATTATACCCAATGCCAAAAGGCTTTTACTTAAAATTTCATTCTGGCGGAGTTGGCGGTATTCTTTTTCCCCGGAATCCTTACCGG
>JAHYIT010000193.1 GCA_019429205.1 Mariniphaga sp. | reverse complement strand
TTCAATAATTTTTTGTATATTATTATATAAACTAATATTAACTGTCCAATTTTATCGTAAATGCTCTCAATCCCTCTGTTTTTGTATATTTGCTGAGGTTAAAAAATAGAAACTGACGAAGTCTGAATATATATATTTTTTGGATATCATAAAACAAAAAAATGATTGAACAAAGCTCATTTTTGAAATTAATTTATTTTGAAAATCAGTTGTCGAAAAAAAGGCAAAAAGAAAGGGCAGCTCATCAGCTGCCCTCAAATGTTAACCCCCAAACACACAAGCAATACAGAACGTATTGCCTTACAAATGTAAGAAACCTTTTTTCAAAACCAAAAATCTTTCACCTTTTTTTTTCATTTTTTTTTGCTTAACAATTGCAACTTATAAAATAATGAACCAATGAAGCAAAAGCGGCCCCTGCAACAGGCCCAAAAACAGGAATCCATGAATATTGCCAGTCGCTGTTGTCTTTACTTTTTAACGGAAGCAGGGAATGGACAATTCGGGGGCCTAAATCGCGGGCAGGATTAATGGCATAGCCGGTAGTACCACCCAAACTCAAACCAAGAGAAAAAACTACCAAAGCAACCGGCAAAGCACCAAGAGAACCCAATCCCACTTTGGCGCTGCCAAAACTTTCGTATTGCAATTGAGGCATGGTGATTAAAAGCACCGCCAAAACCAAAACGAATGTACCGGTAAATTCAGAAAAAAAGTTATTCCGGTAGTGCCTGATGGCCGGCGCAGTGCAAAAACATGCTTTTTTGGCCCCGGCAGTTGTTGTAATTTCAAAATGGTTCCGAAAAAAAACGTACACCGTAAAAGCACCCAGCATTGCCCCCACCATTTGAGCCAGTATAAAAGGAATTACTTTTGCCCATTCAAATAGTCCGCTAAAAGCCAACCCCAACGTAACTGCCGGGTTGATATGCGCCCCGCTGATATCTGCTGTAGCCAACACTGCAACGAAAACTCCCATTGCCCATCCTGCGGTAATAACAATCCAACCTCCACCGTGACTATGTGTTTTATTCAGGTTAACGTTGGCAACCACTCCGTTTCCCAGTAATATTAAAATAAAAGTGCCCAAAACTTCTCCAAAAAGCTCTATCATTGGTTTCTTTTTAAGTTTATTTATCCCGAAAGTAATAATTTTTTGCTATTTCATTAAACTGTTCAATTTGTTCCTTTTGCCATTTTTTCTTTTTTCCCAGCTCTTTTGCCATGAGTTTGGCCACATCAGGAGCAATACGCACACTTTCCCTGGCATCGAGAAACAGGGCTCTGGTCCTCCGTGCAAGCATATCTTCAACCGTTCGGGCCAACTCTTTTCTGACTGCCCATGCCACCTGCGATTTGCGTATCTGCAATTTTTCGCTCAACCACCCATCCCAGCCTTTCTCTTCTTCACCAATAGCCAAAATTTCTTCCTTATCGAGCCCATACGGTGCCAAAGGATCGTTATAAGGATCTATGTCCATACGATACCCATGAACGGGCAAATGGTGGGTAATACAATCGCGTTCAGCCAAACCTCCCAGCATAATAGCTTTGTCGATGGTTTCTTCAGCCATTTTCCGGTAAGTAGTCCACTTGCCGCCGATAATGGTAATAAGGCCAGAAATAGAAATCAGAATTTTATGGCCTCGTGAAATTTCCTTGGTTGCTTTTTTCCCGCCCTCGGGTTTTGCCAGTGGTCGCAACCCGGCAAAAACGCTGAGCACATCTTTTCGGGTGGGCTGCTTCACCAGGTATTGTCCGGCGGTTTGCAGCACAAAATCAACTTCCGATTCCAGTGCTACCGGCTCAAGCGAATGGTTTTCTATCAGCGTGTCAGTTGTACCAACCACCACATGGTCGTGCCATGGTACTGCAAACATCACCCGCCCGTCAGAAGTATGAGGAACCATAATTGCATAATCATTCGGGAGAAAACTTCGGTCCAGGATAAGATGAATTCCCTGGCTGGGGGTTATCATTTCCGGCTTGCCTGGTTCATCCAGTTGAATCACTTCATCGGCAAAAACGCCGGTGGCATTGATTACAACTTTCGATTTAATTTTCATTTCTTCACCAGTTTCCTGGTCAACCGCAACCACCCCATTAATCAGTTCGCCGTCCTTCAGTAGTTGGGTAACCTTACAGTAATTAAGCAACGTAGCGCCGTAATCAACAGCTGTAAGGGCAAGTGTAATGGCCATTCTTGAATCGTCAAACTGTCCATCCTGGTAAATCACACCGCCTTTTAATCCTTCCTGCTCGACCGTTGGCAGGGCTTCAATGGCTTCTTCGCGCGACAAATGTTTGGAAGGGCCCAGGCCCAGTTTTCCTGCCATAAAATCGTAAACTTTCAGCCCAACGGTATAAAAAGGTCCGCCCCACCAATCGTAAGTTGGAATAATAAACGACTGATTGGTAACCAGGTGCGGCGCATTTTTAAACATCAGGCCACGTTCTTTCAGCGCTTCAAACACCAGTGACATATCTCCCTGCTGCAGGTAACGCACTCCTCCGTGCACCAGTTTGGTGCTGCGGCTCGATGTTCCTTTGGAAAAATCGACCTGCTCGAGCAGCAAGGTTTTATAACCACGCGAAGCAGCATCCACGGCACATCCCAGCCCGGTTGCTCCTCCACCAATAATGACAATATCCCACTTTGTCTTCCTTATTTTTTTCAGGATTGTATTCCGTTCCATAACTTTATTTTTTGTTTGTTTTCTGTTGTTTTTTTAATGAGATTCATACCATGCCTTGCTCCTTTCCACCGCCTTTTTCCAGTTTGAAATCACTTTTTTGAATTCCTCCCTGTTTTCAGCGGGTTGAAATTTACGGTCAACCTGCCATTGCTCTTTCACCTCATCCATGTTTTTCCAGAAGCCGGTTGCCAGTCCGGCAAGGTAAGCCGCGCCCAGTGCAGTGGTTTCAGTCACTTTTGGCCTTACAACACTTGTATTTATCACATCGGCCTGAATTTGCATCAGCAGGTTATTCACCGCGGCGCCGCCATCCACCCGAAGTTCTTGTACATCGATGCCCGAATCTTCGGCCATAGTTTCAATCACTTCCATGGAGCGCAAAGCAATGGCTTCCAGCGCTGCCCTGGCAATATGTGCTTTCCCTGTCCCGCGGCTCAAACCAATGATGGTTCCAGTGGCATATTGATCCCAATGGGGAGCGCCCAGCCCCACAAATGCCTGCACAAAAGAAACACCGCCACTGTCAGACACCTGCGAAGCCAGGCTTTCAATTTCAGCCGAAGATTTAATAATACCAAGTTGATCGCGAAGCCACTGAACCACAGCTCCGGCAACAAAAATACTTCCTTCGAGTGCATATGTGGTTTTGCCGTTTACCTGCCAGGCAATGGTTGTAAGCAGTTTATGTTTTGAAGCGATGGGTTTGCTTCCGGTGTTCATTACAACAAAACAGCCGGTCCCGTAAGTATTTTTTACCATCCCCTCTTCAATGCACATTTGTCCGAATAACGCGGCCTGCTGGTCACCGGCAATTCCGGCAACGGGAATTTCTTCCCCAAATAATTCTTTTGCCGTTTTCCCGTAAACTTCGCTGCTTTGTTTCACCTCGGGCAACATTACCTTCGGAACTCCGAGAATTTCCAGCAGTTCATCGTCCCATTCCAGAGTATGAATATTGAAAAGCAAAGTGCGGCTGGCGTTGGTAACATCTGTAATGTGCAGTTTTCCACCTGTAAGTTTCCAAATGAGCCAGGTATCGACTGTCCCAAAAGCCAGTTTCCCGGCTTCGGCCTGTTCCCGAACACCTTCCACATTATCCAGAATCCACTTTATTTTTGTTCCGGAAAAATAGGCATCGACAACCAGACCGGTTTTTACAGCAAATGTATTTTCCAGTCTTCGGTCTTTTAATTCGTCGCAAATGCCGGCAGTTCTCCGGTCTTGCCAAACAATGGCATTATACACCGGTTCGCCTGTTTCCAGATTCCAAATCAGAGTGGTTTCGCGTTGATTGGTAATCCCGATTCCAGCAATTTCTGATGGAGAAGTTTGTTGATTCTTTATCACCTCCCGCGCAACTTTCAATTGACTATCCCAAATGGCTTTCGGATTGTGTTCCACCCATCCCGGACGGGGATAAATCTGTTCGAATTCCTGTTGGGCAGTTCCGGCTATTTCTCCCAAATGATTGAAAAGAATGGCCCTGTTGCTGGTTGTGCCTGAGTCGAGTGCAAGAATGTATTTCTGCATGGTCAGATGTTTTTTATTGATTCGTGCCCTGAAAATACAACATTTCCGGGAAATTGAAAGGATGTTTTATAATCTTCTTATTTTTGCCCCCGAAAGGAAAAGGGATGAACATTAAAACAAATAAGGTAGGAGTAATAGGAAGCGGAAGCTGGGCAACGGCAATTGCCAAAATGTTATTGGAAAATGTGAGTCAGATTAACTGGTTTTTCAGGAAAACAGAAACCGTTGAAAGTTTTAAAGAACTGGGCTACAATCCACGTTATTTACAAAGTGTGGAATTCGAAACGGAGCGAATAAATTTTTATAATAATGTGGATGAAATTGTAGATGATTCTGACATTATTGTTTTGGCCGTGCCTTCAGCTTTTTTACCCGAAATCCTGAGCGGACTAAATACCGATCTCAGCAGCAAATATTTTTTATCAGGCATAAAAGGAATTGTAACCAGCGAAAATCTTCTGGTAGTGGAATACCTGAACAAATATTTTGATGTGCCTTATGAAAGTGTAGGTGTAATTGCCGGACCAAGCCATGCCGAAGAAGTGGCGCTGGAAAAACTTTCATACCTCACTGTGGCCAGCATCGATGAAAAAAAAGCGGCCAATTTTGCCAGGCTAATTCAAAGCAGTTACATTTATACATCCACTTCTGATGATATTTGGGGAACGGAATACACCTCGGTAATGAAAAACATCATTGCCATTGGCGCCGGAATTGCCCACGGACTCCGCTACGGAGACAATTTCCAGGCCGTGTTGGTTTCCAATGCCATTCAGGAAATGAAACGGTTTGTAGATACGGTCCATCCTATCTCCCGCGATATAAAAGATTCTGCCTACCTTGGCGATCTTTTAGTTACAGTCTATTCCCAGTTTAGCCGCAACCGGTTACTGGGAACGCTCATTGGCAGAGGTTATTCAGTTCGAAATGCATTTCTCGACATGAGTATGGTGGCCGAGGGATTTTACGCATCAAAATCCATTTACGAAATAAACCGGAAATACCAGGTTTATATGCCCATTTGCGATACAGTTTACAACATTTTATACGAAAATGCATCGCCGAAAAAGGAGATGGCACAGTTGACAAGGAAGTTAAGTTGACCGGGTGGCGCGGTTTTCAACCGCGCATTTTCAACGCATTTCTTTATACGTATTTATTAACCCAATTGTAGAGGCATCGTGCCCGGAAACCGGTTCGTCGCTTTCCAGTTCGGGCAGAATGGCATTGGCCAGTTGTTTGCCCAATTCAACTCCCCACTGGTCGAAACTGTAAATGTTCCAGATAATTCCCTGTACAAAAATTTTGTGTTCGTACATGGCTATTAAGGAACCGAGCGTGCGCGGAGTGAGTTTTTTGACCAGAATGGAATTGGTTGGTACATTTCCGGGGAAAACTTTAAACGGAGTGAGCGTTGCTATTTCTTCTTCTGATTTTCCCGAAGCTTTCAGTTCTGCAACCACTTGTTCTTCTGTTTTCCCAACCATCAGCGCTTCGGTTTGTGCAAAGAAATTGGCCAGCAGTTTCGGGTGGTGATCGCCAATTGGGTTGTGATTAATTGCAGCAGCAATAAAATCGCACGGAATCAGTTTGGTACCCTGGTGAATAAGCTGATAAAAAGCATGTTGTCCGTTGGTGCCTGGTTCGCCCCAGATAATCGGACCGGTCTGGTACTCCACCTGTTCGCCGTTGCGGTCCACATATTTTCCGTTGCTTTCCATGTTTCCCTGCTGAAAATAGGCGGCAAACCTGTGCAAATACTGGTCGTAGGGTAAAATGGCCTCGGTTTCGGCGCCGAAAAAGTTGTTGTACCAGATTCCGAAAAGCGCAAGGATAACGGGGATATTTCTATCAAACTCGGTGTTGCGGAAATGGTTATCCATGGCATGGGCGCCTTCCAAAAGCTGAATGTAGTTTTCAAAACCAATGCCCAAAACAATAGAAAGTCCGATAGCCGACCAGAGCGAATAACGGCCGCCAACCCAGTCCCAGAACCTGAACATGTTTTTGGTATCGATACCAAATTTTGCCACTTCTTTTTCGTTGGTGGAAACAGCTACAAAATGGTTTTTTACGAAACCTTCATCTTTGGCAGCTTTCAGAAACCAGTCACGTGCCGTGTTGGCGTTGGTCATGGTTTCCTGGGTGGTAAATGTTTTTGAAGCTACAATAAACAGCGTAGTTTCGGGATTTACTTTTTTCAACGTCTCGGCAATGTGCGTTCCGTCCACGTTGGAAACAAAATGCAGGTTGAGGTGATTTTTATAGGGTTTCAACGCTTCGGTCACCATCAGCGGACCGAGGTCTGAACCGCCGATGCCAATATTCACCACATCGGTAATGGCTTCGCCCGTAAAACCTTTCCACTGGCCCAAAATTACTTTTTCAGAA
>JAHYIT010000026.1 GCA_019429205.1 Mariniphaga sp. | reverse complement strand
TACGCGACTTTTCATCTAATAGGGGAGATAGGATTTTATGACGTTTTGATATTAAATCTGTATCTTTCATCTGCGAAAGGTACAATATTAATTTTAAATAAACAAGTTATTTCGTAACAATCCCTAAACAATATAATCGTAAATTTTCAACAGGAATTTCATGCACCTCCATTTGTTTGGCAGGAGGCGGCAAAGCTTGTACATCGGCTGTAATCGATTCATTTCTGAATAAGTGTTTTTTTGCTCCAATCTTTTCTCCGATTTCTTCAATCCAAACCAACAGATTCGACAGATCTTCTTCTACTTCCTCAATCTCCTCCATCCGGTTTAAAAAGTCAAAAAACTCATTGACATCTTTTTCTTCTCCATCTTCTTCTAATTGAACGGTAAAGTATTTTACAATGTCAAATTGAAATTCTTCTAATCGTTGTATGTGTACAAATATATTCACATTTATGCTAATTATCCAAATCTATTCTCTTAAAAGCTAATTTTATTAACAATTTTTATTTATTAATCTTTCTCATCCTCATCGTTCTCTTCCCCAAACAGCGCCTTGCCCATCCTGTATTTAATATCGTAGTTGATTATAAAATCAAACTCCTCTTCGATAAATCCGTAATATTGTGCCAATATTGTGTCAATTTGGTAAATGATGGATTTACATTTGAAATTTTGGATGGTATTGTATAATATTTCAAGTTTGGTCATGCTGGTCGATTTAGGCTTGAATAACACTACTAAATTACAAATCAGGCAACTAAAATAATAAAAACAATTGTACTAAGCAGAATATAATCCACTTTCACTCCCCCATCAATCCTAATACATTCCCCGCCATCACTTTAATTCCGGTTTCGATGGTTTTTTCGTAGTCGGGGTTCAGGTGGGGCGAATGCAGCGGGAAAGGTTCTTTTCTTTCGGCTTTTAATTTTTGCATCAATTCGGGGCTGGTGCTACCCAGCCAGATGAGGCAGATGGGAATATTTTCAGGTGTGCGGCCATAAACACCAAAATCTTCACCAACCATGGCCGGTGCGGTTTTTACAATGTTTTCGTGTCCGATTATTTCCGAGGCAAAACCGTAAAGTTTTTCGCTCAGTTCGGTGTTGTTCAGTACCGGTGGCGTGTATTCATCCAGAACAATAACTTCAGGCAGCCGATCGTCAGGCATACCAGACATTTGTGCGGCTGCATTGCAAATTCGGCGGATGGCGGAAATCACCTGTTCAATCACTTCATCGGAATAGTAGCGCAGCGTAAGTTCCATTTTTACCTCGTCGGGGATGATGTTGGGGCGGGTGCCGCCATGAATGGAACCCACGGTAACCACTGCCGGTTCCAAAGGACTGATTTCGCGACTGACAATGGTTTGCAAATCCAATACAATCCGTGAGGCAATTACAATGGGGTCGATGCATTTTTCGGGATAAGCGCCGTGCCCGCCCTTGCCGAAAACGGTAATTTCCACGGTTTCAACGCCCGCAAAAATGGGGCCGCCCACCAGGCCAATCTGCCCCGATTCCAGTTCAGGATTGATGTGGTAAGCCATGGCGTAATCGTGTTCCGGGAAGCGGGTAAACAGTCCTGATTCAATAGCTAAACCTGCGCCGCCACTAACTTCCTCAGCCTGCTGGGCAATAACCACCAGCGTACCTTTCCAATGTTCTTTCAGCGCTGCCAATGTATGAATTGTCCCTGCCCAAACCGACATGTGGATGTCGTGGCCACAGGCGTGCATTACCGGAACTACTTCGCCATTTTGGTTTTTAACTGTTTTGGTGCTGGAAAACTCCAGCCCGGTTTTTTCCTGCACCGGAAGTGCGTCCATATCGGTGCGCAGCATCACCACCGGGCCGTCGCCGTTTTTAAAAACACCCACTACGTTATTGCCGCCCACTTTTTCGGTGACTTCAAAACCGGCCTTTTTTAATTCGGCAGCCATCCGTTTGGCTGACTCAAATTCCTGAAACGACAACTCCGGGTTTTGATGCAGATGTTTGCACAACTCCAGCGCATAACCGGTTTGATTCCGGGCTTCTTTTTGAATTTCTTCCAAAATCTGGGCAAAAGTGTTGTTTTGAATAACCATGGCAATCAGGATAAAAAATATTTTTGAATTCATTTTTACAACTCATTTTCAATATTTCGAAAATACGGAAAGTTTTGGGAAATGGGAAAGCAGGGAAAATTAAACTTTCAAGGAAATTTTATCCCCGAAATAAAAAACTCTGCTGATTTCAAGTGAAAATCTATAATAAAACCAGTCTGGAATCTCTTTTTTAAAAATCTGTGAATAACCTTATTTTTTTTCTGTCAAACCTTAGTGGCAGGCAGTACACCCAACAGCCCCGACCTTATTCCCTTATTTTCCGGGTTTCAGGATCAAAGAAAAACAGGGCCAAACACAAACCGTTGGGCCGTTGGAGGGATTAAATGCTAAAGCCGGGAAAGACGCCGAGAAAACCAACCACCGGGCTGAAGCGCCGGTGAAAAAGAGGATATGATTTGCATTGCGACTTAAAACGAGGAATTTGCAGTACACACAAAAAAACCTTCAAGGTTTTCTCCCGGAGGGATCGCTTCGCGAAAAACCTTGAAGGTTTAAAAATTTGAAAAACAATAATCTAATTACTTTTCAATCGGAGTGAGCACCATATTCCGGTAGGAAACTTTACCGTGGTCCCCCTGCAGATAAATGGGACCTGCTGCAAATACATCGGCTTTCATGGCGCCGCCGGTTTGACCGTAAACCGGTTGGTTGTCAATTATAGTTGTGCCGTTGAGTTTTACGGTTACATGTCGGTCGCACAGTGTGATGTCCATGGTTTGCCACTCGCCGGCAGGTTTTTCAGCAGCCACCGACGGTGCAATGCGACTGTATAACGCACCCATATTATGAGAATCCAAATCTCTTCCGTAAGAATCGAGCACCTGAATTTCGTACATACCCCGCAGGTAAACCCCACTGTTGCTTCCCTGCGGAATATTTACCTCCAGAGTCAGGTTAAAATCTTCGAACTCCTTTTCGGTGCGGATGTTCCCGTAAGAAATACGTTCTCCTTCTTTTTGCACCGGGTCGTTAACCAGCACGCCGTCAACTACCTTAAACCCATTGGCCTGGTTCGGGTTAATGAGTTTCCAACCCGAAAGGTCTTTTCCGTTGAACAGTTTCACCGGCTGGCCGTATTTTACTTTCGACAGGTCGGGTGCGGACGGAACATCAGGAAGTTTCCAGCCGTAAAATTTGGCCTGGTTTGTATTCATTCCGTCGCGTGCCGGTTGCATGGACACTCCTGAAATCCGGTCGCCACTGCGTGTGACTTTAAACAGGTGGGGAGCCACCATTTTTCGTTCTTTGCCGTCTTTGCCTTCGCGGGTAACTTCTCCGGCACGCAGCACCATCAGATTATCGTCGTCCAGCAGAAAAACACTTTGAACGGGTGTAACACTTCCGCCGCGCCATAGCAGTTCGGCATCAAGGAACCCGTTGTTTTCAAACACCTGAAGCCAGCCCACCGAGCCGCCTTCAATTTCAATGGTCCACATACCGTAAAAACCATCTGGTTTCTGGGCGCTGGCAACAAGTGTTGCCAATAAAACTGAAAGGAACAGTACTGATAATTTTTTCATCTTTTAAAAGGTTTATTTGATTTTAATTTGCTTTTTAATTTTATTAATTCATAAACTTTTTTGTAATCTGTCTTGCTTAATCCGCTAATTTTTAATATTCTATCTTCATGGTTGTCAATCTCGTTTGTTAATTATCCGATAGATAAAAACTGAAAATACTTTGAACCATTAAGAATTATTTGCCCAATCGGACTATCAGGATTAAGTATTGCACTGAATACTATATTTGTATCGATGACAAATTTCATGATAAGATTTATTCTCTCTCCCTCCTGACTTTCTCCATCATTGAGCGATTAACTTTTTTAGCTAACTCATCAATATCACTTTGTTTTGCTTTAGACTTTGAAACTAATTCTTTATACTTCAAATAGTCTAACATGTCTTGCAAATCGGCGGTATTTGTTTGAGGTGATAATCTCACCAAAATTTCATTATTTATTCGTTCAACTATCATTTTTCCAATTTTTATCAAAGTTATGAAATTTGTGACAAATTACCCTTTTGCAACAAATAACTTCCAACCATGAAATAAAAAAATCCGTTTGTTTGAAGTAGTTCAAATTATTCATTCATGTTCAGAAATGGTTGAAATTACCACTTTACACGCAGATTGGGATTAAGGCAAAGCAAAAATTACAAAACCAAATCACAAGCTTCCGCCGGCATCCAGTGTTTGTCTTTGCCTTCCCATTTCACGTTGCAGCCAATGGGATTGGTCAAAGGTACCGAAACCGGTTTTCCGGAAGTGAGTTCATCCAATGCGCGATCCAGATCGTTCACCGTCATTTTTGATGTGTCGCGAGGATGGTCAACACCGCGGCCGGTGTAAATCAGTTTGCGGTTTTCGTCGAACACATAAAAATGCGGCGTGCGCAGCGCCCCGTAAGCCAGCGCCACTTCCTGCGATTCGTCGCGCAAATATTTCCACGGAAATTTGTGTTCTTCCATCCGTTTTTTCATGTGGTCGAAATCGTCTTCCGGATAGGTGTTGGCGCTGTTGGAGTTAATGCCAACAAACACCACGCCTTTGTCTTTGTACTTTTCGGCAGTTTGCCGGGTCACTTCGTCGCTGCCAATAACATACGGGCAATGGTTGCAGGTGAAAAACACCACCAGGTATTTTGCATCCTTGAAACTATTGAGGGAATAGGATTTCCCGTCGGTGGCCGGGAGGTTAAAATCTTTTGCTTTTTCTCCGATTTTCAGTGTAAATGCCATTTTTTTGAGTATTAAGATTATTCGTATCAAGTATCAAGACTTTTTGTTTTGTGTCTTTTTTTAATAAAAAGAAATTCAATCCAAAATTGTTTAAACTGAAAAAGAAATCTTCCGTATTTTTACCTTTTATTTTTATTCAATAAAGATCGAAATTAATACATATAAATGGAACGTGAGGTAGCTTACCGGAAAATAACTGAACTGCGAAAAGAGCTGGAAGAACACAATTACAAATACTATGTGCTGGCACAACCTGAAATCAGCGATTTCGATTTCGACATGAAACTGCGCGAACTGGAAAAGCTGGAAACGGAGTTTCCTGAATTTTTTGACCCGTATTCGCCAACACAGCGGGTGGGGAGCGACATCAGTAAGGCGTTTGAGCAGGTGGAGCACCGCTATCCGATGTTGTCGCTCAACAATGCCTATTCCGAAGGCGAAATTACAGATTTCGACAGCCGCATTAAAAAGCTCATCGACGAAGATTTTGAATATGTTTGCGAACTAAAATTCGATGGTTCTTCCATCAGTTTACTTTATGAAAAAGGGAAACTGGTGCGTGCTGTTACACGTGGCGACGGCGTAAAAGGCGACGATGTAACCTCCAACGTGCGGACCATTCGCTCGGTTCCGCTTTCGCTGCGTGGAGATGATTATCCGGAGGTTTTTGAAATCAGGGGTGAAATTGTGATGCCGTTTCAGGTGTTTGAGGAGTTGAACAAACAGCGGCAGGAAGCTGGCGAACCGCTTTTTGCCAATCCGCGTAACTCGGCCGCCGGCACGCTGAAAATGCAAGATCCTTCTATGGTGGCCTCTCGCAAACTGGATGCCTATTTTTATTCGCTGATGGGCGATAATCTGCCTGCTGATGGTCATTATGAAAATTTAAAAAAGGCCAGCGAGTGGGGGTTCAAAATTATGGATGCCACGCAGTTGTGCCGCAATCTGGATGAGGTATTCAGTTACCTGCACAAATGGGATGTTGAACGCCATAAAGTGCCTGTGGCCACTGACGGGGTGGTGATAAAAGTGAACTCACGCAGGCTGCAGGAGGAACTGGGTTTTACTGCCAAGTCGCCGCGCTGGGCCATTGCCTATAAGTTTAAGGCGGAAAGTGCGGCTACCGTTCTGAAATCAGTTTTATATCAGGTGGGCCGCACCGGCGCCGTAACTCCGGTAGCCAACCTCGAACCGGTGCAGATTGCAGGAACTGTTGTAAAACGCGCATCGCTACACAATGCCGATATCATCAAAAACCTCGATTTGCATTTGAACGATACCGTTTTTGTGGAAAAAGGCGGTGAAATTATTCCGAAAATTACCGGCGTGGATGCCGGAAAAAGGCACCCCATGGCACAGGCGGTGGAATTCATTGAAAAATGCCCGGAGTGCGGAACACCACTGGTGCGCAACGAAGGGGAAGCCGCTTATTACTGTCCCAACGAGACCGGTTGCCCGCCTCAGATTAAAGGGAAAATGGAGCATTTTGCAGGCCGGAAAGCGATGGACATTGACGGGCTGGGACAGGAGACTATTGAGTTGCTTTACAACCAGGGACTGGCCAAAAGTATTGCAGACTTTTACCTGCTGAAAAAAGAACAACTGGCTGGTTTGGAACGGATGGGCGAAAAATCGGCACAACGCATTCTCGACGGACTGGAGGAATCAAAAAAAGCGCCGTTTGAACGTGTGCTGTTCGCTCTCGGAATCCGTTATGTTGGCGAAACGGTAGCCAAAAAACTGGCCAAAGAGTTACATTCCATAGATTATCTCCGACTTAAAACAAAAGAGGAATTGACAGAAATTGATGAAATTGGCGAACGGATTGCCGAAAGTATTCTTGATTTCTTTTCGAAACCGGAGCACATCGAAATGATTGAATTCCTGAAAAAGCAGGGACTTCGGTTTCAGGTGAGTGAAGAATTGCTAAGTGATCGTACCGAAAAGCTGAAAGGACTGAGTATCGTGATTTCAGGTACGTTTGAACAACATTCGCGGGATGAGTTAAAGGGGCTGATTGAGCAGAACGGTGGTAAAAATGCAGGTTCCATCTCAAAAAAAACCAGCTATGTGCTGGCTGGCGAAAACATGGGGCCCAGCAAACTTGAAAAAGCAGATAAACTTGGCATCCCCATTATTTCAGAAGAAGAATTTTTGAAGATGCTGGGAGATTCGTGATTCTTAGTAACAATCATTACCTTTGCAATAATGGGAAAAAAGCTAATTGAAAAATATGCATATCGGAGACTTCAGCAAAAGGCGACTGCGCTTGAACGCCATGTGAAGTTGCCTCATCCTGAGTCCATCAGGAAAGTTGCTGTGTTGTGGCAGCCCCAGCAAAAAGAGGCTTACCAGTTTCTTCATGAACATTTTTCACATGCTCTGATTATTTTTCGGAATATATGTGTTTATGCTCAAAATCCTGCTGTTGAGGCCGGTAACAATACCATTACACCAAAAGACACCAACTGGCTGGGTTTTCCCAAAAAAGGAATTGTTGAAGATTTTTTAAATACAGAATTTGACTTATTGCTTAACATTGCACTGGAGCAAAATCTTTTACTCGATTACCTTACCGCTTTAAGCAAGGCTCGTTTTAAGGTTGGCTGGTCGCCCAAAGAGAACAACTTTTATGACCTCAACATTAATATAAAAGGAAAACAGGATGCAATGTATCTTGCCAGTCAACAAATTCTTTATATTCGGCAACTTAATAATATCAAATTAATATGAATCATCCGTTTAAAGGTGCAGGTGTTGCATTAGTTACACCTTTCACCGAAGAAAATAAAATTGATTTTAATGCACTGGGAAAAGTAATTGATAACCAGGTTAAAGGTGGCATGGATTATTTGGTGGCGCTTGGAACCACTGCTGAAACAGCTACTTTGACGGCTGAAGAAAAAAAGGAAGTAGGAGAATTTATAAAAAAGCATTCATCCGGATTGCCGGTTGTTGTGGGAATGGGCGGAAACGATACCCGAAAAATCATTAAACAAATTGAAAAGTTTGATTTTGATGGTGTAGCAGGACTGCTTATTGTTACGCCATATTACAACAAACCATCGCAGGAAGGAATGTTCAGGCATTATTCGGCCATTGCAAAAGTTTCGCCGGTCCCTATTATTTTATACAACGTGCCGTCGCGAACCGGTGTGAATTTGGAATACGAAACCGTAGTGCGCCTGGCCGAAACTTCAGAAAAAATTGTTGCCGTAAAGGAGGCATCTGGTATTCTTTCGCAAATTACGCGTATTAATAAATATACACCGGAAAATTTTTCAGTTATTTCCGGCGACGATGTCCTGGCGCTGCCAATTATTTCCATTGGAGGAATAGGTGTAATTTCGGTGATTGCCAATGCGCTTCCCGGTAAACTCAGCAGGTTAATTCACCTGGCACTGGAAGGAAAATACGATGAAGCCAGGGAATTGCATTTCGAATTGATAGACCTTTTTAAACTTATTTTTAAAGAAGGAAATCCAGGCGGTATTAAAGCGTTGATGCACATGCAGGGAACTATTCAGAACGAACTGCGTTCTCCGCTTTACCGAATAAGCGAAGAAACGTATAAAGAGATTAAAGAGGCGTATTTGAAATTGATTTAGAGGTTGTTTCACTAAAATGCTCAAAGCCAATTTTTTTGGTTTGAAAATCAAATTCTTTTATCTATTTTTGCGCCCGGTAATTTTAAGCCGTTTCTATCTATCGCGATGCTGCGGCTTAAACATGGTATAATTAAAAATTTTAAAGATGTATTTAACACCGGAAAAAAAACAGGAGTTTTTTGCCCAATTTGGCAAAGACGAAAAAGACACAGGTAGTTCCGAAGGACAAATTGCCTTGTTTACTTACAGGATTAACCACCTCACAGGACACCTGAAAAGCAACAAAAAAGATTTCAGTACGCGAAGATCGCTAATTAAGCTTGTTGGTAAGCGGCGCAGGCTGCTCGATTATTTAAAGGAAAAAGATATTGAACGGTATCGCGCAATCATCGAAAAACTGAAACTGCGTAAATAAAAAATAATGGAAAGGCAATGTTTGAGTTGCCTTTCTTTTTTGTATATTGCAAAACCTCACCACCCATTGTAATTTATAAACATTTTGAATTTATTGAAAAAAATTATGGTAAACGCAACAACAAAAACAATCGAACTTGCCGATGGCAGGACGATTACCATAGAAACCGGTAAACTGGCCAAACAGGCCGACGGGTCGGTGGTGGTTCGCATGGGTGAAACCATGATGCTGGCAACAGTCGTTTCAGCAAAAGAGGCAAAAGAAGATGTGGATTTTATGCCACTTACAGTTGATTACCGCGAAAAATTTTCAGCAGCGGGGCGTTTCCCCGGCGGATTTTTGAAACGCGAAGGGCGTCCGTCTGATGAAGAAATTTTAACTGCAAGAATTGTTGACCGTGCACTGCGTCCGCTTTTTCCCGAAGACTATCACGCGGAAACAGCATTAATGCTCACTTTAATTTCAGCAAGCAAAGAAGACCTGCCCGATGCACTGACGGGACTTGCAGCCTCGGCTGCCATTGCAGTGTCTGATGTTCCTTTTGAAACGCCAATTTCTGAAGTGAGGGTGGCGCGTGTGAATGGCGAATTCATTATCAATCCTACCTATTCGCAGTTGAAGGAAGCCGACATCGAAATGGTGGTTGGCGCTTCGTATGACAACATCATGATGGTGGAAGGTGAAATGAACGAAGTTTCTGAAGAGGATATGCTGGAGGCCATTAAATTTGCACATCAAGAGATTAAAAAACACTGCAAAGTTCAGGAAGAACTTGCGGCTGAACTGGGTGTTGTTAAACGCGAATACAGCCACGAAACCAACGATGAAGCATTGCGTGAAAAGGTAAAAGCTGAGTTATACGATAAATGTTATGACCTGGCCAAACAGCAAACCAGCAAACAGGAACGGACGGACGGTTTTAAAACAATTCGCGATGAATACATTGAAGCCTACAAGGAAACTAATGCCGAAAATGAAGAGATTGACATTGAATTGCATGAAAAGCTGATAAAAAGATATTTCCACGATGTGGAAAAAGAAGCCATGCGCCGCATGATCCTTGACGATAAAATCAGGCTCGATGGCCGTAAAACAGACGAGATCAGGCCAATCTGGGGAGAGGTGGATTACCTGCCCGGTTCTCATGGTTCAGCTTTGTTCACCAGGGGTGAGACCCAGTCGCTGACCTCAGTTACACTGGGAACCAAAATGGATGAAAAAATCATCGATAATGTAACGGTTCAGGGAAAAGAAAAATTCCTGCTGCATTACAATTTTCCTCCCTTCTGTGTAGGCGAACCGCGCACTCCAAGAGGACTTAGCCGTCGGGAAGTGGGCCACGGAAACCTGGCCCACCGCGCATTGAAACGAATGATTCCAGAGGATTTTCCGTACATGGTACGTATTGTATCCGACATTCTTGAATCGAACGGATCGTCATCCATGGCAACGGTTTGTGCCGGAACAATGGCCATGATGGATTCGGCCATGAAAATAAAAAGGCCGGTGTCGGGAATTGCTATGGGATTGATTACCGATAAAGGTTCTGACAAATACGCCATACTTTCTGATATTCTGGGCGATGAAGACCACCTGGGCGACATGGATTTTAAAGTAGCCGGAACGGTAAACGGAATTACAGCTACTCAAATGGATATAAAAGTGGACGGACTTCCATACGAGGTTCTTTCGCAAGCCTTATTGCAGGCAAAAGAAGGCCGGTTGCACATTCTGAATAAAATGATGGAAGTGATTTCTGAACCACGTGCAGATTTCAAACCGAATGTACCACGCATTGAAGTGATTGAAATTCCAAAAGATATGATTGGTGCAATCATTGGTCCTGGCGGGAAAATTATTCAGGCTATTCAGCAGGAAACCGAAACCGTGATTGCTATCGAAGAGGTTGGTGACATAGGGATGGTTGAAATTTCGGGTGCCGGAATTGATGCCATTGAAGCTGCCAAAAAACGGATTAAAACCATTATTGCTGTTCCTGAAGTGGGAGAGGTGTATAAAGGCAAAGTAAAGTCGGTCGTTTCTTTTGGCGCTTTTGTTGAAGTTATTCCGGGAAAAGACGGCCTGCTGCACGTTTCAGAAATGGCATGGGAGCGGGTTGAATCGGCTGAAGATTTTATAAAAGAGGGCGATGAGATTGAAGTGAAACTGATTGGAGTGGATGAAAAAACCGGTAAGCTTAAATTGTCACGAAAAGCTTTACTTCCAAAACCTGAAGGTTATGTAGAACGTCCGCCTCGTGGCGACAGGCCACCCCATAGAGATGGAGGCCGCCGGGATGATAACCGACGTGGAGGAGGAGACCGCAGGGATTTTAACCGCCGTGACAATGATCGCCGTGACAGCGACCGAAGAGATTATCAAAGGCCACGCCGCGATAATTAATTTATACGATATATTTTTTTTTTTACAGAAGCCGTTCATTCATTGGGCGGCTTTTTTTTATTTGCTATTTTTAAGTCGAAAATATTTGAGAAATGGATGATTGGTCAAAACAGCTAATTTCGCAGCTTGATGAAAGTCTGCAAGGAATAAAACAGCGCGATTTAAGGTTTTTCAGAATTGAGGAATTCAAACGAAATATTGAAAGGGTAGGTCATTTGTCGAAAAGTTGCCCGGCCTGCGAGAAAGAAAAACTGAACATTGCCGAAATCAACGGAAAAATTAACGAAGCCATCCAGGTTCCGGGAAAATCGCGCAGGGAATACGA
This sequence comes from Mariniphaga sp., assembly GCA_019429205.1. Taxonomy (GTDB): domain Bacteria; phylum Bacteroidota; class Bacteroidia; order Bacteroidales; family Prolixibacteraceae; genus Mariniphaga. The sequence goes on along the minus strand of JAHYIT010000026.1, from coordinate 34,322 downwards.
CCGCATAATAAGCAGGTTGTCCACCCATATGCAAAAAGTACATGGTTTTTTCCCCCCGTTTTATTTTACTTATTTGCTTTCGTTTTTTGGAATGGTAGCCGGACTTTTGCTGGGATACCTGTTAATGATAATTTTCCCTGCCTGGGACTGGATGATGCTTACTTTGGGATTTGTTGCCGGTTTATTTGCCGGCTATGTTTGGGGTATCAGAAAGGATGCAAAGGTCAGATTACACAAGAAACTCATGTAAAATTTTACAGGCTGCTTATGAAGTATTTAGTTATTGAAGGAAACATTGGATCTGGAAAAACAACTCTTGCAAAAATGCTGGCTAATGATTTAAATGCCAAACTCATCCTGGAACAGTTTGACGACAATCCGTTTTTGCCCAAATTCTATAAAGACCAGGAGCGGTATTCTTTTTCACTCGAACTCTCTTTTTTAGCCGACAGGTACAACCAGTTAAAAAAAGAAGTTTTGAACCTCGATCTTTTTCACCCGCTGTCAATTGCTGATTATTATTTTGCAAAAACGGCTATTTTTGCTCAAAATACGCTAAAAACAGATGAGTACCGTCTTTTCAGTCAAATTTTCAAAATGGTTGCCGATAACATTCCAAAACCTGATTTATATGTTTTTTTACATGCAGATACCTCAAAACTGCTCGAAAACATAAAAAACAGGGGACGGGATTATGAGAAGGATATTTCGTCTGGTTACCTGGAAAAAATTAGTGCGGGATATTTCAGTTATTTTAAAGGAATTGTCTCATTTCCAATTCTCATTATAGATGTAAATCAAATTGATTTTGTGAAAAATCCGAATCATTTTGAACTTATTAAAGAAACGCTTTTCAAAAGTGATTATAAATTAGGCACAAATCGGTTGATATTGTCTTAAATTTATATCAATTCATTTCCTGAAATAAAAAAGCTTACTATTTTTGCCTGTAGAGGGAAATAATATTAATTCAAATAAATAATTCGGTATGTTATGAAAAATTTTAGATTAAAAACGTTGATTCTGTTTGCATTAACTGCTGTGCTGCTATCGGGTTGTGCAGGGTTAAAAAAGATGAAAAAAAATGCTGATCAGATTCAGTTTAAAGTTACACCCGAGGTGTTGGAGACCCATGCAGGAGAAGTTGATTTGACTGTTGACGGAAGGTTTCCTGTAAAGTATTTCGATAAAAAAGCCACATTAACCGCCACGCCGGTTTTAAAATACGATGGTGGCCAAACCAATTTTAGCCCGGTTTCCCTTCAGGGAGAAAAAGTTCAGGGGAACAACAGGGTAATTAGTTACAATGCAGGAGGAACCTATAGTTATAAAGACGCTGCCGATTTTAAAGAGGGTATGAGAAAATCAGAACTCTTTGTAAATATTACGGCTTCAAAAGGTGCAAAAACACTTGATTTTGATCCCATTAAAATTGCCGATGGCGTTATTGCAACCAGTACCATGGTGGCTAATTTTCCGAAGGCAATTTTGGGTGTACGACGTGAAGTAAACAATTCAGGGAAATACGATCCCAATATCGATCCGTTCCAGAGAATTGTTCCCGACGAAATGCTGGCTGACATACATTACCTCATTAACCGCGCAAATATTCGTAATGAGGAAATTACAGCTGAGGATGTAACTGCTTATTTGCAATACACGCAAAAAGCAAACGAAGAAGAACGTATCGATCTGAAAGGGGTTGAGGTTTCAGCTTATGCATCACCCGACGGCAGTATCGATTTTAATACTGAACTGGCAGGAAAACGTAAAGACACTTCTTCCGATTTTTTGGCTGGCAGGTTAAAAGAACTTGGAGTTGATGTAAACCTGAGAACAAAATACACTCCGGAAGACTGGGATGGTTTCAGGGAAAAACTCGAACAATCAAATATTCAGGATAAAGAATTAATTTTGCGTGTACTTTCCATGTACAGCGATCCTGAAGTGCGCGAACGGGAAATCAGAAACCTTTCGGAAACATTCACTGAGCTGGCAGAAACAATTCTTCCTGAACTGCGTCGTGCAAAACTGCTCACCAGTGTTGAACTAATTGGAAAAACTGATGAAGAATTGAAGGCCATGGCAAAATCTGACCCGGCTTCATTGAATCCTGCAGAACTGTTATATGCCGCCACATTGTTTGAAGATCTTAACGAGCAGCTTTCAATTTACAATTCGTTCATTAAAGTTTACCCGAGCGACTGGCGCGGCCCTAACAACGCTGGCTATGTTTTGGTTAAACAAATGAAATACAACGAAGCAAAACCGTTGTTTGAAAAAGCTGAAACCCTGAAAAACGATGAGCCTATTGTAAAAAATAACCTGGGTGCAGTTGCTCTTTACGAAAATAAAGTGGCAGAAGCAGAAACTCTGTTCGGTGCTGCTTCGGGATCTGGTAAAGAAGTAAACTACAACCTTGGCATCGTTAGCCTTAAAAAAGCAAATTACGACCAGGCTGTTCGCTATTTCAGCGACTTCCAGGATGTAAATACCGGTTTGGCTAAAATACTGGCTGGTGACAACAACGGCGCACTGCGTGATTTGGAAGCATTTGTCCGCCCCAACTGCTTTATGAAAGAATACCTGAAAGCAGTAATAGGCGCCCGCACCGCACGTGAAAATCTGTTATTCGAAAGTTTAGGTAAAGCCGTTGAATACAATGCGGATATGAAAGCAAAAGCAAAAACCGACCTGGAATTTGCCAAATATTTTAACAATCCACGGTTCCAGGGAATTGTGAATTAAAGTTTTTGGTTCAATAATATTGAAGGGCAGTCATTTTCAGGCTGCCCTTTGTTTTTATGACATTTTACGTTTTCTATTCAACAAGAAAACAGTATTTTTTCCGAATCATTTATTTTAAACGAAAATTCAATTTTTATACTATGGAAATTATCAATAATTACATCCAAAAAAACAAAGAAAGGTTTTTGGAAGAGCTTTTTGGATTGTTGCGGATTCCGTCAATTAGTTCAGTTAAAAACCACAAACCCGATATGTACAAAGCCGCAGATTACTGGAAAGAATTGTTGCTGAAATCTGGTGCAGGTAAAGCCGAAATATTTGAAACAGCAGGAAACCCGGTTACTTATGGAGAAAAAATTATTGATCCGGCATTGCCTACTGTTCTGGTTTATTCTCACATGGATGTGATGCCGGTCGATCCCATTGAAAAATGGATTACCGATCCTTTTGAACCTGAAATCCGTGATGGAAAAATTTGGGCCCGTGGCGCCGACGACGACAAAGGCCAGGGAATGATGCACGCCAAAGCATTCGAACTGATGGTAAAAACAAACACATTGCCCTGTAACGTGAAATTTATGATTGAAGGCGAGGAGGAAATCGGTTCGCCAAACCTGGGCAAATGGTGTGAAGAACATACGGAAATGCTGAAGGCCGATGTGATTTTGGTTTCCGACACCTCGATGATTGCTGCTAACATTCCTTCCATTACAACAGGGTTGCGTGGTCTGGCCTATTGGCAGGTAGAAGTTACCGGACCCAACCGCGACCTGCATTCCGGTTTATTTGGCGGAACTGTGGCCAACCCAATTAACGTACTTTGCTCCATGATTGACAAAATGGTGGACGAACGGGGCAAAATTACAATTCCCGGTTTTTATGATGATGCACTGGAAGTTTCTGCCGAAGAACGTGAACTTTTAGGGCGTGCACCTTTTAATGTGGAAGAATACAAAAAAGCTATTGATGTTGAGGAGCTGGCAGGGGAAGAAGGTTATACGCCGACTGAATGCACAGGCATTCGTCCATCGTTTGATGTGTGCGGAATTTGGGGCGGCTACACAGGTGAGGGAGCTAAAACTGTTTTACCGTCAAAAGCGTATGCAAAAATTTCAACCCGTTTGGTACCCAATCAGGATCATGAAAAAATTGCAGAACTTTTTAAAAATCACTTCGAAAGCATTGCGCCAAAGTCTGTAAAGGTTGAAGTTACGCCGTTGCATGGCGGCCAGGGTTATGTTTGCCCTATTGATATTCCAGCCTACCAGGCTGCTGAAAAAGCTTATACCGATGTTTACGGCAAACGGCCTGTGCCGGTTCGTTCGGGCGGAAGTATCCCCATTATTTCCACTTTCGAAGAGATTCTGGAAATAAAATCTGTGCTTATGGGTTTTGGCCTCGAATCCGACGCTATCCACTCACCCAACGAAAACTATCCGCTGGAACAGTTTTATAACGGAATAAAAACCATTCCGCTGTTTTACAAGTATTTTGCAGAAATGAATAAATAGCTTTTTTCACAATTCAGCAGGTGTCTGAAGGTCACCTGCTGAATAATTTGCAGAATCAAAACCTCAGCCGGTACTCAATTCCCAAAATATGAATGGAAGCCTTATCGGTGAAATAATCCTGAAGGCGATAATAAAGCCCCACTCTGTGCAAGTCTCCCAAACGGCGGGTGAATCCAACATCAAACCTCGATTTTTGCATCTCTGCCTTTGTAAGGTTTTGAAATAGTTCGTAACTTGTATATGGCCTGATTCTTTTGCCTTTGGTTCTGTATTCCAGTTTCACCCTTGGTCTGATATATTTGCTTGAGTTTTCATTTTCTAACTCGGAGAAGTTGGTAAATCTTCCGCGCAAAGATACCTCGAAACGGTTTATTTCTTTTGAAGCCTGTGCATCGAGCGCAAACCGGCTGTATGATACATTTCCCTTATTTTTAATTTCTATGCCAACCCGGTAAGTGCCTGCCAAAGAAAAAAAGGAAAAAACATCATAAGAAAGTTTTCCCTGTACCATGTATTCATCCAATTGAAACTGATCCTGAAACCTCAACTCGGGTACAATGCTAAACGAAAATTTTTTAAGGAAATCTTTTCTGAATTCCAGTTCAATCCAGGTTCCAAATTTTTCAGTTTTTGAAAAACCCGCAGAGGTGCCAACTATGAACAAGATGATTATAAATAAGATTCGTTTCATTTGGTCTCCATTTTTGAATTCCCGTTGCTGTCGAAGAAAATCGTTATTTCGGCCACTTTTCTCCGGTAATTGATTTGTTCCACGTGGTACCGTTTTATTTTAACCCCTGTGCGTTCTTCCAAATCTTCCAGTAACATTGTTTCGTTCTCTTTGTGCAGGTTTTTAATTTTATCGTAAATAATAACCACAGAGTTTTCCGGGCGCATCATCAGAATATTTTCCAGGCCCCATAAAGCTCCTATAAGCAGAATGTTTACAAAAGCGAGCTCCATATATCCCAAATATTCTTTCGATAAGGCGTTAATGACCGAAACAGCTATGATGATAAACAGGTAAGTCATTTCTTTTGGCGGAATGGTATCGGTACGGTACCTGATGATGCCAAATATGGCAAATAATCCCAACGCAAAACCCAGTTCCAGTGTTACACTTTCAAGCAGATAAACCAGTAAAAAAACGGCAATGCTGATTGCAAAATAACTGAAATAGAACTCTTTTCGTTTGCTGATTCGGGCGTACAGTAGCACAACGATAACAAAAGTTGCCACAAGGTTAAAAGCAAACCGAAGAGTTAACGTGGTCAAATTATCAATCTGGTCTGAAGTAATAATGGTTAGTTGTTCAATCATCATTTTAATTTTACAATACCCTTGTTAATCAAATTGCAACAAAAATGTGAAAATTAATCCAAAATCATTCCGTTTGGCTGGTGAAATTTATGATTTGTTCTGTTGTTCTGTTTTTCCATTCTCAGTCAAAAAACTATTTTTGTCTTAAACTAATGAATCTGTGATATGAAAACTTTTTTTTTGGTTATTTTATTGTTGTGCACTCTTTCTGCTTTTTCAGAAGACGGCTACAACTTGTGGTTGCGCTACGCACCGGTTGAAAACGCAGTTTTGCTTCAGAGCTACCAAAGCCAGATAAAAAATATCGTTATAAATGCCGAAACTCCAACCCTGAAAGCGGCCAGAAATGAACTGGAAACCGGTCTTTCAAAAATGCTGGGTATCCGGCCTGCATTCACTGAAACGTTTAAAGGTGTTGGTAATTTGGCTATTGGATTGCCCCATGCTTTTGAAGTGATAAAAGATAACGCCAACGCACAGGAATTACAAAATATTGGCGCCGAAGGTTTTATTTTAAGGCAAACCGAAAACAATAATTTGATAATTACTGCAAATACCGATATCGGACTTCTTTATGGTGTTTTCCGTTTTTTGCAGATTTTGCAGCAGGAACAGCCGCTTTCAGATATCAACGTTGTGGATTCTCCGAAAACACAAATCCGAATTTTGAATCACTGGGACAACCTCAACCGCACTGTGGAGCGGGGTTATGCCGGCTTTTCGCTGTGGGACTGGTTTCGTTTGCCTGAGGTTATTCATCCGCGGTATATCGACTATGCCCGGGCAAATGCTTCCATTGGGATTAACGGAACTGCTCTGACCAACGTAAACGCCAATGCACAGATTTTAACGCCGGTTTACCTCGAAAAAGTGAAAGCGCTCGCCGATGCATTTCGTCCTTATGGGTTGAAAGTTTACCTTACAGCCCGGTTCAGTGCGCCAATGGAATTGGATAAACTGCCAACCGCCGATCCGCTTGATAAACAAGTTCAGGAATGGTGGAAAAAGAAAGTGGCAGAAGTTTACAGCTACATTCCCGATTTTGGCGGATTTCTGGTGAAAGCCGATTCCGAAGGTCAACCCGGTCCGCATAACTACAACCGTACCCAGGCCGAAGGAGCAAACATGCTGGCCGATGCTGTGGCTCCTCACGGTGGGATTGTGATGTGGCGTGCTTTTGTTTACGACCAGCATGTGCCGGAAGACCGCACCAAACAAGCTTACAACGAGTTTAAACCGCTCGACGGCAAGTTCCGCGACAATGTGATTGTGCAGGTTAAAAACGGTCCGCTCGACTTTCAGCCGCGCGAACCTTTTCACCCTCTATTTGGGGGAATGGAAAAAACAAACCTGATGATGGAGTTTCAGGTTACTCAGGAATACCTTGGTTTTTCAACCCATTTGGTTTACCTCGCGCCGCTTTACGAAGAGTGTTTGCAATTTGATACACACGTCAAAGGTGAAGGTTCAACGGTGGCCAAAACAATTGATGGTTCACTTTTAGGACAGAAACTGACCGGCATGGCCGGTGTTTCCAATATAGGCACCGACCGGAACTGGACCGGGCATACGTTCGGACAGGCCAACTGGTATGCGTTTGGCAGGCTGGCCTGGAATCCATATCTCGGTTCACATGAAATTGCAGACGAATGGATTAAAATGACATTTACAAAAAACAGCGGCTTTGTGAAACCGGTAAAAGAAATGATGCTGAAATCGCGGGAAATTTGTGTGAATTACATGACACCGCTGGGGCTGCACCACATTATGGCAGCCGGTCATCACCACGGACCCGGCCCGTGGGTGGATGGCAGGCGCCCCGACTGGACAGCAATTTATTACCACAGGGCATCGCCCGATAGTATTGGTTTTGATCGTACTTCTGCAGGAAGTAATGCGGTTGGGCAATACCACGAACCGGTTGCTAAACTTTTCGACAATAATGAAACCTGTCCTGAGGAATACCTGCTTTGGTTTCACCGTGTACCGTGGGATTACCGCGTAAAATCAGGAAATACACTTTGGAATGAAATGGCCTTCAGGTATCAGAAAGGAGTAGATGGCGTACGAAAAATGCAGAAAACCTGGGATTCGCTAAAAGATTATGTGGATTTTGAACGGTTCGGGTATGTGGAATCTCTGCTTGGAATACAGGAAAAGGAAGCCGTTTGGTGGCGGAATTCCTGTCTGCTTTATTTCCAGGCCTTTTCCAACATGCCCATTCCTGAAGCAGTTGAGAAACCTGATAAAACGCTGGATTTTTATATGAATATCCGGGAACTTTATATGCCAGGTCATCACTGATTGGGTCTAAACAGACCCTGTTTAAAGGGTTGAAAAGTTAATTCAGTTACAGCGAAATTTTGGCAGTGGTTTTATTTACCAGGGTGGCTTCCTCCATAATCACATCGTAGGAGTAGCCCGAACCAAAATCTTTTTCCAGGGTGATTTTTCCTTTAAAAGTAACCTCGTCATTCACTTCTGCCAAATCTTGTGTAGTAATGGTTAAATCGAATTTGCCGTTGCTGTTTGTGCCGTCCTGAATATGAACCCAGTTTTTGCCCATAATTTGTTTATTCACTTTCACAACAACACCCCTTATTTCAATTTCTTTTCCGGAAAAATCGGCCCGGTTGCCAAAAATTTCAGCAATGGTGACCTCACTTTCTGCTTTTTCCAGTTGAATGTTGCTTTTTTGTCCTGATTCTATTTTGCCAGAGTGAGGATTTCCTGTCATTCCGCCCATCCCATGCATCGCTCCCATTGAATTTCCGCTTATGGGATTTTTGCTGATTTGATTCACGAAATAAATCACATCAAATGTGCGATCCAAATCTTTACTCTGAAAGTCGGTCAATTGCAAAGCCTCGTCGTAATAATAAACTTCACCGGGTTCAATTTCCTGTTTGGTAACAGCTATCCACCGTTCGCCTCCGTTTTCTTTCACTTTCAGGTAAGAGTAACTGTTTGCCTGAAGTACTTCTGAAACTTCAAAAACATTTTGGTTTTCCGGCATGGCAGTTTGAGTAACCTGTCCGCTTTTATTTCTTACACACGATGAAAAAATTATTACCAACCCAAATATCAGTATAAATCTCATTTTGTTCATTTTGAATTACTTATTTAATTGTTGGGCAAAATTAATTTTTTTGCTGGTTATTCAAATATTATCTTGTTCTATTAAATTGAATAAACAAGCAAAATGTTATAATGTTTTTTTTATTTCCATGAAATTTGAATCGCTTTAATCAGGAATTGTTCCGGCCAATACTTCTACATCCCACCTGATTTTTTGCAATTCATTTAATAAGGAATCTTTTTGCACCAGATATTCAGGCATGCGGCTTTCGTGTACCGGTTCTACTGGAGGTGCTTCCACTTTAAGCGGATCAACCGGTGTACCGTTTTTATGAACCCTGAAATCGAGGTGCGGTCCGGTTGCCAGTCCGGTAGCTCCCACAAATCCAATGACCTGACCCTGCTGAACCCGTGCTCCCTGAACAATACCTTTGGCAAAACCCTGAAGGTGCATGTAAGTTGTAGTGTAAACAGAATTGTGCTTTATTCTTAAATAATTACCGCCACCACCAGCCTGGTAAGCCCGTGTTATTACAGTCCCGTCGCCAATGGTTCTTACCGGTGTGCCTGTGGGTGCGGCATAATCAACTCCGTGGTGAGGCCGGCGAATGCGTAAAACCGGGTGCAACCGGCTGTGCGAAAAACGCGAACTGATTCGGGCAGAAAATTCAAGTGGCGACTTTAAAAAAGCTTTGCGCAGGCTCTGTCCTTCTTCATCAAAATAATCGAAGCGGTCGTCCTGGAAAAACCGGAAGGCGTAGTTTTCAGAACCAACATGGTCAAATTGAACGGCGTATATATTTCCAATTCCTATCGAGATTGAATCCACAAATAACTCTTCATAAATAACCCGAAACCGATCACCTTTCTGGATAGCATAAAAATCGATTGACCAGGCGTAAATATCGGAAAGCCGGAGTGCCAGCATCGGATCCAGACCGTTGTCTTTCATCGTGTTCCAAAGCGAAGATTGAATTTCACCATGGCCGGTCCGAAGTCTGGTTTCAATTTCTTTTTCACCCCGGTAAACTTTAAGCGAATCAAATAACTCGAAAACAAAATAATCGGTAGCCGAATTTTCATAGATAAAATACCGGGCCCGGGCTATTGAATCTGGCGTTTGAAAAATGGAATACCTGTTTCCTCTCCGTATTTTTCGCACATCGAAAACTTCTTGCGACTGCCGGGCAATCTGATCAATAATTCCCATGCCCACGCCGTAGTCACTTAAAATGTGGCTTAAATGTTGGTTTGGCCGAACGGTTCCATCTTCAATTAAAAAGGAATCGACCGGCAAACCATATTTTAAAACGGGCGGAGGAGGCGGCATCAAGGTATCAGTTTCTGCCTGATCTTTATTTTTATTTTTCTTTACCTGCTGACATGAAAATGAGAAAAAAAGGATTAGTACCAATCCAAACAAAGGTATTGCTGTGCGTATATATCCAATCATTGAAATTTCTGTTACATTTTTATTTTATCAAATCCTTTTCCGTAAACACCCATTACACTGCCCATGGTAATAAATGCATCCGGATCAATTTCCCGTATCTTTCTGAAAATTTGGCTGGTTTCTTTTTTACGAACTACCGACATAATTATTTTGGTATTTTCGCGCGTGTACCAACCTGTTCCTTCTAATATAGTAACGCCTCTTATGGTCTCATTATTGATAAAATCGGCAATTTTTTCGTATTCTTTTGAAACAATGAACATTTGTGCACTCCGGTTGGCTCCGCTTAAAAACGAATCGAGAGAATAAGCAACCACCCACATCGAAACATAACCGTAAACCAGTTTCTCGGGCGACTGAAATACGAAATAGGATGAAGCAATTATGATTACATCACAGTAAAGAATAATCCGGCCCGGACTAATGTTGCGGTATTTGTTTACAATCATAGCAAAAATATCGGTTCCGCCAGTACTTCCGCCACGCGAAAAAACCACGCCCAGCCCAATGCCACAAGCCATTCCTCCCAAAACGGCAGAAAGAAACATGTCGTCAACAATGGGTTCTTTTACAATTCCCTGAAAAACAGCGAAAAACATGGAAAGTACTAAAATGCTGAAGATGGTTTTTACTCCAAAGTTTGCTCCGAGAATTTTTATGGCTATCAAAACCAGAACTGCATTTACTGAAAGAAAAGTAACACTTACCGGAATTTTGGCCGCAAAATAAAGCACTGCGCCCACTCCGCTGACACCTCCACCGGTAATTTCGGCCGGAATAAGGAAAACCAACCAGCCCAGGGCAAACAGCAGCAGTCCAAAGGTGATGATAACGTAATCTTTAATGGCAGTTGCCAGTTTCCGGTTCATATTAACTATTCCTGTAAACATCGCAAAATAAATGATTTCGGTTTAAACGGGCGCAAAAAAACGAACCGAAACAGGAAAAAAACGTGAGGTTTGTCAGGAAACCAAAAGCTTAATGGTGATTTAAACTCATTCGCTATAACCATTCAGAAATAGTTAACGTAATATCAATAAAATTTTTTATAATCAAAAATCGAAAGAATCATGTCAACATTAAAAAAATCATTTGGTATTCTGCTTTCAGGTTTGCTTCTGGTGGTTTTATCGGGCTGCGGCACCGGACAGAAAAAAAGCGCCGAAGAAATCCAACTGGAAATTAGTGCAGAATTTAAACAGGAACAGAGTGAATTGCTTGCCAAAGCAAATCAGGAACTTTCCGGTATTAATCAAAAAATCAGAGAGTTGAATGACAAAATTAAAGAAAAAGGTGGAAAACTTACTGATGCCCAAAATGAAGCCATCGATGAGTTTGAAGAAAAACGGGCATCTGTAAACAAATGTATGCACCAAATTAAAAACATTTCTCCTGAGGGATGGGACGATTTTAAAACCACTTTTGAAAAAGATTTGGAGGAGGTGAAATCCAGTATTGATGAAATTCTGGCGGGATTATAACTAAGAGTTTACATTTTGGATATTCAAAAAAAAACCAGTCGCAATTTTAGCAACCGGTTATCTTTTTTTTGCTTATAATCAGATTCAGAAAGGCTTTAAATTCCCAGCTTTTCTTTTACCAATCCTGGAATTTTCCCTGGCTCGTTGGCCACCGGAACGCCGGCTTCGTTAAAAGCTTTTATTTTTTCTTCGGCAGTACCAGAGCCGCTTGAAATAATGGCGCCTGCATGTCCCATACGTTTTCCGGGAGGAGCTGATTGTCCGGCAATAAATGCCACCACCGGTTTAGTCATTTTTTCTTTAATGTAGGCAGCAGCCTGTTCTTCAGCGTCGCCGCCAATTTCTCCAATCAACACAACAGCATCGGTTTCCGGATCGTTTTCGTACATTTCAAGCAGGTCGATAAAATACAATCCCGAAACCGGGTCACCGCCGATTCCCACGCAGGTCGATTGTCCCAGACCGCTTTCGGAAAGCATGTTCACCACTTCGTAAGTGAGTGTGCCGGAGCGGGAAATCAAACCAACATTTCCTTTTTTGAAAATCATTCCGGGCAAAATACCAATCAGACATTCGCCGGGAGTAATCAAACCGGGACAGTTGGCGCCAATCAGTTTGGTGCCATTTTGTTTTAGTACCGGCATGGTTTTCATCATATCCTGTACCGGAACGCCTTCGGTAATGCAAACCACCAGTTCAACACCGGCGTAGCTGGCTTCCAGAATGGCATCGCCTGCAAACGGTGCAGGCACAAAAATGACTGATACATTGGCGCCGGTCGCTTTTACAGCTTCTTCGACCGTATTAAAAACATGGATGCCACCGACATCGCTGCCACCTTTGCCGGGTGAAATACCACCAATGATGTTGGTGCCGTAATCTTTCATTTTTGAGGTGTGAAACGCTCCGTCACGTCCGGTAATTCCCTGCACCAAGACTTTGGTCTCTTTATTTATTAATATACTCATTCCTAAATTACTTTAATCTTTGAACTTTAAATTTTAAAAACTGAACTTCGATCTCACCCTCTGCTTAACTCAATGGCTTTCTGTGCTGCTTCGCTCATGGTTGAAACGGTAGCCAAACCAAATTCCCTTATTATCTCAAGGCCTTCTTTGGCGTTGGTGCCCGACAAGCGGATGACCACCGGAATATCGGTATCTATTTCTTTTAATGCGGTTACCAGTCCCCGCGCCACATCGTCGCAACGGGTAATTCCGCCAAAAATATTAATCATCACTGCATTTACATTGCTGTCGCTAAGCAGGATATTCATGGCTTCCACCACTTTTTGCGGGCTTGAAGAGCCGCCAATGTCGAGGAAGTTGGCCGGTTCGCCGCCATACAGTTTTATCATGTCCATGGTAGCCATGGCCAAACCGGCGCCATTTACCATACAACCAATGTTGCCATCGAGTTTGATGTAGGAAAGTCCTTTTTCGTTGGCTTCAATTTCTTTCTTTTCGTCTTCAGTAGCCTCGCGCATTTTGAGGATTTCCGGTTGCCTGAACAGAGCATTGTCGTCAAAATTCATTTTGCCGTCAATGGCTAAAACCTGTTTGTCAGGCGTGAGCACCAGCGGATTTATTTCGGCCAGGGAAGAATCAGTTTCCACATAAAGCCGGTAAAGTTTAACCAGAATGGCTGCTGCCTGGCGCATCTCATTTGGGTCGCTGAACAGTTGAAGGGCTATTTTCCGAGCCTGCCAGTCCATTAATCCCATGGTGGAATCAATGCTCAGTTTAATAATTTTCTCCGGCGAAACGCGCGCAACTTCTTCAATTTCCACTCCACCTTCGGCACTGGCCATCAGGGTTACCGACTTGGAGTTCCGGTCGTTGATTAGACCTACGTAAAACTCTTTTTCAATGTCAACGGCGTCAGCCACCAGCACTTTTTCAACGGTAAGGCCTTTGATGTTCATGCCAAGAATCTGACCGGCCTTTTCAACTGCTTCGGCTTTTGTTTTGGCCAGTTTTACACCACCGGCTTTTCCACGTCCGCCAACATGAACCTGAGCTTTTACCACACGCAGTTTGTCATTGTTGGGCACATTTTTTTCAACATCTTCTACCGAATGGCAAACAACTCCATCCGGAACAGGAATCCCGTACTTCCTGAATAAATTTCGGGCCTGATATTCGTGAATCTTCATTTTTTTTATTTAGATGAACAGAAGTGATAATAACGGGCAAAAGTACCAAATATTTAATAATCGAGAACTATCAATATGTGCCATTTTTTATGATATTTGCATTCAAAATGGAAACAAATGGAAAAATTAATCCAAAGTGTAATACAACGGGAAGCGGAGGCTATTAAAAATATTCCTGTGAATTCTTCATTTTCGGAGGCTGCAGAAATTATTTTTAAACATGTTCATGAAAAAAAAGGAAAACTGGTAGTCAGCGGAATGGGCAAAGCCGGGCAGATTGCGGAAAATATTGCAACCACGTTCAGTTCTACCGGTACACCGGCAGTTTTTCTGCATCCCAGCGACTCGCAACACGGAGATTTGGGCGTAATTCAGGAAAACGATGTTTTACTGCTGATTAGCAACTCGGGAAAAACCCGTGAAATTCTTGAACTGGTTGATTTGGCAGGCGAACTTTATCCCGGTTTGCCACTTATCGTAATTTCCGGAAACCCGGAAAGTTTACTGGCAAAAAGTTCCGATGTGTTTATTTATACGGGAAATCCGGATGAAATTTGTCCGCTGGGACTTACGCCAACTACCTCAACCACTGTGATGACTGTTATTGGCGATGCTTTGGTTGTGGCTATGATGACCAAAATTGGTTTCACCAGCCGCGATTACGCCAAACGGCACCACGGCGGGTACCTTGGAGATAAATCGCGTTTGCAGGCGGGTACCGGACTTTTTTAGTATTTGTATATTATTGTATTCCCGCTGATATCGCAGTCAAACGCAGATTTTATATTACTTTTTCTGCGATCTTCAGCGCAATCTGCGGGAAATTTTGAATATTAAGGAAATATTATGCGAATAACAAAAGAAAATACAACAGGTTTGGTAATCGATATCCAGGAACGATTGTTTCCGGTGATGTGGGAAAAGGAAAAATTTCTGAAAAACTGTCAAATTCTTATTCAGGGTTTGAACGAACTGGGAGTGCCTTTGGTAGTTACACAACAATATACAAAGGGTTTAGGAGAAACGGTGGAAGGAATCAAATCCGTTTTACCTGAAATACAATGCATTGAAAAACGGGAGTTCAGTTGCTGCGATGAACCTTCTGTGAATTTGAAACTGGCGGAACTTCAAACAAAAAACGTTATCATTTGCGGGATAGAATCGCATGTTTGTGTATTGCAAACAGCCATCGATTTAAAAGAAGCAGGTTTTAATCCAGTTGTAGTTATGGATTGTGTTTCGTCCCGCTCACCGGAAAGTTACGAACTGGCCAAAGAACGTTTTCGGTTCGAAGGAATTATGATGACTTCACTGGAATCCATTCTTTTTGAACTGACCCGGTCATCAGCAGCGCCAGAATTTAAAGCCATTTCGAAACTGGTGAAATAGTTGTTTGCAGTTTGTTAAAAAAGAAATATACACTGGCTCTCAATTCAGCAGAAAAAGCCCTATTTTTCGAGCCTGAACAAATCGAAAAACCAACAGCAAATGAGCGGATTTTTTGGCGTTATTTCTAAAACCGATTGTGTTTCACGAGTATTTTACGGAACCGATTACCACTCACACCTTGGCACAAAACGAGCGGGTCTGTCATTTTATAATGCAAAGGGTGGTTTTCAGCGGGCTATTCATAGTTTGGAAGACGGCTATTTCAGAACAAAATTTGAAAACGACCTGGTCAATTTCAGTGGAAGTGCGGGAATTGGGGTAATCAGCGACACCGAAGCGCAACCACTGGTAACCAGCTCGCATTTGGGTAAGTTTGCCATTTCAACAGTGAGTAAAATAATAAATGCAGATGAGTTGGAAGATGCTTTTCTGAAAAGGCACCGCACGTTTTCTGAAACCAGTCAGGGCAGCGTGAATCCGACCGAACTGACTGCCATGCTTATTGCCGATGGCGATGATTTTATTTCGGGAATCGAAAATGTTTTCCAAAACGTAAAAGGTTCTTGTTCCATCCTGATTCTTACGGAGAATATGATAATTGCCGCCCGCGATATACTTGGGCGCACACCGGTAATTATTGGGAAAAACGGCGACGGATATGCCATAGCTTCAGAATCGTGTGCATTTCCCAATCTTGGTTACGAAATTGACAAATTTCTGGGGCCGGGTGAAATTGTAAGGATTACGGCTGATGGTTACGAACAAATTCGAAAACCCGGAGTAGAAATGCAGATTTGTTCGTTCCTCTGGGTTTATTACGGGTATCCGCCCTCCTATTACGAAGGAATTAATGTGGATGAGGTGCGTTACCGTTGCGGCGCTGCTTTGGCAAGAAAAGATAAAGTGGATGCTGATTTCGTGGCCGGAATTCCCGATTCAGGTCTGGGGCATGCCATTGGTTATGCCAACCAACGGAAAATTCCGTACATGCGGCCGTATGCCAAGTACACACCAACCTGGCCACGCAGTTTTATGCCGCAAAACCAGGTAACACGCGATTTGGTGGCCAAAATGAAACTTATTCCCAATCCGGCAATTATCAAAGAAAAAAGAGGAATTTTTCTCGACGATTCCATTGTTCGTGGTACCCAATTGAAAGACAATACGCGCGATTTGTACAACGAGGGAATTAAAGAAGTACACATGCGTATTGCCTGTCCGCCATTGACTTATCCCTGTGAATTTCTGAATTTTTCACGCTCCCGGCAGGGGCTTGAACTGGCAACGCGCAAAGCCATCAGCCAACTGGAAGGCAAAGGGGAGGTGGACATGGAAAAATATTCCAACCCCGAAACTGATGAGTACAAAGTGATGGTGGAACGAATTCGCAAAAATCTGGGATTAACAACGCTGCAGTTCCAGGAGTTGCCCGATTTGGTGGATGCCATTGGTCTGCCCAAAGAAAAACTGTGCACCCACTGCTGGGATGGAAGCAGTTATTTCAAAAATTCGAAATAATTCTCCGGCGTAATAACCTGAAAGTCAGCATTAGGATAGGCTTTTTGAAAAGTTTTGGGCACAGATGACTTTCGGGTTATGTTCCATTTAAATTCAAATGCCGAGATTTTTTCGTCGTATTCTTCAATGTAATCAATTTCCTGTTGCCTGGTGGTTCGCCAAAAATATGTGTTGCAATAAAGCCTATCGTATTCAATCTTTTTTCTTCTTTCCGATATCAAATAATTTTCCCACAAAGAACCGGTGTCTTCCCGTAAGGAAAGAGGAGAGAATCTGTTAATCAGTGCATTTCGCAGGCCTGTGTCAATAAAATAGATTTTTTGCGAAAATTTCAGTTCATTTCTTAGGTTTTTGGAATAGGAGCCTAACCTGAAAATAATGTATGCTTCCTCCAGTAAATAAATATATTTATCTATCGTTTCCTTGTCAATTCCAACAATTTGCGACAATTCCCTGTTGGAAACCTGGTTGCCAATCTGAAAAGCAAGTGCTTTGGTTAGTTTATCGAGTGCATCAGGTTTTCTGACATCTTTTAAAGCGAAAATATCTTTGTAAAGGAAGTCTGAAATGAGTTCATTCAAAACTTCTTTTTCGTTACCGGGGGAATTAATTACTTCAGGATAGGAACCGAAAAGGATGCGTGTTTCAAGGGCTCGGTTAAGTTCCGGAATGTTGCTTGAATACAATAATTCGCTGAATGAGAGGGGAAAAAGCTTGAACGTCCATTTTCTGCCTGTCAGGGATTCTTTGATTTTGTCTGTCAGTTCAAATGAACTTGAACCTGTGGCTAGCAATTGAATCTCTTCACAATTGTCATGAATAACTTTTAGCGTTATTCCTGTATTTTCAAGCCGCTGGGCTTCGTCGATAAAAATTATTGAACCATTTGGAAACATTGCTTTCGCCCTGGTCCCGTTCATTTGATTCAACAGGGTCCGGTCTTCAGGATTATCACCGTTTAACCAGATTATCTCTTTTTGCAACGATTTGGCTATCTGTTTCAGTAAAGTTGTTTTTCCCACCTGGCGTGCACCCACAAGCAGAATACTTTTTCCTGAAAACAGTTTGGAAATAATTGTGGTTTCCAGTTCTCTTTTTAGCATTTTTGTCGATTATATTCGCCAAATATACGTATTTTTGTCGATTATATTCGCCAAAGTTACAATTTATTCTTGGAATTTGAATCCGGAAATTTTAACGAATAAAAAATACCGGGATGAATACAAAAAAGATCTGCTATTTTTACGCGTAAATTATTTAATAGAATGCTTGAAATTTGTGCACTTGCCTCGGGTAGTAACGGAAATTGTTACTATGTTGGAAATGAAAAAGATGCGGTTTTAATCGATGCCGGAATATCCTGTCGGCAGATACTGAAGCGGATGACTGAGAAGGAACTTAATCCGCAGAAAATAAAGGCCGTTTTCATTTCACACGAGCACAGCGACCACATTCGTGGAGCACGTGTTTTTGAAAAAAAGCTGAAAGTTCCGGTTTACCTTACAGCAAAAACGTATCTGGGCACTTACAAAAACATGCAACCAGCCTGGCCCCGGTTTTTTGAGCCGGGCACGCCCGTTGCTGTTGGCGAATTTCAAATTCATTCTTTCCTGAAAAATCACGATGCCTCCGAGCCCTGTTCTTTTCTGGTGGAATATGCGGGCAAAAATGTGGGCGTTTTTACCGACATTGGTGAACCGTGTGAAAATGTAATTTCGCAAATCGCTTTATGTGACGCTGTTTTTCTGGAATCGAATTACGATGAAGAGATGCTGCGAACCGGTTCGTATCCGTATTATCTGAAACAGCGGGTGGCTTCTTCCCACGGGCATTTGTCGAATGTGCAAGCGCTGAAACTGCTGGAAGAAAATGCAGGAGTTCATTTAAAATGTGTTTTTTTAAGCCATCTTTCGGCAGAAAATAACACTCCAGAACTGGCGCTGGCTGCTCATCAGCCACTGACTTCCAGGTTTGAGGTACGGCTGACTTCACGGAGGGAGGCCGCCGAGGTTTTTGTGTTATAGAAATTGAGGTTTGCAATTATCTGTTTTCTGGTTTTACTAATTGGTATAAGTAAAATGGTGAGTGAATTAATAGTTTTTTATAGATTTGTAATGTAAATTTTTAAAAATGAAGTCAATTACAATAAATATTTCAAATGACAAATTAGCAAAGAAAGTCATTGATATGCTTTCCGGTTTTAAAAAGGAAGAACTTGAGATTGTTGCTAAGGAGGATTTGGAAGATTTAAAATTGTTGAAAGCTACAAGGGATGATGAATCTGTACCTTTCGAAGATTACCTGAGAAATGAATATTCGAATTCGTAAGTCGGCGATAAAGGATCTTCGAAGGATTACCCCGGACCAAAAACGTAAAATCCATCAGAAAATTCTGACTTTAAAGAATTTCCCCAACGTTTCAAACGTAAAAAAGCTTACCCATTTTGAGCCTGCATATCGTTTGCGAGCAGGGAGCTTTCGTATTTTGTTTGATGTATTTGACGATACGATTGAAATTGGTAGGGTTTTACACCGTAAAGAAAGTTATAAATGATTAGAAGAGACTCTAAATCTGCATACTGCGACTGAATACTGCCAACTTCTTTAGTCCCTGCTGGCCAGCTTGGAAAGTAACCTCAAGATTTCAAGATACAACCACACCAGCGTCACCATCAACCCGAAAGCGCCATACCATTCCATGTATTTGGGTGCGCCCTGTTCTGCAGCCCGTTCAATAAAGTTAAAGTCGAGGACCAGGTTCAGCGCCGCTACGGCCACCACAACCAGACTGATGCCGATGCTCAGGTTGCTGTTTCCGTGAAGAAAACCAAGTTGGGCGCCAAACATTCCGGCAACGAAACTGATTAAATAAACAACTGCAATTCCGGCAGTAGCGGCAAAAACGCCCATCATAAATTTTTTGGTCACTTTAATAATGCCCGAACGGTAAAAGAAAAGCATGGCTGCAAATACGGCCAGTGTAAGCGCAACGGCGCGCATTACAATTCCGCTGTATGACGCTTCAAGAATAGCCGATAAGCCACCAAGCAGCATTCCCTGCAGAACGGCATAAATGGGTGTTGAAATGCCGGCACTTTTTGGCCGGAATACGGTGACAATTGCGGTGATAAAACCGCCGATTCCGCCAATGGCCATCCACGGCATCACTGCCGACATGCCGGCTTCGGGAGAAAATGCATTAAAAAATCTGTTCCATGTAAATACGGCTGCGGCAATAACCAGCAACAGCGACAAAGCCGTTTTATTTATTGTACCGTTAACGGTCATCACCTCTGAAGAGGCGGTGGTATATTCCTTGTTGAAAACCTTCTCGCTTAAAGCGGGGTTCGAACTTTTTGTCAAATGCATCATGGCTGTAAAAATTAATTTTTAAATTTTCAGGCTGAACTATAACAAAAAATCTGCCATACGGGAAAGTATGACAGAATTTCGGGTTGTTTCAATTTTCTTTTCATTGTCATTGTATTTTTCCCATTTATAATATAACTTGGGTTCAAAATGTAAAAAGAGGCCCCTTTTTCGGGCTCCCATAGAAAACAGTAACAATGAAGTTTTTAGAACGAAAAGAAAAACTTGACTACCTGCTGGAAATGATTGAAAAAGAAAGATTAGTTTCATTAAAACAGGCAGCTGAAAAATTTGAATGCAGTAAACGAACGATAAAAAGGATGATTTCAGATTTGCGGGACATGGGATATGATATAACCTATTGTAAAAGCAGAAAAAAATTTTACAAAAATTGAAAGGAGGTCAAAATTTGTCCTCCTGAAGATTTATTTTTAAACGGAATATTTTAAATGCGAATCTTTTACACTGTTTTTACGTAATATAAACAACCATACTGAAAGAATTTTTTGTTCATATAAAATCAATTGGCCATGAAAAAATTTTATTTTTTGTTCATGTTTTGTGCAATTACGGGTGTTTCATTTGCACAACTAAAAGTTTCCAACACCGGTAAGGTGGGGATCAACATTGGCACTAGCACACCGTCCTCTAATTTGTCGGTAAATGCTGTGGGTAATTCCAATTCTGCATTATTTGTTAAGGGAGCAACCAATGGAATATGGGCGGAACGTTCTGGTAACACTGGTAGTTCATGGGTTCATGCCATTGTCGGAAATGCTTCTGTTTCATCTGGCCGTTATAATATTGGTTTAAGAGGTCAATCATACCTGACCACTCCTTTAGGATTGGGCGCATGGGGCGTATTGGGTATTGGAGGAAACTCAACATCAGGATATAATTATGGTGTTTTTGGAACAACATACGGCTCTCAAAATGGCGCCGGGATAGTAGGGACAATTAATAACCAGCAGGATATTCCTGTTGATGGAATTTATGCAGGGTATTTTGTTGGTAATGTAAAAGTTACGGGGTTAATTAATGGAGTTATTGTAGGTGACTCCGATGAAAGACTGAAACAAAATATAGCTGAACTGGGAACTGCTATTCCTGCTTCGAAAGGAGTAAGTACCCTAAATACTGTTCTGTGAATGATGCCGGTGGAATATAACCTGAAACAGCAATACAAGGAGTCGAAAGGAGATTCCGCGACTGTTAAACAGGCGCTGTACGACGAAAAATCGCAACTGTTCCAAAAAAAGCATTACGGGTTAATTGCGCAGGATTTGCAGAAACTTTACCCCGATTTGGTTTATGAAGGCGGTGACGGGTATTTGAGCATCAACTATACCGGCATTATCCCTTTGCTGATACAATCCATCAAAGAATTGAAAACCGAAATTGATGAATTGAAAAGTTCGGGTTCGCCTGAAACAAAATCCGCTCAGGCTGCTACTTCCCTTTCACCCGGCGGAACAGGGGAAGCTGTGTTGTATCAAAACACGCCCAATCCTTTTACCCAATCTACCCAAATTAAATATTATTTACCCTCAACGGTTACAAAGGCATATTTGTATATTTATGACTTGCAGGGGAGACAATTGAAGCAAATACATATTGCAGAGCGGGGCGAAGGTGTTCAGGTAATCCCGGCTTCTGAATTTACGGCAGGTATTTATTTATATGGCCTGATTGCCGACGGCAACCAGGTGGACATGAAACGTATGATTTTAACGGAATAGGAGGAAATGAATCATGAAAAATTCATTAAATATTTTATTGTTTGGGTTTGTTTATTCAATCATCTGTGCAGCGTGTAATGATATTGGCAATAATAATATTATGGTAAAATATCCAAAGGATGTGGACATAAGCAATTATAGTCTGAAAGGGACCGCTTGTAGTTGGAATTGGCAAAACATTCAGATTAATACAGTCCACGTCATCAACTCTGAAGAGGAACTTATCACATATACTTCCTGTGAGAAGGAGGATGTGCCTTCTTTTGATTTCAACAAATATTCATTGCTTCTTGCCCATGGCGGAACTACAAGTGGCGTTCATAAAATCGACCGGAATTTACAGCAAACTTCAATCGATGAATATAAACTAACGGTTGATATAACGCTGGAAATGACGACAGTGGCTCAGGGATGGATGATAGCGGTACTCACTCCGAAAATTTTAAGCAGTACTACAATTGAATTAGATGTTAAACAACATTATTAATTACCCCATTATGAAACAACAATATAAATATATCATTTTGCTAATATCTGTTCTTTTCTGCTTATTAGCCAAAGGTCAACCAACAACATTTTATTATTATCAGGGAGAAAAATTTTATTTGGGGATCGACTATTCCCGGATATCGGTAGTGTCGGAAGGGGAAATCCCTTTGGATAAAATAAAAAACAGAGTTGTTACATCCGATTTTAACATTAAAAATCAACAGAAAAGTTTTACAACACAAAATATAATTTCTCTTGATAAACAAAAAACAGAAATTTTCACAACTGAAATTGATTTTTTGAATAAAATTGACGCTGAGGAATATTTTTCTATCATACAAGACCTTCAAAATGAAGAAAGTATAATAAAAGTATCTCCAACTTATACCATTATGGATAAGAAGCTGGGTATTTCCAATAATTTTTATGTAAAACTTTCGAAAACGAACGATGTGAATATTCTTTATGACATGGCAAAAAATTATTCCATACAAATTTTGGGTTATAACGAATTCATGCCGTTATGGTTCACGTTGTCTTGCACAAAAGAAACTTCTTACAATGCGATAGAGGCGGCGAATGTCTTTTTTGAGTCCGGATTATTTGAAAGTTCAGAACCTGAATTTTTGTATCATGACCTTTTAATATCAAACGATCCATATTTTTCCAGTCAGTGGGGATTAAAAAATACTGGTCAATACGGTGGAACACCCGGAATTGATATTAATGCAGAAGAAGCATGGAATATTACAACCGGTTCATCTACCATTCGGGTTGCAGTATTTGACCATGGTTTTGAAATGAATCATCCTGATTTACAAAACAATGTTTTTGGAACTGGATACGATGCTACAACAGGTACAAGTCCTGCCTGGGTTAGGGGAGATCATGGTACAGCTTGTGCCGGAATTGTTGGTGCTCAACAGAACAATTCCATAGGAGTTAGCGGAGTAGCTCCTTCGATCAGGTTAATGTCAATAAGTATTAATCTTCTTTTTTCAGACACTCCACAGCAACTGGCCAACGGTTTTAACTGGGCTTGGCAAAATGGAGCAGATGTTATAAGTAATTCATGGGGAGGATACAACCCTTCAACTATCATTGATGATGCAATTACTAACACATTAACTAATGGACGTAATAACAAAGGAACGGTTGTTGTTTTTGCAGCCGGGAATGAAAATAATACAAATATAAGGTATCCGGGGAATAGCAATCCGGACATATTAGTAGTTGGAGCAATAAGTCCTTGCGGTGAAAGAAAAAGTTATACTTCCTGTGATGGGGAGTGGAGATGGGGTAGTTGTTACGGCACTCAGTTAGATATAGTGGCACCAGGTGTACTAGTTCCTACAACTGACAGGCAGGGAACAGCTGGTTACAATCCCAATGTTCCTTTACACGTAAATAGTGGAGGAAACAAGATAACTACTGACTTTGCAAATGAAGATTATACTGTCTGGTTTAATGGCACTTCGTCAGCATGTCCTCATGTTGCCGGTACCGTTGCTTTGGTTTTAAGTGTGAATCCTTCTTTAACGGTACAGCAAGTTAATAATATCATTGAATCCACTGCACAAAAAGTAGGTGGATACAATTATCAAATAACTTTAGGCCGCCCTAACGGCATATGGCATCAGGAAATGGGATATGGCTTGGTAGATGCTTATGCTGCTGTTCAGGCGGCAGATTGTCCGACAACAATTGTAAGTGGTACTATTTCTTCTGATATTACATATTCTGATTGTATAATTGAAGCGGTTAACGCAACCATACAGAACAATGCGGATGTAGTTTTCGATGCAGAAGAATACACCCTCATAAAAGGGACTTTTGAAGTGCAAGCGGGTTCAACATTGGAAGTGAAATAGATGAAAGTACTAATTTTTATTATAAATATCAGTTTTTTTTGTGGATGGCAAATTGCAGCGCAAACTTACAAGGATATTTATTTAGATAACTCAGAGAAGATTGATAAGTTAACCGCTTCAGGTAAATATATCGGCCTTTCTTTGTACAATACAGTCAGTCATAAGAAAAAGGGTATATTGTACGATACTTTAGGAAATAAACTTTTTGAATATGAGCCGGATACAGCTTTTTTGAAGAATTTTTTTCCAAATGAAAAGAATAACCAGGTAATTGTAATTGCTGAGCAAAAGAGAAACAATCACGCATACATGGATGAAATAATTTCGTATGACATTAATAATAAGACCGTTAATTGGAAAACTAAAGCTTTAGGGCAATGCTACAAAATGTCGCCCAATGGCAAGTATTTGTTAACCGCCCGCCACCACGAAGATCCTGATTTAAAATCAAAGTCCGGTCTTAACATTGTTGATCTTGAAAGTGGCAATTTATTGCCATTAAATAATAATTATACTGGTTTTATTGCGGACTGGTTTGATTCCACGCGAATAATAATATATACCTGGGTTTTTGAATTAAAGAAAAACGAACAATTTATAAACAAGTATCAAAAATATACTGAAGGATTAGATAGTTTAAGCAAAATAAAGGCGAAGTTATATTCAGACTTTAATAAAGGATATATAGGAAAAGATGAATACAATGTAACACTTCACCAACTCAATAATGATCAAAAAGATTTCATTATAGCACAGCGAAAACAACTTTCTGAACAAGGCATGCCTTACACGTCAAAAGTTCGTGAATATAAGCTGATCAAGTATAACATACTTACAAACCAAATTGAAATGGAAAAAAATATTATGAAAGGTGAAAATATTGCCACCCTTGTAAAGGAGATTTCCATTGGCAATTATTTAGGTGAAAATGATATAACGGTCTATCTTAAAGAAACGAAAAATAGATTGCACAAATTAGACAGCAATCTTAACTTAGTTTGGACTACTGAACTTGAATTTCCTTTTTATACGGTCATTAAAAATGATAGGATATATTTTGTTATCTATGAACCAAAAAATGATGTTTATAAACTCATTACTAACGATGGAAAGAAACAATTTCTGTCGAAAGCAGATGATATTGTAGTTAATATACAAAAGAATAAATTGGAGTATTCGAATATTATTGATCTAAGAGGTAATTTTAGTTTTAATAAAGAAAACAATATTATTAAACTATCAAAAGATTAAGAAATGGGAGAAAATACTAACATACAAATTATATTGCTATTATTTATATGCTTGCCTTTAGCAAATGTGACGGGACAAACATTACATTTTCCAATATCAGGAAACAGTACGGATGATTTCTCTTCTCCGTTTGGACCTAGAAATTTAGGAAGTGCCAACTATCCAAATACTGGTTATGATTATGATTTTCATGGAGGAGTTGATATTGGTAATGCGCCACAAGGTACAAATATTTATGCTCTGTTCGATGGAGTAGTATTAGATAAGGGTAGTTCTTGGGTTACAGTTAGTAAAAGTACAGAAGATGGAGTTTATTTTAAATTTCACCATTTACAGAATATTAGTGTTAATATCAATGATCAGGTAACTGGTGGTGTGACAAAATTGGGGGAAACTGATAACCAAATTCATTTAGATCTAAGGTATCTTAATAAACAACCACCAAATCTTGATTATGTTGACAATGCGGATTGGGGCCTTTATGATTACAATGCTCAAAATCCAGCTAGTGTTTTAGTTACAAACAATGCATCTTCTCCTGTAATTCTTGATGCATACGGGGATCCTCTTAACCATTTAATATTGGATGAAGACGACGGTACCAGTCACTATAACCAGCAAGGAATGTATTTTGAAATTGGTGCAAGGGTAGTAGATGATGAACTTGACGTTTCTACCGTGTTAGTAATGATGACATGGGAAGATGAAACTGGAAATGTTTATGATGCTGCTGATTTATTAATGCCATCAACCTGCACTGATTATCCCAATTTACCTAATTATGTTGATTATGATTTTCGAATTAATTGCGGAGACATTACAGGAAACAATAGTGATGTTGGTCATAACTGTGAACCTGTTGGAATCTATCCAAAAAGGTTTAGTAGAACAGATGATTACCATACGGTATATTTTAGGTGGTATATAAATGAAAGTTTTTGGAATCAAAAACAAATTTTTAGTTCTTTAAATGACTTGTATGTTGATATAACGGTTCTTGATTTGGCTTTTAATATTACAACAGCAAACAACATTGATATTGTCACTTGTATTGGATGTTCACCACCGGATGAAGCGCCATTACCACCAAGTTTATTATCCGTTAATTACCAACCAACTGGCAAAGTTAACCTGACATGGCAAGCATCAGCATCGGGAGAGTCAGCAGAATTTTATCGTATATACCGTTGTTTGGCTGGTGATAACATGTCTGATAATGATTTAATTGGTATTACCACATTAACAGAATATTTGGATGATGACAATGATTTAGTTTCAAATGAATCTTATAAATATGCTGTGGCCGGAGTGAATTGGGCAGGTGAAGGCTATAATTCTAATGAGCTGTCTATTACACTGCCATGTTACAACAAAGAAATAAGCAATAAGGTATATATGGGTTATGCAGTTGAAAATGGATGTAATCTTTCTATCCATGATGTTGAAATCAAGAGCGGTGCAAATGTTTTATTTAAAACTGATGAAAGTGTAACAATCACTGGTAATTTTATAGTTGAAACAGGTTCTTTATTAGAAGTGAATTAATTGAAAAAAATCCATCAATCATGAAAACAAAAATTTTGTCCTCCCTCGCATTGGGTTTATTTCTGGGTTTTGTTTCCTGTAACATCACAGACAATCCTGTGGAACAACCGGTAACAAAAGAAACGTTTAGCGGTTACGTGCAGAAAGGGCCGTTTATCAGCGGTTCGTCGGTGGCCATATCTGAGCTGGATGAAAGTTTAAACCAAACCGGTCGCAGTTATTTCACCACCGTAACCGGCAACTCGGGCAGCTTTGAGCAAAAACAGGTGGAACTCATCTCTAACTACGTGCAACTGAAAGCCGACGGCTATTATTTTAACGAAGTAAGCGGCCAATCATCGCCGGGACAGTTGACGCTTTATGCATTGGCGGATATTTCGCAGGTTAATTCGGCAAATGTAAATGTACTTACACACCTGGAAAGAAGCCGGGTGGAATACCTGGTACAGCAACAGGAGCTTTCATTTAATGCTGCAAAAACACAGGCGCAGCAGGAAGTATTGGCCCTGTTCGACCTGGAGTTGCCTCAGCAGGCAACTTCCGAATCGTTAAACCTCACAAACAATGGCATCCTGCTGGCGGTTTCGTGCATTCTGCAAGGGCACTTGTCCACCGGCGACATGTCTGAATTAATGGCCAATATCATCTCTGATATTCGACCTGACGGAACACTGGATAATCCTTCGCTGGGTTCACAGTTGATTGATAACGCCCGCCTGGTAAGCACGGCAGCCATCCGGCAAAACCTGGAAAAAAAATATGCCGAACCCGGAATGGGAAACGTGAGCATTCCGGATTTTGAGACCTACGTAAAGCAATTTATGGACGAAACGGCTTACGAACCGAAAACCTTTATTACCTATCCCGAAACCGGCAAATATGGATTAAATATTTTGGCAGAGGAAGTTACATCAGTAAAGGCAAATGACAGTATTGGACATCATGTTTTTTATTCCATGAAAGCGGAATTGCCTGAGGGGACAAGTCTGAAAATTATGCTGAAAGGAGGAATGTGGGCCTATGTTGGACTCCCGGTTCCTGAAAATTGGACCGTAAGTGAATACGATCAAACGACATTATCGCAGGTTTTTACAGTTACTCAAAGCGGCATTCCAAACGACCTGAAAATTAATATCGAGGCTGGTGAAACTACTATAGAATATTACGAAAACGGAGCAACTGTGCCTTCCCGTGTCAAGCAGTTAGTTTCTGAGGGTGTGATTGTCACACCGCCCGATTCGACAAATTTAAAAAGCCAGTTCTTCTACTTCCCTTAGATTGTGGAAGTGATGCTTTAAAATATCAGAAATAATTTTGTCGCTTTTTTTTACTGCAACTGCTCCTTCAAAAAGCTGGTCATTTTGGTGTACAAATGCATGGTGGTATTTCCGCCGCGAATGTCGTGGTGAGATCGTCTAAAATCAATCCAGTCAAAAAACAATTTTATATGTTGACAAAAAGCACACAATGTATTATATTTGCAACATGCATGTTTTTAACTGGAATAAAGAAAAAAATGAATGGCTCAAGGAAAACCGAAATATTGGTTTTGAAGATATTGTATTCTTGATTAGTGAAGGGCATTTGATAGAAATTATAAAAAATCCTGGTAAAAAATACCAGAATCAGTTAATGTTTGTTGTGAACTTTGAGCATTATATTTATCTGGTTCCCTTTGTAATGAATGAGAATGAGGTATTTCTGAAAACAATTATTCCCAGCAGAAAAGCTACTAAAAAATATATTGGAGGAAGAAACAATGAAAACAAATAAAGATTTGAATTTAAATAACGAAGAAAAAGAGTTGTTGGAATCTTACAACAAAGGAGAATGGGAAAAAATTTCAGACCATGAAAATGAACTGAAAAAATTCCGGGAACTTGCCGGTGATTCGTTAAAAAAAGACAAACGAATCAATATACGGATAACAAACAGGGATTTAACTGAGATAAAAAGAAAAGCAGTTCACGAAGGCATCCCATACCAAACATTGGTTTCCAGTATTTTGCATAAATATATCAATGGCAGGTTTGTTGAAAAACCGGAGCCATCGACATAATGCTGTGAGAGAATTCATATTTTCAAATTAGCGCATAAAATTTTGAAAAAAACCTTTTTGAAGGAAGTTTTATGTTTTTACCCCGCGAGCGGTCCAAACTCATAAACACCATACTAAAAGTTTCGTTCCGTCCGGTAGCTTCGCGCATTTCGCGTATAGCATCCCACAAGTGTAATTTTTGTTTCATGTGCCTAAATGTAAAGGGCGGCCAACACACAGCAAAGGACAAAAAAAACCGCACCTGTAAAGGCACGGTTTGTAAGCAGGTTGTATTTATATTTTGTTAGTTCGTTACCTTATAATACAATTCATCAGAAAAACTTATGGCGCTTAGGGTTGTACCGTTTTGGCGCAGTAACCTCACCTGGTAGTAAAACTCATTTCCGTGTATTGGGTACAACCCTAACGGAAGAATGGTATGTCCGTAGGTTCCGCTCCGTGAGGTAATTTTCTTTTGTGTGCCTATATCGGTTATCCAAAAGGGGTCTTTGCCGGTTTTGTAAAAATGCTGTACATAAAAGCCATCCACTTCCAGCACACTGTGTGCAATATTGTATTTCACGGCAATGTAAACCGTCTCACCATCGGCCAACACTGTTCCCGATTTAGGCATTGCCCGTTCAATGGAAATAAACGTTTTGGTCAGGTCTTCCTTCTCGCAGGCAGCCAACAAAAAAACACACAGTAAAAACAAGCTAATTTTTCGCATAACAAACAAATTTATTGGTTTAACAATTAATCAACCGCAAACTGCTTAAACACGTCGTTAAGCGCGTTATCCTTTTCGCCTGGGTTGCCGCCAATTTCGCCACCCTCCGGCACGTAGTTCTCAAACTCAAAACCCTCTGCTTTGGCTTTCTCAATCTCCTGCAACAAAAGGAATTCCACCAAATTACTAAACGCACGGTTTCTAAACTTCGCCACCTGCTTGCCGTAAAAATTTACGTCAGGTCGAATACGCATTGCAATATGTTTTCTATTTTCCATATCATTAATATTTTATCAACAATGTCAATACAAATAAACAATCCAATAAATGACATTTATCATGTTTGTTAAATTTATCATTCTTAAAATCCACTTTCAAAACCTTAGAATCCAGTATTGTTTTCAAAACTCCTGATTATTAGTCAGTTGGTTTTCAACAAACAAACCCAAAAAAACCGGATCTAAAAAATCTTCTTTCAAAAGGATAGCATCTCGCCCTGCATGACTTGACGTTTATGCACTCAGATAGTGTATAATATTTTAGGAATCGCTAATACATTATACATCGCAAATTACCAACATTTGTTTAAATTGACGTAATTCATTTTCTTTTTTATTGTAGTTCTTTTTTTAAAAAGTTAGTCATTTTGGTGTAAAGGTGCATGGTGGTGTTTCCGCCGCGAATGCCGTGGTTTCGGTTGATGTAAATGGCCATATCGAACTGAACACCTGCCTGCACCAGTTTTTCTGTAAATTCATAGGTATTTTGGGCATGTACATTGTCATCGGCTGAGCCGTGCACAATCAACAGCCTGCCTTTGATGTCTCCGGCATGGGTAAGCGGCGAGTTATCGTCGTAGCCATCCGGGTTTTCGCGCGGCGTACGCATAAACCGTTCGGTGTAAATGGTATCGTAAAACCGCCAGTTGGTAACCGGCGCTACAGAAATCCCGGCTTTAAACAGTTCGCCACCTTTTTCCATAGCAAGCAGGGTCATAAAACCTCCGTAGCTCCAGCCAAAAATGGCTATATTTTCTGCATCCACATAAGGCAGCGAACCCAGGTGTTTTGCGGTTTCCACCATGTCGTCCGATTCGTACTTTCCTAAATTCAGATAAGTCACTTTCCGGAAATCCTCACCACGGGCTGCAGTGCCGCGCGGGTCAACCGAAACCACCAGAAAACCATCCTGCGCCAGGTAATCGTTCCAGGAAACTCCCCGCCACGAGTCGGACACACTTTGCGAATTGGGACCGCTGTACTGGGTTATCAGCACCGGGTATTTTTTTGTCTGGTCGAATTCAACCGGTTTCATCATGTAACCGTTCAGTTCAACGCCTTCGGAAGTGGTGAAGGTGAAAAATTCCTTTTGCGGAAGTCTGTAATTCTGTAGTTTATTTTTCAGTACCGTATTGTCCTGAAGGGTGCGGATAAGCCGGTTTCTGCGGTCGTGTAACGTAATCAGCGATGGTGTCTGGCTGCTGCTGTAATAGTTCACATAGTAATTAAAATTTTTGCTGAAGTCGGCATGGTTTGTTCCGGGGAGTGTTGAGATTTTTCCCTGCTTTTTACCGTCTTCGCTGGTGAAATAAACCTCGCGGCGCAGCGGCGATTCGGCAGCGGCCTGGTAGTAAAACACTTTTTGCGACGGGTCGTACCCGTAAAAACGGGTCACATCAAACTCACCCTGGGTAAGTTGGCCCTGCTCAAATCCCAGCCTGTCGTACAAATAGAGGTGCGACCAGCCGTTGCGTTCACTTTTTACAATAAACCGCCCATCGTCGAGATATGTGAATGCATCCAGGAAATCTTCGGCAATATAGCGTTCATTTTTTTCAGTAAAAATGGGCCGGGTTTCGCCGGTAAACGGATTGGCGTACAAAATATCGAGTTGGTTTTGCCGGCGGTTCATACGCATCACCACCAGGTCTTTGGTGTCGGGCGTCCAGTTTAGCCGCGGGATGTAAATATCGGTATTGTCGCCAATCTGCACATCAATTGTGAGCCGCGAATACAGTTCGTAGCTTTTTACTGAAACAGTAGAATTGGTTTCTCCGGCTTTGGGATACTTAAAGGTTTCCTGCCCCGGATACAACTTGTTGTCTTCAATGGTGGGACTTTCACCGGCATACATGGTCATGCTGAACTCGGGAACTTCCGTTTCGTCGAACCGGATAAATGCCAGGAATTTGCTGTCGGGCGACCACCAAAATGCCTTGTTAAAACCGAATTCTTCCTCGTAAACCCAGTCGGGGGCACCATTGATGATTTCATTCTTTTTACCGTCATACGTAATCTGGCTTTCGCTGCCAAATTTCAGGTTTTTAATGAACAGATTGTTGTCGCGAACGAATGCCACGCGGTCTCCGTCGGGCGAAAAAGTGGCCAGTTGCTGCGCCCCTTTTTCTGAAAGGGCAGAAAGGTCTTCAGTTACTGAATTCCAGATGTAGTATTGTGCCGTATAAGAGTGCCGGTAAATTTGCTTTACGTCGGTAGTCAGCAATATTTTGGTTTCGTTATCGCTGAATGTATAATCCGAAAAGGACGAAATGGGCGCCCGGTCAATTTTTTCCAAATCGAACAGTACTTCCACCAATTCCCCTGTTTTGTAACTGTTTTTTACAATTTTGGTGCGGCCTTCCTGCGTTGTGTAATGTTCGCCGTCGTTCATGGAGTGCAATCCCCTGACTGACTCGGCACGAAAGGTGCCTTTGGTAAAAATATCTTCCAGCGTGATTTGCTGGTTGGTTTGTGCCTGCAGGGCAAATAGTAAAAGTGCTGCCAGTAGTGTTAATCCTGATTTCTTCATCATTATTGAACTCTTTAAAGTCCAAAAATAATCAGAATTTAATTTGTACCGAAATGAAAATGCATTAAACCAATGCTTCCACTTTTACCAATTCGCCCTCCAGCGAAAAATCGGAAGCTGAGGTAATCTTAACATCCGCAAATTGCCCGGTTAAATCCTCGTTTTCGGCAGGAAAGCGGACAATGAGTTTTCCCTCGGTGAGGGCGGTAAGGAATCCTACTTTCCGGTCTTCGCCGCGAACCAAAACGCGCACTGTTTTTCCCAGCAGATTATGGTTATAAATCCGGTTGTGTTTGCGCAATTCTTGGGTCAGTTCATGCAAACGGCGTTTTTTCTCTTCCTGTGGTATGTCGTCGTCCCAGCGGTGACTGGTGGCTCCGGGGCGTGGTGAATACATAGCCGTGTAAGCCATGTTGAATTTGAATTCCTCCATGGCTTTCCGGGTGTTTTCAAACTGTTCTTCGGTTTCGCCTGTAAAGCCCACAATAATATCGGTAAACAAGGTGGCTTCCGGCAAAATACGACGAATGGAATGAACAATCTGCCGGTATTTTTCCATGTTGTGCTTGCGGTTCATGCGAATGAGTACCTTGTCGTCGCCGCTTTGCATGGGCAGGTGAATCTGCTTGGCCAGCACCGGATATTGGGCAATAACTTCAATAACATCGTCGGTCATGTCGCGGGGGTGGGGTGATGTAAAATAGACCCGGAATTCCTTGTTCATGCGGTTGCCCAGTTCTCCAACTTCCCGCAGCAATTCAGAAAAAGTGATTTCCTGCCCTTCTTTGTCGAGGCCGTAGGAGTTTACATTCTGTCCCAGCAATGTGATGGATTTGTAGCCCTGCGAAACCAGCAGCGCTACTTCGGTCAGAATATCTTTTGACGGGCGGCTCACCTCGCGGCCACGGGTAAACGGCACAGCACAGAAACTGCAAAATTTGTCGCAGCCGTTCTGGATTGGAATGTACGCTTCAAAATCAGACTGGTACGAAGGTTTCACGTTCCAGAACTTTTCGATGTTTTCGTTGTGCGGGTCGATTCCCGTTTTTAGGAGAACAGGCGTGGTGATGCCATACCGGCTAATCATTTCCGGCAGTTTTGGCAAGTCTTTCATCTGAAACGTAATGTCGAAAAGTTTCAGGAATTTCTCGTGGTCGTTGGGCAAAATGCACCCCGAAATAAAGGTAATCAGGTTTTTATGGTTTTTCCACTTGTTCCATTTGTGGATGCGTGAATAAACTTTATCGATGGCTTTTTGCCGCACCGAGCAGGCCAGAATGCCAATCAGTCCGGCTTTTTCTTCATTGTCGGTGTATGTGTATCCGGCCTCGTTGAGCACAGCAATCACCCGCTCGCTGTCGGAGAGGTTCATCTGGCATCCCAATGTGATTAAATGGTATTTCATCTTCTTTAAAAATAAACTTCAGTATAAATATTTTGCACCGGAATTCCTTTGCCGGTAAGTATGTCAAATGCTTCGTGAATCATTTCACTGTTGCCGCACAAAAAGCACTGGGTATCGGCATCCAATTTTTGTGTGAATAAATAATCGGTTACCCGACCGTTAAAATCGCCGTTTTTGTCACCCGTTGTACAAAGTGTAATTTTATCTTTTTCAAAATGGCCGTGTTCGTAAGCTTCCTTGCCAAATCGAACTCCGTGAATCAACCGGTAATCAAGTTCGGTAAAAGTTTTTACGAAACTGTGAAACGGGCTGATTCCGGTGCCTGTGGCTACAAACAAAAATTTTTGCGTGGTAAACATGGTTGGATGAAACCGGAAAAAACCAAACGGGCCGTCCACTTCCAGTTCGTCGCCGGGCTGCATTT
>JAHYIT010000025.1 GCA_019429205.1 Mariniphaga sp. | reverse complement strand
ATGGATCGCACCCAGCTTCATCAGGCCGAGATTCAGCTAAAAAACCTCGAAGTTGATTTCAGGCGACTCGATACACTGGCAAAATATGGCAGTGTGCCCCAACAGCAATACGACCAGTTGAAAACACAATACGAAGTGGCCCAATCAAATGTTGAATTTCTGAGAGAGAACACTCAGTTGCTGGCGCCGTTTAACGGAGTCATCTCAGGCAGATATTTCGAACCGGGAGAAATGTATTCGGGTGCACCAAATACCCAGGCCGGAAAAGCAGCCGTGCTTTCGCTGATTCAAATCGACCGGCTGAAAGTCATCGTTCCGCTTTCGGAAAAGTACTTCCCTTTGGTTAAAAACGGAATGGAAACAGAGATTAAAATCGACGTTTACCCCGATCAACCATTTTCCGGACGTGTTGAACGGGTACACCCAACCATCGATCCAACAAACCGCACATTCAATGCCGAAGTTATCGTCAGCAATCGCGAAGGCCTGCTGCGTCCGGGCATGTTTGCACGCGTAACCTTCGACCTCGATGAGGAAGAGGCCATTCTTTTACCCAGTATGGCTGTTTTAAAAGTACAGGGCTCCAACGAACGCTACCTGTTTAAGGAAGAAAACGGCATTGCCCGCCGGGTAACGGTTTCCATTGGCAAACGATATGACGACAACATTGAAGTTTTCTCTGATGAACTTAACTCCGGTGACAATATCATTGTCAGTGGCCAGGCCCGCCTGCTCAATGGTGTACAGGTAGAAGTCATAAGGTAACCATCCTCATTTCCATTCATTTAAACGAGTATAAACATTATGAGTATATATAAAAATGCAGTAAATAAGCCAATTACCACGTTCATGATTTTCATAGCAGTGGTGGTAATGGGGCTCTACTCGCTGGTTCAAATCCCCATCGATTTGTACCCTGAAATGGATCCCCCTTTCATTTCGGTGATGACAACCTACCCGGGAGCCAATGCCAGCGATATTGAACAAAACGTTACCCGGATCATCGAAGATGCCCTCAACTCTGTAGATGATTTAAAAGAAATTACTTCAGTTTCAACAGACAATCTTTCCATAATCAATCTTGAATTTGAATGGGGCTCCAACCTCGACGAAGCTACCAATGATATCCGGGATGTGATTGACTTTACTATCAATGTTTTGCCCGAAGAGGCCGAACGCCCGCAGATATTCAAGTTTAACACCAGCATGATGCCCATTGTGTTTTATGCGGTTACAGCTCAGGAAAGTTACCCGGGACTGGAAAAATTGCTGGATGAGAAAATTATTAACCCACTGAACCGAATCGAGGGTATTGGTTCCATAGGGATGATGGGCGCACCGCGTCGGGTGGTTTATGTTGATGCTGACCCGCGCCTGCTCGATGCCTACAATCTCACCATTGAGCAGATTGGCAATACCATTGCCTCCGAAAACATGAACCTGCCTTCGGGAAACGTAAAAATGGGCCAGCTCGACTATCAGTTGCGTGTACAGGGGGAATTCAATGCCAGTTCACGCATTGAAAACCTGGTGATTGGGAACATGGCTGGAAAACCTGTTTACATACGGGATGTTGCTGTGGTTCGTGACTCCATAAAAGATTTATCGCTCGATGAGAAAATAAATGGAGAAACCGGACTCAGAATGTTTGTAATGAAACAGTCGGGCGCCAATACAGTGAAAATAGCCCGCGAGGTGCGCAAAAACATTGAAGAACTCCAGAAAGGCCTTCCTCCGGATGTGAAAATCAACCTCATAATGGACACCTCCGATTTCATCAAAGGATCCATCAACAACCTTTCGCAAACCCTTATGTGGGCGATGTTGTTTGTGGTGTTGGTTGTATTGTTCTTTTTAGGAAGGTGGCGCGCAACGTTTATCATTGTGCTCACGGTTCCCATCTCGCTGATTGTGGCATTTCTCTATCTTTTCATAACCGGAAGTTCAATAAATGTCATTTCGTTAACCTCGCTATCCATTGCCATTGGGATGGTGGTTGACGATGCCATTGTGGTGCTCGAAAACATTACCCGGCATGTGGAACGTGGCGCTACACCGCGCGAGGCAGCCATTTATGCTACTAACGAAGTGTGGCTGGCCGTAATTATTACTACGCTGGTGGTAGTGGCGGTATTTTTCCCGCTGACCCTGGTGGGCGGAATGACCGGCGTTATTTTCAACCAGCTGGGCTGGATTGTTACCATTACTGTTGTAACTTCCACGCTGGCAGCTATTTCGCTCACACCTATGCTGGCATCCAAATTTCTGCGGTTGCGGGTGAAAAAGAAAAAACCATCGGCTTTTAGTTACGACCGTACCATTGGAACCGGTTTGGGATTCCTCGATAATTTTTACGAAAAAACCCTGAGGTGGGCTCTACGGCACAAACTGTTTACCTTGTTAACAGCCCTGGCCATATTCGTTGGATCCATGTTCCTGTTTAAATATATTCAAACCGACTTTATGCCCGAGTCAGACCAAAGCAGAATGACCATAGAAATTGAATTGCAAACCGGTACCCGTGTGGAAGAAACCATTAAAACCACCCGGTATCTTGAAAATTTGATTCAGGAAAAATATCCGGAGGTACAACTCATGGCTGCTTCATCTGGTTCCGACGACGAAGGAAGCATGTTCTCCCTGTTTTCCACAACAGGTTCAAACATGATTAATATTATGATGCGCCTTACAGATATCAGTGAACGTGAACTATCGGTATGGGATATTGCAGCCGGAATCAGAGAAGAAATTGCAGCGTTGCCCGAGGTAATTAATTTTAGTGTGGAAACCGGAGGACAGGGATTTGGTGGTGGTTCAAATACCGTTGATGTGGAAATATTCGGATACGATTTTAATACTACCAATGCGCTTGCCCAAGAGGTCCGGCAGAAACTGCAATCGGTACCCGGCGCCATCGATGTGCAGGTAAGCCGTAAAGAAGACAAGCCTGAGCTGCAGTTTGTGCTCGACCGCGACAAACTTGCTCTCCATGGCCTGACTACTGCTATGGTTTCAACAAATATTCGCAACAGAATTAGCGGGATGGTTGCCTCCCAATATAAGGAAGAAGGTGAAGAATACGATATCCGCGTCCGGTTGAAAGAGGAATTTCGAAGTTCGATTACCGATTTGGAAGAACTTTCCATTATTACCCCGGCAGGTGCGCGTATAAAAATGAAAGAACTCGGCGAAATAAAAGAGTACTGGTCGCCGCCAAACATCGAGCACAAACGCCGCGAAAGGTTGGTGACTGTTTCGGCCAAACCCGACCGGATTGCTTTAGGTGAACTGGCCGGTCTGATAAATGCAGAACTGGAAGACATTGAACTTCCGCAGGAGGTGTTGCTTAACGTTGGCGGGGCCTACGAAGACCAACAGGAATCATTTATGGATTTAGGCCTGCTGATGTTAATCAGTTTGATTCTGGTTTTCATTGTAATGGCCTCGCAATTCGAGTCGTTTACCATGCCGTTTGTTATCATGTTCTCCATTCCTTTTGCATTTACAGGAGTAGCTGTGGCATTGTTTATTACAGGAACCACATTAAGCCTTGTGGCTGCACTTGGAGCGGTACTTCTGATTGGGATTGTGGTGAAAAACGGAATTGTGCTCATCGACTTTACCAACCTCATGCGCGACCGGGGAATGGATCTTTATGAAGCCATAGCCGTTTCCGGAAAATCGCGTCTGCGACCGGTACTGATGACTGCTGCCACCACCATTTTGGGCATGTTGCCGCTGGCACTCAGCACGGGTGAAGGTGCCGAGATATGGCGCCCCATGGGGATTACCGTTATTGGCGGTCTGGTATTTTCTACGCTGGTAACTATGGTAATTGTTCCGGTAATGTATGGATTGCTGGCACATCATGGCGAGCGCGATAAAAAGAAAAACGTTGTTAAACAAATTCGTTTTCTTGAAAACGGAGCAAATTAAAAGCATGAAAATGAAAGCAGTAATGATAGTATTCAATCAAACCAATACCGAGCGTGTGGAATACATGTTCGACACATTGAAAATAAGAGGCTATACCTGGTTTAGTGAAGTCAGGGGCCGGGGAACAAATACCGGCGAACCGCGCATGGGCACGCATACCTGGCCCGAAATGAACTCGGCTGCACTTACCATAATTCCCGATGAAAAAGTAGATACTTTGCTCGATGCCGTTGAAAAACTCGATAAAATTCACGAGGAAGTTGGCGTAAGGGCATTTGTGTGGAACGTGGAAAAAACCGTTTAACCGGATTTCTAATTCAGAAGTGGAAAAGTGGAACCCGAAAACCGGGATTCCGCTTTTTCACTAATTTTTTCTGAAATTTCAAAGGATTTTTTATCCAAACTTTTCAACCTTAGATTGTTAGTTATTGGTTTGAAACTCCCGGCACAAAAGAGCGCTGTTTTGGTTATATTTGTGCCAAAATTCAGGAAAAATTATGACTCCGAATTACGACGAAGGAACAATTCGTACACTCGACTGGCAGGAGCATATCCGGAAACGGCCGGGCATGTACATCGGAAAGCTGGGCGATGGCACTGCTGCCGACGATGGCATTTATGTGCTGCTGAAAGAGGTGATGGACAACTCGGTGGACGAGTTTATGATGGGGAACGGGAAAAAAATCACCATCAAAATTGAAGACGACAGAGTTACCATTCGTGACTTTGGCCGTGGCATTCCGCTTGGTAAACTGGTTGATGTGGCCAGTAAAATGAATACCGGCGCCAAATACGATTCAAAGGTTTTTAAAAAATCAGTGGGGCTGAATGGTGTGGGAATAAAAGCAGTGAACGCCCTTTCTTCCAAATTTACTATTCGCTCGGTTCGCGAAGGGGTAGCCAAAGAAATTGATTTTAGTCAGGGAAACATCACCAATGAAAAGGATTTGAACGGGTTGGAAGAGCCTAATGGAACACTGGTAACTTTTGAACCCGACCCTGAAGTTTTCCGCAGTTTTCACTACATCAGCGATTATGTGGTGAATATGGTGAAAAATTACACTTTTCTGAATGCCGGACTCGTTGTTGAATACAATGGCGAACGGTTTTATTCCAGAAATGGATTGCGCGACCTGCTGGAAGAAAACATGGACGACGATGCGATTTATCCGGTAATCCACCTGAAAGGTGAAGATATAGAAATTGCCATAACACACGGAAACCGCTATGGCGAAGATTATTATTCTTTTGTAAACGGCCAGCATACCACCCAGGGAGGTACACACCTTCAGGCTTTTCGTGAGGTTTATGTGAAAACTATCCGCGATTTTTACAAAAAAGATTTCGATCCGTCCGATATCCGTGCATCCATTGTGGCAGCGGTGAGCATTAAAGTGGAAGAACCGGTTTTCGAGTCGCAAACAAAAACAAAACTCGGTTCAAAAGATATTGGCCCGAATGGCCCTTCAGTTAGAGCTCACGTTGGAAATTTCCTGCAGAAAGAACTCGATAATTTTCTGCACAAGAATCCCGATACAGCAGAAGTTTTGCACCGGCGAATAACAGAATCGGAACGCGAAAGGAAGGCCATTTCCGGAATTAAAAAACTGGCCAAACAACGGGCTAAAAAAGTAAGCCTGCACAATAAAAAACTGCGTGATTGCCGCATTCATTTCGACAGCAACCACGAACGGGCCGATGAATCGAGCATTTTTATTACCGAAGGCGACTCGGCAAGCGGTTCCATCACAAAATCACGCGATGTAAACACGCAAGCTGTTTTCAGTTTGAGGGGGAAACCGCTGAATACCTTTGGGCTCACTAAAAAGGTGGTTTACGAAAACGAAGAGTTTAACTTGCTTCAGGCGGCGCTCAACATCGAAGAAAGCATTGACGATTTGCGGTACAACCAAATTATTATTGCAACCGATGCCGATGTGGATGGAATGCACATCCGCCTGCTGCTCATCACTTTTTTCCTGCAGTTTTTCCCGGAACTTATCCGCAAAGGGCATGTTTTCATTTTGCAAACCCCGCTTTTCAGGGTAAGAAACAAACAGAAAACCTATTATTGCTATTCAGACGAAGAACGACGCGAAGCCATTAAAAAACTGAAAGGAAAACCCGAAATTACCCGCTTTAAAGGACTGGGCGAAATTTCTCCCGATGAGTTTAAAAACTTTATTGGCATTGACATTCGGCTCGATCCGGTACTCATGAAAAAGCACGAATCGGTTTCGCAAATGCTCGAATTCTACATGGGTAAAAACACACCTGACAGGCAGGATTTTATCATAGATAATTTGTATGTGGAAAAAGACGAGGTCGCGTAAATGAAGGAATATGGGATTCAAGACAAAATCCGAAAAAGATAGAAAGCACAATAGAATAAATGTCAGAAGAGATTTTAAATAGCGAAAATACCGAAGAACAACCGGACAAAGGTTCTGAAGGCATTAAAGAAGAAATCACCTATTTGCCGGGGATGTACCGCGACTGGTTTCTCGATTATGCATCGTATGTAATATTAGAGCGTGCCGTGCCTTATGTAAACGACGGTTTGAAACCGGTTCAGAGGCGAATCATGCACGCTATGCGCGAAATGGACGACGGCCGCTACAATAAAGTGGCCAACATTATTGGGCAAACTATGCAGTACCACCCGCACGGCGATGCTTCAATCGGTGATGCCATTGTTGGACTGGGACAAAAAGAGTTGCTTATTGACACTCAGGGAAACTGGGGCAATATGCTTACCGGTGATGGCGCAGCAGCGCCACGGTACATCGAAGCCCGGTTGTCAAAATTTGGCCTGGAAGTGCTTTTTAATCCCAAAACCACAGAATGGAAACTTTCCTACGACGGACGGAAAAAAGAACCGGTAACTCTGCCTGCCAAATTTCCCCTATTGTTGGCACAAGGTGTTGAAGGCATTGCGGTGGGACTGGCATCCAAAATTTTTCCACATAACTTTAACGAATTGATCGATGCTTCCATCGCATACCTCAAAAAAGAAGAATTCGAGTTGCTTCCTGATTTTCCTACGGGCGGACTGGCCGATTGCAGCAAATACAACGACGGACTGCGTGGGGGAACGGTAAAAGTTCGGGCAAAAATTGAAAAACAAGATAATAAAACGCTGGTAATTAACGAAATCCCATTCGGAAAAACCACAACTACCCTCATCGAATCCATCATTAAAGCCAACGACAAAGGCAAAATTAAAATCAAAAAAATTGACGACAACACCGCTCAAAATGTAGAAATTCTGGTGCATCTGGCACCCGGCGTTTCGTCCGATAAGACCATCGATGCCCTGTTTGCTTTTACCGATTGCGAAGTTTCTATTTCGCCCAATGCTTGTATTATTCACGATGATAAACCTCACTTTATTGGCATACAGGAAATCCTTAAACGATCCACTGACAGTGCGCTTCAATTACTGAAACTGGAACTGGAAATCCGGAAGTCGGAACTGGAAGAAGCCTGGCATTTTGCATCGCTTGAACAAATATTTATTGAAGAAAGGATATACAAAGACAAGAAATTTGAAGATTCGGAAAATATGGATCAGGCTGTGATACACATCGATAAACGCCTGGAGCCCTGGAAGCCGAAATTTAAACGGGAAATTAGCCGCGACGATATCCTTAAATTGATGGAAATCCGAATGGCCAGAATCCTGAAATTTAATACCGACAAAGCCAATGAAAATATTCTTGGCATTGAAGATGAAATTGAAGAGGTTCAGCATGACATCAATAACATTGTGCCTTTTACCATACAATGGTTCAGCCATTTAAAAGACAAATATGGCAAAGGGCGCGAACGGAAAACCGAAATCAGGAGCTTCGAAAACATTGTGGCCTCCAAAGTGGTGGTGAAAAACGAAAAACTGTATGTTGATCGCAAGGAAGGTTTTATGGGAATTGGCTTGAAAAAAGCGGAATACATTTGCGATTGTTCTGACATTGATGACATTATTGTTTTCCGCCGCGACGGAACTTATTTCGTTACCAAAGTTTCTGATAAAGCATTTATTGGCAAAAATCCTTTGTACCTGGCTGTTTTTAAACGTAACGATAAACGAACCATTTACAACGTGGTTTACCGCGAAGGAAAAACCGGATTTTCGTACATGAAGCGCTTTTCTGTAACCGGGGTTACCCGAGACAAAGAATACGATGTTACCAAAGGAACGCCAGGCTCGCGAATCACTTACTTTTCTGCCAATCCGAATGGCGAGGCGGAAACGCTGAAAATTATGCTGAAACCAAAACCCCGCATCAAAAAACTGACTATTGAAGCAGATATGGGCGAGCTGGCCATTAAAGGCAGGCAATCTATGGGGAACATTTTAACCAAACACGAGGTACATAAAATTTCACTTAAGGAAAAAGGCGTTTCTACCCTTGGCGGGCGCAAAATCTGGTTCGATCAGGACGTTCTTCGCCTTAACGCCGACAGCCGCGGAAAATACCTTGGAGAATTTTTGGGCGACGATAATATTCTAGTCATTTATAAAAATGGCGAATACGAATTGTACAATTTTGACCTCAGCAACCATTTCGATCCCGGCATTCTAACCATTGAAAAATTTGATAATGGTAAAATTCTTTCTGCAGTTTATTATGATGCAGAACAAGAGTTTTACTATGTGAAACGGTTTGAAATTGATGAGGTGGAAGGGAAACACATTCGGTTTATCGGTGAAAATCCGGAGAATAAACTGGTTAGCATTACCTGGGTGCGGTACCCGCGCTTTGAGATCGAATTTGGCGGAAAACACGCCGAGAGGGAAAATGAAATCATAGAAGTGGCCGAATATATTGGAGTTAAGTCGTGGAAGGCAAAAGGCAAGCGGCTTTCAAATTACAGCATAGAAAATATAAAAGAAGTTGAGCCGGTTGTAAAAGATGAACATGATAAACCTGCGGATGAGGAAATTGAAGAAACTGAAAAACCAAAAGAAAGTTTCGACGATGTTCCTTTTGAAGTGAAAAGGCCTGGGAAAGAGGATGACCCAAATCAAATGTCGTTGTTTTGAGGGTTTGAAGTTTGAAGAGTTTGAGGGTTTGAATAGGTTTAAAAATGAGAATTTACCTGATAGGATATATGGGGTGCGGAAAATCGACATTGGGGCGCAAATTGGCAAAACATGCCGGGCTTCAGTTTATAGATATGGATCATTACATTGAAGAACGCAATTGCAAATCCGTTCCACAGATTTTTGCTGAAGATGGCGAAGCTGAATTTCGCAAAAAAGAGCGCAAAGCTTTGGAAGAACTCTCTGCGTTTTCCGATGTGGTTATTGCAACTGGCGGCGGCGCTCCCTGCTTTTTCGATAATGTGGATTTAATGAACCGCACCGGTAAAACCATATACCTGAATATCGATCATAAAACTCTGGCCGACAGGTTAATGGAATCAAGAACCGAAAGGCCACTCATTAAGGGAAAATCAAAAGACGAACTGGTGAAGTTTATTGATGAAACCCTCAAAAAACGCAATGAGTTTTACATGCAGGCTCACTTTCAGATTACTCAACCCGACTTGGATTTGGACGAAATGTTGAAAATGATTCAAAAGGGTTGAAATATGAAAAAAAAGCCACCTGCTTTTCGGCAGATGGCTTTCCATAAGCATTTATGTTTTTAAAATTAGTTGTTGTCTTCTCCTGAAGGCATCGGCGGAATTTCTTCT
Source organism: Mariniphaga sp. (assembly GCA_019429205.1). GTDB lineage: Bacteria > Bacteroidota > Bacteroidia > Bacteroidales > Prolixibacteraceae > Mariniphaga. The sequence continues at coordinate 37,036 of JAHYIT010000025.1, read as the reverse complement.
CCTGAACCGGTTTCCGGAACAGTTGTCGGGAAATTGGGAACCTGAGTTGGATCTACTGCGGTTTCAATCTGTTGCTGAACCCTCGATTGTTCCTGAGCCATTCGGTCGCGTGGAATAAATGCTGAACCCATAACGGACAGTACGAGTAATGCGCCCGCCAAAACCCAGGTTGCTTTTTCAAGGAAATCGGTGGTTTTGCGAACGCCCATAATTTGGTTTGATGACTGGAAATTGCTGGCCAGACCACCGCCTTTTGAGTTTTGCACCAGCACAATAAGTACCAGCAAAACACAAACTATAAATATTAAAACTGTAATTAACGTGTACATTGTATTTCAGTTAAATGTTTTTTAATTTTTCTATTTCTTCAATTCGGCTTGCAAAGTAAACACTTTTTTCCGGATATTTCAAGCTTAATTTTTGAAAAGCTTCAAGGGCTTTGTCGTATTTTTTCTGTTCAAAATAGAGCATAGCCAGTGTTTCGGTAATCAGTTCGTCACTTTCGCTAACCGATTTTTCAACTATTTCATTGTCAAAGTTTTCCGGCAAATCTTCCTTTGGGGTTTTCCCTCTTTTTCTTGGCGCCGATTTCTCTGAAAGAAATTTATCAATTAAGTTGTTTCCTGAATGACTTTCACCTGAATCTTCCATCATATATTCAGAAGGTGCATTCAGTTGTTGTTCAAAATTCAAATTCCCGTAACTTTTTACGCTTTCAGGATTTAAAATCCGGTGCAATTGTTTTCTGTCGGCAACCAGCGGTGCGGCTTTTTTGAGTTCTGCATCGAAGTCGGGATGCCCGGCAATTTGCAGGTTTTTTAAATAAAGCAGCCAGGCCACCTGGAAAAAGGAGTATTCTTCGGTTATTTTTTTCAATTCCGGCAGTGTCTCTGAATTAAGCAGTGCCGGATTTTCAATTAAATTGTAAAATGTTTCTTTATTCATGGTTACCAGTTTGCCAGTGTTGCGTTAAAAATATCTTCAGTCAGCTTAGTTATAATTTCAGGTACCAAACCATCTTCCACAGCACTGAGTGAGCTTGCCGCGTCAAAGTCTTCGAATGCTGAAAATGTTTGTTCAATGCTTTGGTCCGGTTCAATGTTGTTGGTGTATTTCACCCGCACAGAAACGGTTAACCGGTTTAATGCGGCCATGTCTTCTTTTTGAATGGACATGGGGCGAACTTCATACCCTGTAATTTGTCCTTCAAAAATCAGATCGCCGTCTTCTGCCAGTTCGTTGAGCGGAGTTTGCCGTTGTAGTTTTTCACGCAGTGCTTCAGTAAATGACTGACTTAGCGTGGGATTAACCAGCCTTGCCCTGTTGGGAAAATAGTAAACGGAAAAGGTTTTTACGGCAGGAGAAATGTTTGCCCCAGTAAATGAATAGGAAATTCTGCACGAATTGGTAATGCCTGTCAGCAGAATTATGATGATAAAAAATGAAACTAACTTTTTTTGCATTTTTCAGCCATTTATGTTGTGTTCTTTTATTTTCCGGTAAAGTGTCCGTTCCGAAATGCCCAATTCCTCTGCGGCATATTTTCGTTTTCCGTTATGTTTTTCCAGTGCTTTTTTTATCAGTTCTATCTCTTTATCTTCCAGCGATAATGATTCCTCAATCACTTCTTCGGTATCCTGTATGTTGTTTTTGTCCATAGGCGGAATGTGCATGGATTTTGACGAATGTTCATGTTTAGTAAGGTTAATCTCTTCCGAATCGTAAAGGTTACGGATGATTTGCGCCTGGTCGCCGGAAATTGGTGCTTCTTTGTTTTCTATGATGTCGAGTACAAGCTTTTTCAAATCATTCATATCCCTTTTCATGTCGAACAGAATTTTGTACAGAATTTCACGTTCGTTTGAAAATCCTTTTTCTTCGGCTTTTGATAGCAATGCCGGAAGATTTTTGGAGGAAAGGGCGGGCAGGTAGCGTTGCAGAACATCTGATGAAACATCTCTGTTTTGTTCAATAATAGAAATCTGTTCGGTAATGTTTTTAAGCTGCCTAACGTTTCCCGGCCACCTGTAATTTTCAAGCAGCATACGGGCTTCCTCATCAAGCCTGATAGGCGGCATCCGGTATTTTTCGGCAAAATCGCGGGCAAACTTCCTGAATAACAGATGAATATCTTCCGGTCGCTGGCGCAATGGCAAAACAACTATGGGCACCGTATTAAGCCGGTAATACAAATCTTCCCTGAATTTCCCTTCATCTATTGCCCTGGTAATATCTATATTGGTTGCGGCAATAACCCGAACATTGGTTTTTATTACCTTCGAGGAACCTACCCTGATGAATTCACCGGATTCAAGCACACGCAAAAGACGCACCTGTGTAGAAAGCGGCAATTCACCCACTTCGTCCAGAAAAATAGTTCCTTCGTCTGCTTCCTGGAAATAGCCTTTGCGGTCGGCAAGTGCCCCGGTAAACGAACCTTTTTCATGACCAAAAAGCTCAGAATCTATTGTGCCTTCAGGAATGGCGCCACAGTTAACTGCAATGTATTTTCCATGTTTACGGCTCGAAAACTGGTGAATAATTTGTGGGAATACTTCTTTTCCCGTTCCGCTTTCCCCGGTAATTAAAACCGAAAGGTCGGTTGGGGCAACCTGAACCGCCACTTCAATAGCCCTGTGCAGTCCGGGCGAATTTCCAATTATTTCAAACCTTTGTTTTATATCCTGAATATCCATTGTCAATTGTAATTCAATAAGAGTGCAAATTTACAATTTTTCGCCGGCAATATTCCCTCACACTTTTCAATTAACCTTTTTTTGTTTTTTCTGTTGGCTGATTGTCAATATTCTGACCAATTTCAGTATTGGGTATTTATAATCGTTATCTTTGGCACGCAAAATTTTTAAACTATAAGAATGAGGTTTATTGCTCTAATTCCTGCCCGTTTCCAATCTACCCGTTTTCCCGGAAAACCTCTGGCCTTGCTGGGTGGAAAGCCCGTAATTCAATGGGTGTATGAAAATGTAAAGCAAGCACTTGACCAAGTTTGGGTGGCCACTGACGATGACCGGATTTTTAATGCGGTTGAAGCTTTTGGCGGAAAAGCGGTTTACACAGAGTCAACACACCGCAGTGGCACCGACCGTTGTGCCGAAGCGGCCAGGTTGTTAAAAAAAGATTCCGAATTTGATGTAGTTATTAATGTACAAGGAGATGAACCATTTATAAAAGCAGAACAAATCCGGCAATTAATGGCGTGTTTCGACGGGAAAACCGAAATTGCAACGCTGGTAAAAGCCATTGATTCAACCGAAGAACTTTTTAATCCGAACCGGCCTAAAGTGGTTCTCGATATAAATCAAAATGCATTGTATTTCAGCCGGTTTTCGATTCCATATATTCGGGGCGAAAAGGAAAACAGCTGGTTGCTGGCCAATAAATTCTGGGCTCATATTGGCATGTACGCTTATAAAAGTGAAGTCCTTCAATCAATTACCCGGCTCAACCCTGGGAAACTCGAAGGGGCCGAGGCACTGGAACAACTCAGGTGGCTTGAAAACGGCTACCGCATAAAAACTGCAGAAACCCGGTTTCAAAGTATTGGTATTGATACGCCTGAGGATTTGCAAATGGCTGCACAGTGGCTCCTAAAATAAAAGGCACAAAATTTGCTTAACAGATTAAGAATTTGTAAATTTTCGGTCATGAAACGATTGATACTTTTAATGCTGTTTTTTGTATTCACCTTTACCGGATTTACCAGCAATCCGGGAAATTTGTTTTTTCAGCAAGATACTCCCGCTTTAACTCAGGAAAATCGTTTTGAATTGAAAATTTACCCAAATCCTACCGAAACCGGACGAATTATCCTTGAAATGAATACCGGCGAATTCCAGGAAATCAGGTTAATTGATATTGCCGGGAAAGAGGTAATTTCGCGTAAAATTGAATTTGGAACTCCGAAATATTTGTTGTTACTAAACGAAATTCCCAACGGAATATATTTTGTTCGGGTAAAAACCACCGAAAATAAAGTTGTGGTTAAAAAACTGGTAGTTTCGTCCCGTTAAAATCTTTTTCTTCCGGTTTATTTCAAGGTAAAATTTTATGCCTGAAGTGAATCTGTCACTCAGCATGGTGATTTTTAGTTTCCAAACCGTTTTTTTGCCTCCTCCAACATTGCAACTGTTGCAGTGGCGCCGCACCGCGAACAACCGGCTTTTTGAACAGCCAGTAAACCATCGAGTGTGCGCACACCGCCTGCGGCTTTTACTTTTACCCCCGGGCCAACACTTTTTTTCATCAACTCAAGATTGGGGATGGTTGCGCCTGTATATGAATATTTGCCGGCATCACCTTTAACAAAACCAAAACCTGAGGAAGTTTTTACATAATCGGCATCCACTCTTGTACAGATTTCGCACAATTTGATAATGTCTTCCTTTTTGGTCACATAATCGGTTTCAAAAATAACTTTTACAATGGCGCCCATTTCATGGCATTTCTGGGTTACTGCACCAATCTCTTTTTCAATGTAATCCCAGTCGCCCTGTAATGCTTTCCCAATGTTAATTACCATGTCGATTTCCACCGCGCCGTCGTTGCAAGCAGTTTCGGCTTCGAACATTTTTACTTCGATGGCCGAATTCCCTGCCGGGAAACCGATAACACAACCTACCAGCACATCCGAATCTTTGAGCAGTTCAACGGCTTGTTTTACGGCATAAGGTTTCACGCAAACCGAGGCCACATCATACTTTTTAGCCACTTCGCACTCCCGGCGCAAATCTTCATCTGTCATGGTCGGATGAAGTATAGAGTGGTCGATCATTTTTGCAAGTTCTTTTACTTTGCTCATTTTAAAAAATTTAATCATCGATAGTTTGAAAAACCAACTGCCTGAATTTCCAGCCAGTCTGGTCGTTTGTAGGCCCCTGGGTTTGTTTCATAATGATACCAATTACATTTTCTTCGGGGTCGGCAAAATACTGAGTGTTGAAATAGCCGCCCCAGTCGAAGGTCCCGGTGCTGCCTATTCCGCTTTTGTCTTGTCCTTCAGGGGTAACTACGCCAAATGCAAGGCCGTAATATTTTTCACTTCCCCCAAATAATTCACCGGTTTGGTTTCCCATAATGCTTCGTACCGTTGTACGGCTTAACAAACGAACCCCGTTGTATTCTCCACCGTTGAGGTACATTTGCAGGAAGATGGCATAATCTTTTGCTGTGCTCGAAAGTCCGGCCCCGCCCGAGAAGAATGTTTTCGCTCCTTTCACCGGATAATCGGTATCGTAAAATGTAACCGGGTATTTTTTCCAGTCTCCCCCCACTTTGTGCTGAACTGCAACCAAACGGTCGGCATTTGACTCCGGGAAATAAAAGCGGGTGTCGCCCATTCCGAGTGGATCGAAAATCCGGGTTTTCAGGAACTCATCGAACGACATTCCTGAAACCACTTCAATAAAATATCCCATAACATCGAGTCCTTCGCTGTAAGTGTATTTTTCGCCCGGATGATGATGGAGCGGCAATTTGGCCAGCTTTTTTACACTTTCTTCAATAGTAATGTTTTCGGTGGTGAAAAGGTCGGTTACACCGGCCTTTTGATAAATCATTTTCATCCGTTCGTCGCGGTCGATTACTCCGTAACCGATTCCCGATGTGTGGGTGAGCAAGTGCCGTATCGTAATTTCGCTACTGGCGGGAATTCCGGTCCATGTTGTATCACTGTATTTAAATGAATTCAGAACCTGCGGATTTTTAAACTCCGGAATGTATTTGGAAATGGGGTCGTCGAGCCGGAATTTCCCTTCTTCCCACAACATCATAACAGCGGTGGAAGTAATGGCTTTGGTTTGTGAAGCAATACGAAAAATGTCATCGCGTTTTAGTTGTCGATTTTTTTCATTTTCGGCCATTCCGTAAGCTTTCCAGTGCACAATTTTACCATCGCGGGCAACCAGCGAAACAATTCCGGGAACCTGGCCTTCAGCAACAGCATCTTCACACATTTGGTCAATTCTTGCCAGTCTTTCAGTCGAAATCCCAACACTTTCGGGTGAAGCTTCTTCTAAAACAGGCGATTTTTGGATGGATTTGGTTTGGGCGGTCAAATCTGTTCCAAGGAACAGAATCATAAATAAGAGAATGAATCGGTTCATCATACAAATATTTTATTTGGTTTTACAAAATTGTAAGGGAATCCAACTTGATATTGAGCAGTATTCCAAATAAATCGCTGCAATTGTTCAATTTTGAAGAACTTGCTGATAATTTTGCTGAAAAATACAAAAAACTTGTATCTACAGGCAGAAAATTAACATTAAAAAAATAGATATCATAATTTAAAAACCAATTTGAACACCGGCAGTAACTGAGCGTGGCATTGGATAGGTTCCGTTATCATTTCCAGGGTTGAGCGGATCACTGATTGTCGGGACTTCCGGGTCACGGCCGGTATATCCGGTAAATGTAAGCGTGTTGGTTGCGCTCAAAAAAACACGAGCCTGAGCTATTCCCAATGGAATTGTATGTTTCAGAGGTACCGAATACCCGATCTGGATGTCTTTTAACCGGAGGAAAGAGCCTTTTTCGAGAAACCAGGAAGAAGGGCGGTTGTTTTGGTTTGTATTGTTCAAATCGGCCCTGACGTATCTGGTGGAAGAACGCTCGGGAGTATAGTAGTTAACTGCAAAATCTTTCAGTTTGTTGTGGCCCAGGTCCTGAGACGAAAAACCTTCAATGTCGGCTCTGAGGTGATTATAAACATCAAAATTCTGCAAACCAAATATGAAAACAGAAAAGTCGATGTTTTTCCAGAAAGCTTCGATGTTAAGACTGTAGCTAAAATCCGGGACCGCTTTTCCAATAATGGTTCTGTCCAAATCGTTTATGATGCCGTCGTTATTGAGGTCTTTAAATTTTAAATCGCCGGGAGATGGAATTCCAGTGGCTGGCAAAGCGTGTTGGTAATTGCCTGATGCATCGAAATCGGAACCGGTCAGTATTCTTTCGGCTACATACCCGTAAAAGCTTCCGATGGAATGTCCTGTTAAAGTGAGATTATTTCCTGACAGAATTTCCCCGGGAACATATTTTACCTGATTTTTTATGGTAGAAAAATGGGCAGATACATTGTAGTTTAATGCACCTTCCATTTTGCGGTAAATACCGGTAAATTCAAACCCTTTGTTTTGCAACTCCCCAAGATTTACCCAAGGATCTCCGGCTCCGGAAACCCTGCCGTAAGCTGCCGACATGGGAATTTTTACCAGAAGATCATCTTGGTTTTTAATAAAATATTCAAGGATAAACTGAATTTTGTTGTCAAACAGATTTAAATCCATACCCAGGTTCAGCATTTCAGCGGCTTCCCATTTAATATATGGGTTTCCAAAACTGTGAATCACATTTAATGCAGGAACCATGTGCTGATTGATTCCAAAAACAGGAGAAAAATTACTAAAACCATCCAGCAGGGACATGTATTGGAAACTGCCAATATTTGAATTTCCGGTTCTTCCCCAGCCAAAACGCATCTTCAGCATCGAAATTTGCTCCAGATTTTTCAGGAAATCTTCATTCACTTTCCATGCAACAGAAAGGGAAGGGAAGGTACCCCAGCGGTTTTGAGGTCCAAAACGTGAATTGCCGTCGCGACGGATACTACCTGTAAACAAATACTTGTTTTCATAATTGTAAATAATTCTTCCGAGGTACGATTCGGAAGCAAACGGATTAAACGTGCCTCTGACCTGACGCCCCTCCTCGTACGACTGGCTGATAACATTAAGTTGCTCATACGGAAACCCTTGTGCAGTAGCTTCAATAATGTTATTTTCACTTTTTCTGACATGATGAACCGCAGTAGCAGTAATCTGGTGTTTTTTGAAGGTTTTGTTAAAAGTTAACTGGTTTTCGAGAGAAAGGGTCATACCTTCGTTATAACTTTCATTTAACTGGGCCTGGTTGCGGCTTCTTACACCGAGGTCAAAAGCAGGAAACCAGTTTTTCTGGCGGACCGAACTAAAATCAACAGATGGCATTGTTCTGAAAGTAAACCATTTTAAAACTTTGGCTTCCACGTACATACTGGCAAGTACATTGTTCTGGTAGCTTCGGAAATCTCCAAGTTCAAGCGGCGCCCTGGGATTTACCTTATCATTAAAACCGGTATTTACCACAATTTCGGGTTCTCCGGTTGGTCCCATATATTCGAAAGGGATTTGCGGGCCTTCAAAACCACCTTTGTTGTTCGCATTGTGCACACGCATCAAAGGCGAAGTAATAAGCGATATATGCCAGGGATTGCCTTCGTGTACACTTGCATTTTGTGAAATCAATCGCGTGAGGCTTATTGTTTCTCCAATTTTAATGAATTTCCCTAATTTGAAATCGGAATTTGCACGTAAATTAAACCTTTCAGCATCAGTTGAAAGCAGGATGCCATTTTCTTTAAAATAATTGGCCGAAACAGAATAATTTGAACCTTCACCACCACCTGAAATCCGTACATTGTGGTTATGAGCCGGCGCAATTCTGGTAATTTCGTTCTGCCAGTCGGTTCCGTTTTGCCATCCTTCTCCATAATACCACTGCCTGAATTCTTCAGTATAGGCAAGGGGCTTTGTAATATTATTTTCAGTTAAAAGCCTGGAATAAAACGAACTGTATTCGCTGGCATTCATAATCTCCATTTTTTTTGGCACCCGGTTTAGGGTGAAAAAGCTTGATAAAGAAATTTTTGGCTTTCCTTTTTCTCCGCGTCGGGTTGAAACAATTATTACTCCGTTGGCACCATCGGCACCGTAAATTGCTGCTGCTGAAGCATCTTTTAATACCTGGATGCCTTCTATGTCAGCAGGATCGATATTTAAAAGGTTGTTGGTTATAACACCATCAATTACATAAATGGGTCCGGATGTCTGATTGATGGAACCTATTCCCCGAACCCTGATTTGAGCTGCCGCACCGGGAACACCCGACTGGGCTACCATAACACCCGGAGCCCTTCCCTGCAATGCCCGTGTAAAATCACTGATTGGAAATTTGTTTAATTCGTCGGAAGATACAACAGCGACAGAACCTGTTAAATCCGATTTTTTAATTGAACCATAGCCAATTACCACAATTTCTTCAAGTCCGATGGCTTCGTCAATTAGAATAACCCGGTATGTCAATTTATCCTCTACCAGAATATTTTGTGTTCTCATTCCAACAAATGAAAAGGTAAGTATTTTTGCACTGGAAGGAAGAGCTAAAGAAAACTCCCCGTTGGCGTTGGTAATTGTGCCCGAATTAGTGCCCTCCACGGTAACTGTAACACCAGGTAAAGGACTGCCTGATTTGTCAGTTACTAAACCTGTAATTTCTTTTTTCTGATGTCTGTCAAATGGGATATTATCAGTACTTTCAGAAGATGCTGAGACCGATTCTATCAAAATCAGGTTATTTTCAAATTCTCTGAATGTGTAGGGAAGATCTTTAAAAACTTGTTTCAGAACCTCTTCCACAGGCTTATTTGAGATATCAATATCTATGATTTTTGAAACGTCAACTTCATCATTGTTGTAAAAAAAACGATAGTAGGTTTCTTTTTCAATGGTATTGAATATTTCCTGAAGCGAAATGTCGTTACGTTTTAAGGTAAGGTTTGTGTTTTGCGACCAGACCGTATTAGAAATATGTAAAATAATTACCAGAATAAATAGCCTGGAAAGTTTCATAACCGAGATTATTTTTTGCCAGTTTTTGTTTTCTGCCCGTTTTATCGTTTTAACCCGATAAAATTAAAAAAGAATTTTGGTTATGCCTTGATTTGAAGAACTATCTGAAAGAAATAACTGACATTTTGCCTTGTTACTGTTTTCAGGCAATGAAGTTAAGATTTTCTAATTTAATGAACTTCGGAGAAAAAAGTAATGATATTGCCTGCAATAGAGTAATCTACATATTGTGAAGTTCCAAAATAGGAGATGACTTCGAGAATACTTTCACGTTCCAGGGTGCCTGAAAAACGGCGTTGTTTTACCTGATCATCAGCAAATTCAATTTCAACATCGAACCACCTTTCCAGTTTTCGTTCCAATTCTTCCAAAGATTCGTTTCGGAAAACCAAACGGCCGTTAATCCATTCTGTTTCTGGCGCCAAATCTGATAAATTTTCAATTGATATGGTGTGGGTTACTTTTTCGTAAATAAGTTTTTGTCCTGGAGTTACCATAGCCATTTCCCGACTGTTATTAACCTGAAGGCTCCCGGTTACCAGTGTAACGGCGACAGCTTCTTCATCTGAATAGGCTTTAAAGTTAAACTCAGTACCCAAAACTTTAACATTCATATCGGAGGTATTTACAATAAATGGATTTTCAGGATTTTTTTTCACTGAAAAATAGGCTTCTCCTATCAAAAAAAGCTGACGTGAACCGTTGTCAAAATTATTACTGAAAGTAATCTCGCTTCCTGAGTTTAACCAAACGAACGAACTGTCGGGCAATACAATGGAAGTTCTGTCGCCGTACGCACATAAAATTGTGGTAAAAGCTTCGGCAGATGGTGTGCCAGGTTTTTGGGCAAGCCACCAGGTAACCGGAATTGCCAATGCCAAAAGAAAAACAGCAGCATATCGTAAAATGCTGTATATACGCGGTTTTCTGTTATTACTTTCACTTAATGACCTGGTTTTATGAATAAAATTACGGATTGCTTCTTCAACATCATAACCTTCAGGAAGATCCCCTGATTCGGCATTTATCCAAATGTCTTTCAAGTTGTTGAACAGAATTTTGTTTTGCTGGTTGTTGTTTAACCAGTCATCAATTTTTGCTTTTTCCGCCGGAGATGCTTCACCAGCAAACAATTTGACTATAAGTTCATGTATGTCATTCTCAAAGTACATCCAATATTTCGTTTTGTATGAGATGCCCGAAATTAAAAAAACCCTGTATAAGCAAGTGTAACTTCTGACAAATGAGTCCCAAATATGCATATTTTTTAAAGTTGAACAAACTTTGAGTAACAGATTTCTATGGCTTTTTGTTATTTTCGTGCCTTATTCAATAATAATATTATTATGCAACCAATTAAACTTTTTTGTTTTCTGCCCTTGCTTTTGTATTTTTCCTTACCATCAGCAGGTCAGATTCATCCCCGAACGGATACTCTTTTAATTCCTGAATCTACTCAGATTCCTATTATTGACGGGTTAAGCAGTGATGCTGCCTGGGAAATAACAGAATGGATACTCATTGACCAGATATGGATGCCATACGGTAACGATCCTGGAAATTTAGGACAGGAATCTGGCCTGGAACTTTGGGAAGGTGCGGATGATTTTACAGGCAAATTTAAAGTAGTTTGGTCGGCGGAGACAAACCTTCTCTATTTTCTTGCTGAAATTATTGATGATGAGTTTGTGGACGGTTATGTTTACAATGAAAACCCCGGAAGCGGCGGTGGATATCCGAACTACGATATTTTAGAAGTTTTTATTGATGACGATCGGTCAGGAGGATTGCACGTTTTCGATGGGACCGGAAGTGTTGCCAGCAGTTGGGGAACCAATGCAGAAAATGCTTTTTCCTATCATCTGGCTGTTAATGCTCCTGAAGAGGGTGCCGTTCAAAATGAGTTTTATGCCCTTGATATTGCAGGAACCAATTGGGGATATCCCAACCAGAAAGTTGCGGATTATGCCGGTCATTTTCCTGAATTTGCTTTTAGAAAAGAAGGTAATAAATATGTTTGGGAATTCTCAATGAAAGTTCATAACGACAATTATGACCATTCAAATCAGGAAGCATCAGTTGTTGCTCTTGAACCCGGGAAAGTTATGGGATTAAGCCTTGCATATTGCGACAATGATGACCCGAATGAAAGCCCACTGAGGCGCGATCATTTTTTTGGTTCGGTTGATGTTCCGCTTTCGGCATATAACGACCACTGGAAACAGGCCGACTGGTTTGGAGTGGCAAAACTTGTGCAAAGTCCGGGTACATTCTCCCTCTTTAAAACGAAACATCAATTAAAAATTGAAATTTTCGCTGCAAACGGCAGTTTAATGGTAAACTTAAATTCTCCGAAAGAGGGAAAAGTCTATATCAGAGTTTTGAATATTCTGGGCCGCGAAGTTTTTAAAAGAACCGATTTTAAACCAGGTGGAGAATGGCGCAACCAGTTAAATATTCAGGATTTACAAAATGGGATATATTTGGTTGAAATTATTCACGATAATAAACGAAATACCCAAAAAATTATTTTGCAATAAATGAATAGCATCCCCAGGCAGGGATGCCATCCAAAATTATTTCTATCATTCAGCTTTGTATCTAGTCCAGGTGGTGCCATCGAAATGCGACACTCCGTTATCCGTACCGAACCAAAGTGAACCGTCCAAATCAATTTCAATGCAGAGCACGTTGTTACTTACCAATCCATTTGTATTTGTGAAGTTTTCCCAATCGGAATCATCGAATTTGGAAACTCCTGAAGGAGTTCCAAACCACATGTTTCCTTCCGGGTCTTTTTGAATGCACTGAACCTTGTTATTTATTAATCCATCCTCTTCATAAAACGATTCCCAGTTTGCTTTTGCCTGAATTCCGGTATGTTTAGCCAATCCTTCATCGGTTCCGTACCATTGGACTGAACCATCAGTAAAAACAGTCAGAATATTATCGGATGGCAGGGCGCTCCAGGGAATTTCGTATGGCGATGCGGCTGTGATGGCATCAACCGAAGTACTAACCATACGGGCAACACCGCCACCTTTGGTTCCAATGTAAAGCGTGTCGCCAGTATAATCAAGGGAAGTAATTCTGTTATTTTCAAAAAAACCGGAGCCGTAAAAACTCCTGTAATTGATTTCAGGAAACTGGCTGCCATGAAAAGCGGAAAGTCCACCGTTTGTTCCAAACCACCGGATATTTTTTTCATCGATTTTTACCACAAAAACCGAATCGCCGGGCAAACCTGGTCCATCGGGAAACAAAGTCTGCGTATTGCTTTCGGTGTAAGTGGTAGCTCCCGAAACTGCGTCAATTGGAAGGGTTGCTACATTAACCCCACTGTTTGTTCCCAGCCAGAGCTCGGGACCGTAAGTTGTTTGTTCAAAACCAATATCGTGAATTGTTTTTGTGGTGATTTTCGGATTGCTGTTGTAAACTGTCCAGTTCTGTCCGTCGAAACTTGCCAGTCCGTTTTTGGTGGCAAGATATTTCGTGCCATCACTGGTTACAAAAATAGCGCTGATGTAATTGTCAGGTAAAGATTCTTTCTCCTCCTGAATCGGATCTTCCTTACATCCGTAAAAAACTAAAAGAAAAACAGTAAGGCTTAAAAAGCTATATCTCATCATAATTTTTAATTTATCATTTGTATTTTGTGTGTTTCCCTGAAAAATCCGTTTGTTGATTTACCAGATAAGCTGATGATATACAAACCGGGCTTCAAATTCATTTCACTGGCATTTAATCTGATTTCCTGATTTCCTCCGGCTAACCTTTCATTTTTTAGTTGCCTGATTAATTTTCCTTCTATACTATAGATTTCCAGAGCTATTTCACCCGTATCTTCCAAATAAAACGAAACAGTGAGTTCATCTCTGAATGGATTAGGAAAGGTTTTAACAAATAGTGAATTATTCTTCTCAATTTCTGGTGAAGAAACCAGTTGACCTGCCACCTGTTTCAATTCAATTCCTGAACCGGTTCCCAGGTTGCGGCTGTATTGTTTATCCTGCGGGTTATTCCAGTGTTCGTGCACACCCAAACTTTTGAGGACTCCTGTACCATCGGGATTGTATTCAAATCCTTCGGGCCAGTTGGCCTGGTCTGCAGCCTGGTGCAAATAATCGTCAACACCCAGCCAATTGGGATAGGCTTCGGGTTGATTTATCCCGTTAAATTCGGTACGCAAAAAATCATAACAAACCGATTCAAGCGCCACCTGGTCGAGCGACATAAAAACGGAACTGCTCCAGTGTCCGTTAAATGGTTCCATATTCCATTTCCGGGGAGGTTTTACTTCGCTTTCACTTCCTCCGTACAAACCTTCAACAACAAATAACATTGTGTTTGCACCCAAATTTTTGTGCCCCATAATATCTACCATCACCCGGTACTTGTTATATCCTGTGTTGGATTGATCGAGTCCGTTGTCGGAAACAGAAACCAAAGACGGGTGCAAATGGCCGGCGCCGTTTCGGGTTATTGAACCAAAATGATTTTTGGTGCAAAGTGTAATCCCTGCCCTGATATGTGATTTTAAGCAGGCTACATTTATTAAATAATCGGCTTCTTCCATTTCTTCGAAGTAAGATTCTTCTGTTTCGTTTAAAACATCACCCTTGTCTGAATATTCCATCGCGGGCGAAATGGCAGGTAAAATATAGGTGCGGTTGTGGCTGTCAGTTGTTTTATCGGCGTAATTCACATTTGGAAATTCATTATACCAAACACTAAAATTATGGTGATAAATATGTGCCATTGGGTCGCCAATGTATATGTTTTCCTGTGGAACACCCGCTATGTTCACCAGTTGCCTTAGAAGATTCAAAACCACAAAAGGTCCTGTTTCAGTGGTGGCAAAATGATTTGCCCGCCATGATGGTGTAATACTCCCACTTGAGGGCAGGGCAAAACCGCTGGCTTTTTCCTGGGCTGTCAGCAGCCAGCTTGCCGTACCCTGGTTAATTTTTATGAATACGGTCTCACCGGATTCAAAACTTCTGTTTCCTGCATTTTTTTTCCGGTTGTGAGAAGTGAAAATGGAGTCCCAGGCTGCTTTCAGTGAAGTTGTTCCGGTTAATTCAGCAATTGATTCTTCAACCATTCCCCTGATAATAAGGGTATCGTTGTTTTTGAAATCCCAGAATGCATTTCCGGGAGTGTTATCGCAACCTGCATTGGTTGCTTCCGGATTCCAGGCCCACACAACTCTCCCCGGGAAAATACCAAGACCTTCACCCATCGGATTGTTGGCTCCATCAGGCGGTTCGTTCATAATTACAGGTTGGGCAAAAACAGGTTTCTGTGTGTGAAACACGAAAAATGTTCCGGCAGAAATCAGGCCTGCCACAACAAGCAAAGCCGCTGTGGAATAACTCCTTTTCTGAAAAAGTGCCCGCGATTTTCTGAACGCAGCAAATGCCGATGTAAATGACAAAATATACAGTACAAATCCTGACATGAGCGGCGCTGCTGCACGCATGCAAGGGTAACCGGCGCGTGATGGCTTGGGAATTACCCGGATTAAAAACCAGATGGTGGCAAGTAATCCAGCCACAAAAAGCACCGGTTTTAAGGTTGATTTTTCGAGGAGATAATTTCGGGCTTTTTTAATTTTATCGGTAAGCGATAATTTTGTACGATTCATTTTATTCTGGTGTTTTAATTAATAATCAGTTTTTTAACAACATTGCCATCATCACCCGATACTCTGATAAAATAGATTCCCCTTAGCAATCCATCTAAATTGATTCTTTTGGTATTGGTATTGACCTGGGTGTCAATTAGGTTTCTTCCATTTATATCGGTCAAAATAATGCGGTTGAAATTTTTGTTCCCCATATCAACCATAACGTAAGATTTGGCAGGATTTGGGTAAATTCTGACATTTCCTTCAACCAAATTTTTTTCGGCTGAAACTGGTACAGCAACTACATGAATAAAGAACATTACCTCTTTTACATTTCCGCTTTCATCGGTTAGTGTGAGTGTGACTTCAGAAAAACCTACAACATCGGCAGCCGGAGTGAAATCGATTGTGGCCGTGCCGTTTGCAGAAATATCACCCAGGTTAATCTGGCTGAAAAGTTCTGCATTGGTATAGTGGTAACTTAAAGTAAGTCCTTCTGTTGTTCCCTCTGCATTAGTGATTTTTTCAACTTCAATAATTGTCTGGCCTGAATTTTCAGCTACCGTAACATTATTGACCGCACCCATAAAAATATCATCGGTTACAAGTGTAGTAACGCTTGATGGCGGTAAAAGGAACAGTCCTTCTTCCTCCACATCGGTTTTTATGTTTACAAAGTTTTCGTAACGGGAAGAACGGTATCCTGCAAAAACAGGAGGCAAATCATCTCCTTCCAGTTTGAGTGAAACCGGCGCATTGCCTTTATTTATCAAAACCACCGTAAAACGGCCATCCGGATTTTCAAAAGCAGTTGCCAAAACATCAGGATGGTTTGATGAGGTTTCAACTCTGACAGCCCCCGGCCTGATGTATTTAAAATAGTTCATGCTGGTGTAAAACGATGAATTGGGTACATTGCTGGTCAGTTGCATGTCGCCAAACGACCAGTTGGTCCAAAGGCTTATATTGCCGGCCCATAACGAGCCGTGAATGGCTCCGGCCAGTTGCATGGCAGAATTCCAACCCTGGTAACCGATGTGTGTTTCTGTCATCCAGAGTTCTTTGGGATTATCGCCTTGTTGAGCCAGATTGTGCAGCGAAGTCCAGTTTGAATAGGAGGGAAAGCCAGCCACAATGCCTGTTCCGTCGTATCCGTGAACGGCAAAGTAATTGGTGTAGGAATCAGCCGCCGGATTTTGCCGCAGGCTGTTCAGGTAACCCTCGTTACTGTAACTTCCCCAGTGATCGCCAAAAACCTGCTCGGGCATAAAAAAGCTTACATGATCAATTCCTTCGCGGGAAAACCGGTTCCCCACCACTTCAATCAGCTCGGCAAACCTTGGTCCGCTAAGGATGGCTGATGCGTAAGGCTCATTAAAAAACGGTTCGTTCTGAAGCCCGATGGCTTTCAGGTCGATTCCTGCTTCCTCTTTAAAAGCCCTTACAAGTGCCACCATGCTTTCGGCGAATTCCTCATAAAAATAGGGTTCCAGAATATTATCTGTATTTTCCCAGACCACAGCCTGTTCCCGGTGATCAAGACTGAGGTTTCGTTTCATCCAGGCCGGTGGGCTCCATGAAGTCAGGATAAAAGTTTCCACACCCATTTCTTTCAGTTCCCGGAAATAAGCCCAGTCGAAGGCATCGTAATTAAATCCTTCCATGTTGATTACGTCAGGATCATTATTGTCGTTTACGGGCTCCCATTGGTTACCAATAATTCCGATGCGCATGGCAGAAGCCCCAAGCTCTTTGGCATAAAGTTCACTCCAGCGTCTTTCATTTTGAAATGTGCCGAAACCATGCATGGTCTGGCGTTTTTCAGAACGATTAATATTGACAGAGGAATAAGCCTTGGGGTCTTTTTCAACTACACGTACAAGCATTCCAATGGTAACCGGTTCGGCGTTTTCAGCCTCAACAGTGATTCTGATGTTGGAAGTTCCTGTTTGTTCCGGTTTGAATGTTAGCAGGGCAGTTCCATCGTTTTGAACCTGACTTATTTTTGGTTCCGGCACGATCTGTGGCTGGGTGCTTGTTGCTGATACAGTCACCCCTTCAATGCTGCCGCTACCGTTTGAAATACCGGTGAGCTGAACATACTTCATTCCGTCTTCAAGGTAAACAGCCTGCTCAGGAGCCATATCAATTGTGGTGCTAGTTACCAGCGGCCCAAATTCTGCCAGGTCACCCACTTTAATATTCCTGTAATATACTGTTCCGGAATAATTGGTAAACGGCCAACGTGGTTTAATATCATGCATGTTAAACAGAACAGCATTTATTTTACTTGCATCTATCGGATTCCCCTGGCTGTTGTTCAAATCTCCGGGATAACGGTAATCAAAAGTAACTGTTTTCCACTCGTTTGCAGGTACTGCGTATTGTTTTTCTTCTGAATTTTCGATATTCCGGTTTAGGCTTGCATCGGCGCCATGCATGTCGTAGAAATAGTTCCAGTGCCAGGTTTCGTTACCCAGCGAAAGTATTTCATAAGAAACAACCGGAAATTCGCTAAGGTCGAGAACCTCAGGCAGGTCGGTCCAAATTCCTGCATAGGTCCATTTATCTTTCATTTTTATGCGTAGCGCTTTTGAACCCAATGTATCAACAATTGCCAGGGTATAAACCGAGCCTGCTCCCTCTGGTTTAAAAAGATAAATGGTTTCCGGATCGTTCAGGTCAAATTCGAATCCGGTTAGCGGGGGAGTCATCACCCGCACCTGAAATTCAATGGTAGTTGATTTGTTCCCGTCATTTTCCAAAGTACCACCATTATCATAAACCGTGATTTCGATGATAACATCGCCGGTTTGGCCTGCCTGGGGTTCTAAAATCAGTTCTGCCTGATTGCTTCCCTGTTCGTAATTTACATCCGGATTTGGAATAATTCCGGGCGACGAGCTTTCGGCTACAAAAGTTAACTGCTGCGTACCATCATCCCCGTCGTGAATTCCGGTAAGGACAAGTGTTTGAACTCCTTCATTGTTCATAACCGATATGTTTTCCACAGGATCAATAACCGGCGGATGATTCAGTGAGGTATAGGCCTTTACATTAAAAGCAACTTCCTTATAAGCTCCTTCTTCATCGGTTACCTTCACCAGAATGGTATCTTCACCTGCACTTAGTGCTGTAAACTGCAATTTTCCATTTTTTCCCGGCGATTCATAATCCACTGCAATCTCATTTATTATTTCCGGATTTCTGTTCCAGACTGTAATTTCAAGGGTTTGCTCCACATTTTTATCTCCGTCGTTTATTCCGGTGAGTTGAACCGTTTGAACTACTCCGGTTTGAACTACCATGCCTTTAAGGTTATCTATTTCCGGCGGATTGTTTTCAGTAATGTTAAAATTGAAAACGATTTCATGGTCAGCATACCCCTCATTTCCCTTAGCCGTGAGGGTAATTTGTTCCGAACCTGTCGCGTCCGCCACCAAATCGAATTCAATCCAGGTGTAACCGTAAGAAATCTGTTTCCCGTTTTCTGTCCTGTTTATATAAATGATTTCATCAATTGAAACATTCTCAATTAACTCGTCTGCACCGGCAATTTCTATTGAGGCGGTGTTTTTAATTTCGGGAACCAGTATTTTTTGTTTATCTGTTGTATTCCGGTAAAAACTTTGATTGGGTATTTGGCCCACATACGCTTTTCTGACTGCCTGATCACCCATCCGGATTTCATCGATATAATAAGTACCGTTGTAGTTCAGCGCTGTTCCGTTTGAAACAAATTGAATTCCTGCAATTTTAGTTAAATCCACAATGGATGCAACTGCTCCTGTGAAATCAAATGTAGCATCCACATAATTTTCACCGTAGTAGAGCCTGTTTTGCCTGAATTCGTTTTTTCCGGCAACAAGTTCATGAAATATAAACTGAGTGGTTAATAGTTCTACTTCGTAACCATTTCCAAAAATATCGACAAGAAAAACCTGGAGAACCTGGTCTGAATTAGTCCGAACCAGCAGGTTCAAAAAAGGATTTTCAGAAATATCGTAAGCATTTCCCAAATCCCAATAAAACCCGCTCCAACGGTTATTTTTATTGATCTGTACTTTCAGTGCCTCGTTTTCGAGAGAAGTGGCAAACTGCGAATTGCTCTCAATTCCCTCAGGCAACTGGCCTTCATTAAAAGAATAAACAAAGCCTGTTTGGCCAAAATCTCCCACCTTTACTTCAAAGGAAATTTGGGTCGAATTCAGCATTTCGCCTGCATCGGTTAGAGTAATGGTGATGGTTGCTTCACCGGTTACGCCTGGAGCCGGCGTGAACCTCAAAATGCCCGTTGAATCGGGCGAGTTATATTCTACTGCCAGCCCGGTAATCAGTTCTTCATTGTCAGTTGCTGCGGTAATTTCAATGGGTTCGGTTGTTCCGTCGCCATCCGAAATTCCGGTTAGCTGAATAACCTGTTCGCCGGCTCCGGTTTGCAAAACCATATTTTCAACCGGATTGATTTCAGGCACTTTAATGGCCGGAGCAGCAGCATCGCCCAGTTTAAAATCATCGAAAATTACAGTGCCGCTCATCACGCCAAATCCACCGATGTCAATTTGCACTTCGTTAATAATGCTCAAATCAATTTCAGATTCAATTTCTGCCAGGTTAAAGAAAAAAGTCTGGAATTGATTGTTTCCGGGAAGTGTAAAACTTAAATCGATTGAAACATCATTGTCGTCCTTTACTGTAATAACTGAACTTCTTTCGGCATCTGATTTTATGGTAAAGCTTATAAAAGGGCTTTCAGAAAAATCAAAAGGCTTTACCCATAAAACAAGGCGGTCCCACAAATTACCGGCTGCCTCGGTTTTATTGTAATCAACAATCATTTCCCCATTTGAAAATTCTATGGAAAATGCATCTGCCCAATCATACCAGTTTCCGGTAGGTTCTTCTCCTTCGAAGGAAGTTTCAAAACTTGTTTCCTGCGAAATAACGGGTGCTGTAGTAAATAAAAACAGCCCTGTTATTAAAAACAAAAAGTAAAATAATTTTTTCATCATTTTTTATTTTAGAGTTTGATATTCAAATTGTTTATTCAATTTTTTTTCGAGTTCACTGGTCACAAGCCAGTGTCCGTTTTTATTCCAGTGATTGTCATTGGGTATAAAAAATTCCATACCCAATGCTGCCGAAACAGGTGGATTGATAAAAACAGGGTAGAGGTTGATAAATCCAATATCATATTCTTCAGCAAAATTTTTCCAAAACGAAACGTACTTATCCTCGGGTTGCATCAATGCTATCTGCTCCTGCCAGGGATGCACCGAAATGGTCATTGAAATACCGTGTTCACTGCAAAGCTGATGCAGTTTAAGCATATTTTTTTTCCCAAGTTCGAGACCGAATTGGGCAAGTTCTGAAAAATTTTCGTTGTATAACCAATCCGAAACTCCATGAAACTGAGGATTTGAAAGTAGGGTATTGTCATCAAAACCATCAAAAAACGAAGCATATAACTCCAGTGCATCAACATGAGCCTCCTTTTGTCTGTATTCATCAAAAACCGCAGCTTTTTTCAGAAACCGGGCAGTTTGCCGGTTTTGTTTGAGTTGCGATAATGTATGTACGGTATAGGAATGATTCACCAAGCGGTTTTTCATTTTGGAATACGCCTTGTTGAAACTTCCGGGAATTTTGGGTTCAAGATCCTGATAGACAATTTCATTCTGAATATCCGACAAGTCGATAAAAACAAAAAGTTCGTCAAATTTCAATCCAACTTCTTCAATCAGGTATTTGGTTTTCAGGTAGTAAATACGGGGAGAATAACTTACAGCAGCCGCGTTCAGAATTTCAATTTTCGAAGTGTCCAGTTTTTCCATCAACTTGCCGGTAAACGTTTCGTTAAAAGGAACTCCCACGCCCTCGGTATGCGAATAGCCCATAAAAAGTATTCGTTTTTTATCGGTTTGAAGCGGAATGTTTCGCATTTCAGCATCTCTGAATCCAAGTGAATTGGTGTAAAGCGGGTATTTGATGTTGTACCAGCTTGCAATCACTTTCTGGTTGGGTAGCAAGCCGTGGTGGTACCAGGAATGAGCGGATCGGAAAGTGCGGTCGGTATTTTTAATCATTATTCGTGCAAGCGACTGGTCGAGCATTGCAAACACTATTATCATCAGCAGGAAAAGAAAGAGAATATTTCGTATGGTATAATTTTTTTTCATTTTTAATACTTTCTAATCCAAACTGTTCAGGAAATCAAACTTCGGTAACTCCTTTACATTTTTCTGTTCCCGCTTGTCAAGCAAAAAATCGCCTAAAACCAGGTAATCCATGTCGGTTCGCATAAAGCAGATAAAAGCATCTTCAGGTGTGCACACAATGGGTTCGCCCCGTACGTTAAAACTGTTATTAATAATAACCGGGCACCCTGTAAACGATTTAAATATTTCCAAAAGCCGGTGAAATTTCGGGTTGGTTTCTTTGTGAACTGTCTGAATCCGGGCCGAATAATCGATATGGGTTACCGCCGGAATGTCTGAACGTTCGAAATATAATTTTTCCAGAAGCGGCAACTGGTTATAACTTTGGGGAAGTTCAATCTGCTTTTCTTTTTTAACCGGGCAAACCAGCAGCATGTAAGGCGACGGGCAACCGATGTCGAAATAATCCGAAGTATTTTCCCAAAGCACTGCCGGGGCAAAAGGCCGGAACCCTTCCCTGAATTTAATCTGCAGGTTTAGCCGTTTCTGCATTTCCTTATTGCGGGCATCGGCCAGAATGCTGCGGTTACCCAGCGCACGCGGGCCAAATTCCATTCGCCCCTGAAACCAGCCTACAATTTTACCTTCAGCGAGAAGAGCTGCCACTTTTTTACACAAAGCATCGAAATCGCTTTCAATAGTTGCCGTTGCCTGGTATTTTGTTAAGGTTTTAAAAATTTTCTGGTTGGTAAATTCCGGACCAAGAAAAGCCCCCTGCATTAAATCGGATCCATTCCGGTCATTCAGTTTTTCTTTATTCAGAAAAATGTGACGCACTGCAAGTGCAGATCCTATGGCACCTCCGGCATCTCCGGCAGCGGGTTGAATCCAGATTTCCTCGAACAATCCGCTTTTTTGTAATTTTCCGTTGGCTACACTGTTCAGGGCAACTCCTCCTGCCATAACCAGGTTTTTGGAGCCGGTGAGGTTTTTTGCGGTTGTTGCCAGTTGAAGCACAATTTGTTCGGTAACCTGCTGAATGGCCAATGCCAGGTTGCAATACGCCTGTCCGATTTCAGTTTCGGGTTTCCGCGGTGGCATTCCAAAAAGGTTATTCCACCTTCGGTTACTTGTCATTTTTAAACCGGTTGCGTAATCGAAATATTTCATATTCAGCAGAAAAGAACCATCTTCGCGAATGTCAATCAATTCATTCAGAATTTTATCTTTGAATGTTTTGGTTTCATCGGCATCTGCCTGGCCGTAAGGCGCCAGCCCCATTAGTTTGTATTCGCCGCTGTTAACCCTGAACCCGCAATAATAGGTAAATGCAGAATAAAGCATTCCCAGCGAATGTGGGAAATGGAGCTCTTTTAAAATTTGAATTTTATTTCCGTTTCCATGTCCGATGGTGGTGGTTGACCATTCACCCACTCCGTCAACCGTTAAAATGGCTGCATCTTCAAACGGTGATGGGAAAAATGCGCTGGCAGCATGAGACAGGTGATGTTCCGGGAAAAGTACCGGTATGTGTTTCAGCCCGTGATTTTTTAACTCATTACTGATATTTTGCCTGATGTGGAGTTTTTCTTTCAACCAGACAGGTATTGCCTGGTAGAAACTTAAAATTCCTTTTGGTGCAAAACCGTGGTAAGTTTCCAGCAGCCGTTCAAATTTTAACAGCGGTTTATCGTAAAACGCAACATGGCTAACCTGAGAGGCATCCACATCCAGTTCATCCAAAACATAATTTATTGCATGGGATGGAAAACAACTGTCGTGTTTTTTCCGGGAAAAACGCTCCTCCTGTGCAGCTGCCACAATTACTCCATCTTTTAAAATGCAGGCCGCACTGTCGTGATAATAAGCTGATATTCCCAGAATAATTTCCGACATGATTGTTTAAAATATTGAAAGCCAGGTAGAAACCGGCTAAAATAACGTATAAATAAAAGGAGCAATGGCCGAACCAAATGATAGAACAATGAGTATCCCGAAAAATAACAGGATGACTATCAATGGAATCAGCCAGAATTTTTTCCTTGTTTTTAAAAAGTCAACTAAATCTCTAATCAGTTCCATCCCTTTAGTATTTCTGCATTTTCCCTGTCAGATAAGTTCCGTCGGGTTTTAAAATGCCAATAATATATAATCCGGGATTGAATTCGCTTACCGGTATTTCATATCCGCTCTTCAACGTATGCTGAAGAACTTTTCTTCCCCGATTGTCGAATAATTCAAGTACCGAACTGCTGTCCAAACTTCTGCTTATAATTAATTTTTCCGTCACAGGATTGGGATAAAACAACGGCTGGCCGTTTTTATCCACCAGACTGGTATTTGTTGTGGGACAATCGGTTCCCTGGTTGGTAATCAGCACCATAACCGTATCGCTCAAATCGTGATTATCGGCAGTATACGCGTGAATTTTAATGTATCCTTCATCGTTGCAATTTCCCGATGCTTTTATGTGTAAACGCCCTCCCGAAAGAGGAGTTAAAATGCTTTCTGTTGTATTTTCAATTACATCGAGTATGGCAACGGTGCTGAATGCGTCGGATGGTAAAATTTCAGTTCGGATAACATCTGTTCCCCGGTTGGTGTCTATGATAAAATTCCGGGTGGAAGTAACCTCAAGACTTTCCGGTCTTTTCCGTTCGTAATATCCAAGGGGAAGTTGTTCAAAGCCCGGGTCTTCTCCTTCGAATGAAACAATTACCATGGCATGTTTTGGAACATTTATAAGCAAATCGTCAGACAAGTTAACAAAGGCAGAATCGATGTTCGAATCAAAAGAGCTGAAATCGTCCTGCCAGATGGTATAAACGGTGGCGTTTTCAGAAAAATTCAAATCGCCGGGTAACTCCAACTGAAGGGTAAAATCGTGTTCAAAATCTCTGTTCATCAGCAAAACACTGAATTGTTCCCCTGTGTTGTATGCGTAAGCGCCAACCGCATCGTAGTTAATATCCCTTCCGTTGGGAGTTGTAATTTTGTTGTTCGAAATAAATTCCGTTTCAAGAATATGCCCTTTGCAAAACCTGTTAAAGTATTTTCCTGTGGTGTAAAGCGGTAACTGCCGGTAATTTTCAGCCGGACGGGTAATTCTCCATTCACCGCCGGTAAGGTGGAAAATACTTGGTAAAATGGAGCCATAATTCATGGAGTTGGCCAGGTAATCGGTTAAAACAATGGCTTGCCCGAAACGCCCGTTGTAGGAAGTAGTGGTCATGTTCGTTTCGTACAGGTAAAAGGTTTTCAGTGTGCCGGTTAAGCTCAGCATTTCTTTCATAGTCAGCACAAAACCTTCCATGTTTTTTCTTGACATTTCAAGGCTGTTTTTGTAGTAGTCGAGTTCTGAATCGCCTTTTGGAATTTC
Organism: Mariniphaga sp.; assembly: GCA_019429205.1. Taxonomy (GTDB): domain Bacteria; phylum Bacteroidota; class Bacteroidia; order Bacteroidales; family Prolixibacteraceae; genus Mariniphaga. The sequence goes on along the minus strand of JAHYIT010000025.1, from coordinate 12,184 downwards.
CGGGTCGTAACTCAGGTTTCCACCCATGTAGCCCGAAACGCCCAAACATTCCGCATGACCCCGATCGCCGGTTAATACCCTGGTATTTACGCCGTAGCTGTTATCCGGATGCGGATACCTGCCGCTGTAAACCATAATTATTTTTTCCGGGTCATAATAAGGCGAAGATTTTACCACTTCACTCATATTTCTTACCCACTCTGCATATTTGGGATAGTCGGAACCAATTTCGGCATCGTGGGCTGCCGCTCCCCAAACTTCATTGCCAAATTCCAGCAGAATTCCTTTTCCCTGCTGTAAAAGCGGTTCGGAAAATCCCTCGGAAGCGCGAACCGCTCCCCAGGTAGTATTTGCATCTCCGGCAAGATATTCCAGCAAATGCAAAAAAGTGTTGGGGTCAGTCAGATAATCAATCCCGTTTTGAACTCCAACCGTAAGAGCAAACCGTGCCCCGATTTCATTGGCAAAGTTCATCATTTTGCCGTAAGTATTTGATTTGCCCGTTCCCACCGAACCCTGAAAAGATTTGGAGTTGGCTGAAATGGCACCCCAGCGGATGGCACCTGCCTGAAAATTTGTAACCAGTTGCCGCACTTCGGGTTTGTTTACCATATCACCGTTTTCATAAGGACCGTTTAATCCGATCCCCTCATTCCACGATGTGTTTTGATTGCGGATAATCACTTTCCCAACCCGCTCACCGAGGTTTGGTCCGGTGGGATCGAAAACTGCCGTTGAAACAATAAAAGTTTCACTCTTATCTGAAATATTCAGACCGGCATCCACTGCCTCAATGGTTATTGCATATTCTGTTTCCGGCAGCAGGTTTTGAATAATAATGTTTTCGTTGAAAATGTAATCTGATGTATTGTAAAGCACATCGTCTATATAAAGGTTGTAGCCAATCACTTCCGTTTCGGCATCGGTTGCTCCGCTCCATTCCAGGTGAAGCGAGAGAACGGTTGCCTGCAAAACTTCCAGATTTTGAGGTGGAGTTGGCGGATTGTTGTCTGTTTTATGGGTTTCCACTTCAAGTACATTGCTGAAAAATGATTCGTTTCCGGCATTGTCCACTCCAGTTGCAACCAACTGGTAAATCGTTTCTTCCGTAAGGTTTTCAATTCTGAAAGAAGTATTGGGAATGAGGTTCTCATTTATCTTATATCCGTTTAAATACAGGTTGTATCCTGAAATCCGGTTGTTATCCTCTGATGGTTCCCAATTCACAAAAAAGCTGGTGGATGAACGCCAGGATAAACTGAGGTTGGCAGGAGCAGAAGGTTTTGTTACATCATAAACCGGCATGGTATGTTCTCCGGGAATGTAACCCATACTTATCCCGGGGCCATCCCACATAATGCCGCCTATGGTTGTATGTATTATCCATTGTGTGGCGTAGAATGCATGTACCTTTCCGGCCTCGAGTTCTACCGGTTCCGATTTGGTAGTCTGATTTCCGGTTTCAGTGCCCACATTGCCATGACTTGAGCTTCGGGCGACGATTTTTTGAGCATTTGCAAGATTTTCATTCGGGCTAAGCCAAAAGGTGTGCCTGTCCTGTGAGCGCATATAAACATGATACGTACCGCTAACGGGTGGAATCAGATAACCTTTATACAATGATGTATAAAAATCATGGCCTGTACAAGGAGCGCCGGTGCAGTCCATATTTACAGTCAGGGGAATTTCGTTGTAATTGAGCTGATTGTATGGACCTGCCGATGTCTGAATTATTTGTTCGTAAACCGGTTCGTTGGTCAGCGGAATGGCTTCCTGCCAAAAAACGATGTCATGAATCTGGAAAACCAGGCCGGGGTTATGGTAAGGCTGAATTTGTATTATCAGTGATATAGTATCTGTGGTATTTTCATATTCAGCATTAATTGTAACGGACACTGTTCCTGAAACCGCTTGTTCCTTCACATTTAATACGGCGAATGTTTGCCCGGAAATATACTCAATATTTAAAATTTCAAGTAAATCAGGATTTGAAGAAAAGGCCTCAAGTTGAGGGTTTTTTGCCACAATTGTATCCGGGAGCGGAAAAAGAACCTGATTATGTCCTGATCCTGTAAAAATTTGAACAGAATCCTGTCCGGGGTTTCCGGAACCGGTTTGAGCAAATAAAATATTACAGCTCAAAATAAGAAAAGAAAAAACAAGTTTCACTATTTTAAAATTCATAACAGTCAAAATTTTTATTCACAAGATAATACTGCCGGGTAATATTAGTGAAAAAAAGCTGCCTGCATGAAAAGGCAGCTTTTTAAACAGCACTACTTCTCCATCACTCCACCACCGTGATGGTAATTGATTTTACATCCTGAAAATAGTCTTTGGCCCAGTTTCCCGAACTGGAGGCAACTACTGTGAATACTTTATCACCCAAATTGTTATATGCAGGAATGACCAGTGAATCCAAATCAGTTGAAAACGGGGTTCCCAACCTTGTAGGATCATCTGCACTATATGTGTTTTGCTCGGTATTTCCTCTGAAATAAACAAGGAATTCCCCCTGTACATTATCCAGATAAATAGTAAAAGATTTCCCTCTTTTTGCCGTGTTGTTCTGAAGATTGGTGGTGAAATCAGCAGATGGGGAGATGGCCTCTTCCTTATTGCAGCCGGGTGCAAAAAAAAGAACAATTAAGGCAGAAATTATAAATATTTGTCTCATAATAGTTTACATTTAAATATTGAAAAATTACCAGCCGGGGTTTTGTTTCAGTTGCCCTTCGTGTTTGTTGATTTCATCAACCGGAATAGGCAGGTATTCGTGTTTGCCCTTTACAAAGAAACTTCCGTCCCCGGAGGGCCCTGTTTGCCTGCTCAGAATCTGATTCATGTTGATTCCCCATTCAGGGTCAAAACTCCAGCGTATCAGGTCATGCCAGCGCCATCCTTCCAGTGCCAGTTCCACATCCCTTTCGTGGATTATGGCCTGTTTAGTCAGCGCATCAACTTGAGGCATGTCAACACGTGCACGCACCTGGTTCAATGCTGCCAGTCCTTCAGTTACATTTTCATTAAGCAGATGGGTAATTTCAGCATACATGAGAAGGACGTCGGAATATCTTATCATTTTCCGGTTTACAGGATCGTTTTTCGGAGCGTCTTTGTCGTAATAAACCGGATAGTGGTATTTTTTTAATCCGAATCCACGCGACGGATGAGTTGCCGGGAAATTAATCAACCCTCTGGCAAATGCAATGCGTTTGTTGTGAATCCCGCTGCGATACGATGTATTGATATACGGACTGCCAGCCCTGAAATCCAGGGGGTCGCCATCGAGATACAAGGTGGCATAAGCCCTGGGGTCTCGTTCGAATCCTTCAGGAGCGCCTTCGGTTTCAAACGCTTCAAAAAGATCGGGATGGGCTTCGTGGTTTCTGAAACTCGATGGATGTGCGCTAAAATAAGCGGCATTTAAAGCGCCAGACCACTGCCAGCCAGGCAACCAGCCGGCACCAATCCGTTCGTCGCTGTACTGAATTTCCCATACCGATTCCCTGTTATTTTCAGAAGTATAGATGTTATTTCCGGCAGGTAAATCAACCCATGTAAAATTGCACAAAACGGCATTAATATAATCTTCACGCGTTTTCGGAGCTTTGGGTTGAATAAGTTCATATTGTCCGATCTGGATAATTTCCTGAAGCATATTTTGTCCCAGCCGTAAGTCTTCCAAATCGCTGGTACTGCCTTTCTGACCTTTTCTTACGTAATAATGGTAATGTTTGTAAAGCATTGCTTTGGCCAGTAACGCTTGTGCTCCTCCTTTGGTAACCCGGCCTACATCATCGGGTGGATATTGCAGAGGCAGATAGTCATTTTGAATTCCAAAAAGTAAATCTTCCTTTAACAGGTCCCAGAATTCCTCAGGCTTTCCATTTGTCAGGTTTCCAATTAAATCTGTAGGAATAGAATTTTCATCGTAGAAAATGGGTTCATTGAATATGGTTACAAGGAAAAACAAATATGCACCCCGTAAGGCTCTGGCCTGTGCAAGATAATTATTTCTCATATTTGTGGTCATTCCTTCAATATTCTCGCGGTTATTTATCATGCTGATAAAAACATTGGTGCGGTACATCCCAAAATAAAGTGCCCGCCACATATTCGATACATTACCTGTTGATGCATTGATGCTGAGCATGTCTAATCCTGTGGTTTCAAATAAAACCCTGTCTTCAAAAGAGTTAAAAATGAGTTGCCACTGTAATCCATACATGCCGCCGTCAGCCAGGGGAGGATAGAGGCTGTTCAGTCCCATCCAGAAATCCTGCTGGGTTTGGTAAAAGTTTTCAACCGTAAGCTGGTTTTTGTTTTCTGTTTCGAGAAAATCTTCGGAACAGGAAATGGCAAAAACCATTAAAAAGGCGAAAGCTATTTTAATCATTGATTTATCCATGGTATTGTATTTTTTAAATTTTAAAACTTAACTGTTAAAAATCAACCTGAACTCCGAATGTCAGTGAACGCGGAACAGGATAAGTACCACCATCGTTTCCGGGGCTAAGCGGACCGCTGATTGTCGGCGCTTCCGGATCGCGTCCTGAATACTGGGTTAAAGTAAATAAATTTGTGGCATTTACATACACTCTTGCCCGCGATAATCCGGTGTTGTTTGTCATCCATTTTGGCAGGGAATATCCCAACTGCGCATCCTTAAGCCTTAAAAACGAACCATGTTCCAAAAACCAGGTTGAAGGCCTGTCGTTTTGGTTGGTGTTATTCAAATCTGCCCTGATGTATTTCTCAGACGGCCGGTCTTCACGGTAATAATTCATGGCATAATCACGGAGTTTGTTGTGTCCCATATCCTGTGTGGAAAATCCTTCGATGGCAGCTCTCAGGTGGTTATATACCTCGTAGTTTTGCATTCCGTAAAAGAAAAGTGAGATATCGAAATTCCGGTAAAATGCTTCAAGATTCAAACTGTAAATTAAATCAGGAACCGCTTTTCCAATTATGGTTCTGTCGAGGTCGTTAATTATTCCGTCGTTATTCAGATCTTTGAATTTCAAATCACCGGGACTTGGTTTTCCTGTTGCTGGCAATGCGTGCAAGTAAGTTTTATTCTCGTCCTGACTGAAATCTGCGGGAGTAAGAATACGTTCGGCTACATACCCGTAAAAACTCCCGATGGTGTGTCCGAGCGTGGTCAGGTTATTTCCTGAAATTATATCACCCGGTATGTATTTTACTTCGTTTTTAACAGTAGTCAGGTTCGCTGAAACATTATAATTAAAATCGCCTTCCATTTTCCGGTAGGTACCGATAAATTCGAAACCGCGGTTTTGAATTTCGCCCAGGTTTACCCAGGGATCGCCGGCACCCGACACACGGCCAAATGCAGCAGACATGGGGATTTTTACCAACAGATCGGCCTGGTTTTTAATGTAATATTCGGCACTTAACTGTACTTTATTGTTAAACATGTTCAAATCGAAACCAAAGTTCGACATTTCGGCAGCCTCCCATTTGATGGAAGGGTTACCAAAACTGTGTACAACATTTAAAGCAGGCAACATGCGCTGATCGACACCAAATACCGGAGAAAACTGGGTGAAGTTGTCGATCAACGACTGGTACTGAAAGTTTCCGATGCCTGAGTTTCCTGTTTGGCCCCAACCGAAACGTAATTTTAGCATCGAAATTTCATCTACATTTTGTAAAAAGTCTTCATTAATTTTCCATGCCACTGAAACTGAAGGGAATGTACCCCAGCGATTTGCAGGGCCAAAACGGGAGTTTCCGTCACGCCTGATACTTGCGGTTAGCAGGTATTTGCTGTCGTAATCGTAAATCACCCTCCCGAGGTACGATTCTGAGGTAAACGGACTGTAATAACCCTGTACCTGGCGGCCATCCTCAAACGACTGGCTGATGACATTCAACTGCTCGTAAGGAAAACCAAGCGCTGTGGCATTGATGGAATTTCCTTCGTTTTTACGAACATGATGTACTGCCGTTGCCGTAATGTTGTGCTTGTAGAACTGGTTACTGAAGGTAACCTGGTTTTCAAGGGACAGGTTTATGCTTTCGTTGAAATTTTCGGTTAGTTCGGCCTGGCCACGGCTTCTCACACCCATGTCGAAAGCGGGGAACCAGAATTTTGAGCGGCTGAAAAAACCTTCCACAGCCGGGGTTATTTTGTAGGTAAGCCATTTAACCGGCTTTACTTCCACATAAATACTTGCCAGTACGTTGTTGTTAAAGCTGTAGTCGTCGCCAATTTCCATGGGGCCCCGCGGGTTGGGTTTGTCGTTGTAGCCGGTGTTGCCTACAATTTCTGTCGTTCCGTCGGGCATCATATATTCATATGGAACTTGTGGCCCTTCGAAACCGCCTTTGTTGTTCTCGTTGTGCATGCGCATAAGCGGTGAGGTAATTAAAGTGACCTGCCAGGGATTCCCCTGATATGTAGTCGGGCTTTGAGAAATGGTTCTGCTCAGGCTAAGCGTTTCTCCAATTTTAATGTATTTTCCAATATTGAAATCGGAGTTGGCACGCAGGCTGTACCGGTTGGCAGCCGAAGCCAGCAAAATTCCCTGTTCATTTGAATTGTTCAGCGAAACTGAATAGTTGGATTCTTCGCCACCTCCCGAAATACGGATATAATGGTTTTGGGCAAGACCAACACGGTTAACTTCGTTTTGCCATTCGGTACCTTCCTGCCAGCCTACGCCATAATACCACTGGCGAAAATGATCCTGGTAGGCTACCGGAACAGCTACGTTGTTTTCCTGAAGTAAAGTGGAGTAGAAGTCAGCATATTCATCGGCATTCATCACCTCAAACTGCCGGGGAACCCTGTTTATTGTCAGATAACTTGAAAGTGAAACTTTGGGTTTTCCTTTTTCTCCGCGTTTGGTGGTAATTATAATTACTCCGTTGGCACCATCAGCACCGTAGATTGCAGCAGCCGAAGCATCTTTAAGAACCTGAATGGACTCGATGTCAGTCGGGTTCAGGTTTCCAAGTCCACCTGTAATTATACCGTCAATAACATAAATCGGGTTTGGATTCTGGTTTATGGAACCAATACCCCTTACCCTGATTTGGGCGCTGCTTCCGGGGCTTCCCGATTGCGAAACCATTACGCCCGGAGCTCGTCCCTGCAAAGCGCGGGTAAAGTTACTGGCTGGGATCCGGTTCAGTTCTTCCGAAGAAACAACTGCGATGGAGCCGGTAAGGTCCGATTTTTTTACCGTGCCGTATCCAATCACAACCATTTCAGATAACATGATTTCACTTTCCTGAAGCTGGACATCAATAGTTGTTCTTCCCGAAATGGGTACTTCAAGGTTGGTAAAACCTACAAAAGAAAAAACAAGTGTGTCCTGAAGATTGGGCACATTCAGTGAGTATCTTCCGTCAACATCGGCAACGGTACCGGTTGTTGTACCTTTAATTATTACCGTAGCTCCAATCAGCGCTTCGCCCGATGCTCCATCCATTACCAGGCCGGTAACGGTTTGCTGGGCATACAAAACGGCGCTTTGCAGTATTACTGCAAAAAGCAGTAACAATGCTTTCCACATGAGTCTTTTTTTCATAATTTTTACGTTCATTATTAATAATTTATAACATTCGGTATTTTGGTTTTTAATTCATGTTTTCAATCAGTGCTATCACCTGGTTTGTATTTTCCTTGTCGAAATGAATCAGGAGTTTTTGGAACGTTGCATCAGGATTACAGGGATCCAAACGCATTGACTGGCCTAAATCCCTGTTTGCCAAATCCTGTTCACATAGTTTTGCGTAAAATTTTCCTCTTTGTGCAAACGAAGCTCCGTTTGAATTGTCTTTTATTTGTTGATTATAAAATTCAAGGGTGTCCATTGCTTCGGAGAATTGTTCAAGTTTCACTGAAAATTCTCCCTCAATTATGCCTTTAAATTCTTTTGCAAGGTTATAATGTTTTCCTTTCTGCAAAGCATAAAGTATTGTTTTCATGTCGTTGTTTTCCAGCTTTTTCTGAGGGCTGAGCAGAAAATAATGCAAAACGTGGGATGCATATCCTGATACAATCATTCGCTGAAAATATTCATTTCTAACAGTTTTATTTTTCGGGTTTCAAAACAAAGGCTACCTTTTTATGGGTAGCCTTTGTAATTTTTATTACCCTGTTTTAATATTTAACCACCTTTGTTGCTTCGCGCTCGTTGTTTATACGAATCAGATAAATACCGTTTTGCATATCCTGCATAGAAAGTCTGCTTACATTCTTAGCTGATTTCAAACGTGCGCCTAAAACACTGTAAACTTCCAGATCAACAGGTTGTCCTCCTTTTACATGAAGAATTCCGTTGTGGATGTAAACCCTTGTGCCCTGCTGTGCTTTCAGGTTTCTGGTGCTGGTTACTATGTCGTTCGAAAGGGTTACATGACCGCTGTAAAAGTTGGAAGCATACCCGTTGTTTTTATCGGCTGACCAGAAATATTCAACGTTCTCAGCATCTTTTTTGGCGTTCGATTTTACATCGAAAGCAAAAGTTTCACCTACCAGTAGTGCCTTCCGCTCACCGGCAAGATTTGCAGGATCAGCAGGATACGATAAAGCACCATCAAGCGACATAACCATAACTGCTCTGATTACACCATCCGTTTCATTCCAGAAATGGTCTGCATCCAAAAGAGCTTCCAAACCAGCCTGATTATTGCTCCAGCCGGCAATATAAAACGGTTGCCATTCATTTTTTACTATTCCTGCCGACGCTTCATAAGCAGTTACAAAGCCATCGGCAAAAACGGCTTTTCCACCACCCAGTTCAACGGCCCTTGCATAAGACTGGTTCTGGTAATTCAATACCAGATTTTCACCGCTGAAGGTATTTTCGGCGGTACTGTCTGATGAAGCCACAAAAGTAGGTTCATGTCGAACCGGGCTGGTTGGTTGTGCCATAATTTCAAAAGTACGTGTACCTGCATCGGCCAAACCATTGATGTCGAGGTATTTTATCAGTACATAAAAATTCTCTCCATCGTGAACCCCTTTCCACGATGCGCCAAATGTGGCATCGCCATCCAAATCGTATAAATCGCCACCGTTAGTATTTGTAGGATTGGCAATCATGTGGGCATCACCCAGCAATTCCCAGGTTGCGTCAAAAGAAGCAACATCTGCAACAGGAGTCCAGACGGCAGGCGCTTTGTAAACCGTAACCTTCGGATTGTCGTAAGGATTGTCAGCATAGCCGGTAACATCTTCATAATCGGGTTCGTTGCCCCAGTTCACCCAGCTAACACCATGAATGGTCTGTGCATAAGACCAGGTGGTAAAAATTACTAAAATAAAAAGTAAAGTAAATTTCCTCATAATAATTAGTTTTTTAGTTGTTAAATATTAAAATCTCTTAGATGTGAGATGCACACTGAAAAAAAAACCCTGTATGGGAACTGGAGATTTGTGTGAAGAAATTGAATGAAAAATGCCTTTAAGGGATATCAAAAATTAAAGAAATTTTTTAAAAGTAAAATCAGGAGACCAACAGGTGCATAATCTTTCAGGTAGTTTCTCAATGAAAGCATTGCTTTTGCCATGTGCATTTCCACCGTTTTTACCGAAAGACCCATAATTTCGGCAATTTCTTTGTTTTTTTTGCCTTCGTATCGTTTAAGTTTAAAGGTGGTTTTTTGCTGTGGAGGCAGCTGTTCAATGCCTTGTTTTATTTTTTCCCCAAGGTCTTTTATCATTAAAAAATCAGAAGGGGTATCGTTGATTTTATTCGAAAAGGCTTCCATTTCGTCGTTGTGTTTCAGAAGAAAATCCTCGAGCATTTCCTCCTTTTTATGTTTGCGTAAGTAGTTGAGCGAATTTTTACAAACGGCCTGAAAAAGGTAGGATTTCAGCGAAACCTTTATGTCTAATGTAATTCTGCGGTTCCAGATATTGAAAAAAGTTTCGGAAACAATATCTTCCGCCAAATCTTTGCGTCCCAGATACCTTCTGGCATAATTACATAAAGGAACATAGTATTCCCGAAAGACAATAATATATGTTGCTTCGTCCCCTTGCCTGAGTCTTTCGATAATATTGATTTCCTCCTTGTTCATTATATTATGCGAATTTACTACTTTTTGGACACTTTCTGAACCGTGGATAAGGTAAATCGTTTTTAATCATATCAGGCCAAATGCCATTCGTTCCAAATTGTCAGGGATTAATTGTAAATATTTTCGAATTGAAAATTTTCTTTCCCGAAATTTAAACATTTTCTCAGTATAAGGGTATATAATACTACATCATCAAAAACTAATATTATGGCAGACAGGAGAACATTTTTAAAATCGCTGGCAGGGTTAACGGCCGGTTTAACCGTCAGCAGTGCTGCTTTTGGGAAAAATTCCGAAAGTGACCGGCTTGGTGAAGTACTTCCGAAAAGGAAATTTGGCGGTACTGGTGAATACGTTACCATGCTCGGCACAGGCGGTTTTCACGTTGGCTGGACTACCGAACGCGATGCGCAGGAAGTGATTGAAGCTTCACTTGAAGGTGGTGTTCGGTTTTTCGATACGGCTGAAAGTTATTCAAAGGGAGTTTCCGAAGAGCGTTACGGAAAATATCTCACACCGAAATACCGCGATTTAATCTTTCTGATGACCAAAACTACCGGCCCCGATGCAAAAACTGTGCAGGAACATCTGGACGGTTCGTTGAAAAGACTCAAAGTCGATCAGATAGATTTATACCAGGTGCATGCCATACGTACCCCGCAGGATGTGGACGATCGCATTTCGAACGGAGTGCTGGAGGTACTTTTGAAAGCCAAAGAGCAGGGGAAAATTAAGTATATCGGGTTCACCGGGCACCAAAATCCGTTTGCCCATACGCGCATGTTGGAACAGACTGAAAAAAGCGATTTATTCGATGGCATTTTAATGCCGGTAAATGTGCTTGATCCATCCTATTTCAGTTTTACTGAAAATGTAATGCCCAAAGCGCTGGATCGCAATCTGGGAATTTTGGCTATCAAATCGCTGGCCGATGGACGGTTTTTCGCCAAAAAGGAACGGGCCAACTGGACCAGCGACGATCCCATTATTCCCAATTACCTGAGCATTAAAGAAGCCCTGTATTTTGTATGGTCATTACCGGTTTCGGTTCTTATTTCAGGAAATGAGAATGCCACATTTATGCGCGAAAAAATTGCTCTGGCGCGCTCTTTTTCAAAATATTCCGAAGAGCAACGAATGGCTCTTATCGAAAAAGTTAAGGATATCGCCCTCACCGGCAAAGTGGAATATTTTAAACGGCAGGAAGCTTAAAAATTGATTAAGCTTATTTTACGGATAACCCGGAATCTTTTCAAAAAATTATCTTTGCAGCTTATTCGTCATGGTATCACTCAAAGTCATACCATAGACTTTAATTTTTATAAACTGATTTTGTTTTCGAAACCATCATAAAAAATAAAAATATGTTGCCAAAAATAAATCCAACAACCACAACCGCCTGGGAAAAACTGGAAGAGTATTATTTCGGGTTCGAAGGTGCCCACATGAAAGATATTTTTGCAAATGATGCCGATCGTTTTCAGAAATATGCATTAAAGTTTGAAGATATTCTTATTGATTTTTCAAAAAATATAGTGGACGACAAAGTACGTGATTTGCTTGTTAAACTGGCGGGTGAATGTGGTCTGAAAGACGCCATTGAAAGTATGTTTTTGGGTGAAAAAATAAATGCCACCGAAAATCGGGCTGTGTTGCATGTGGCTTTACGAAATCGCAGTAATATTCCCGTTTTGGTTGATGGACAGGATGTGATGCCGGAAGTGAATGCGGTGCTCGATCAGATGAAAATTTTTTCTGAAAAAGTAATTTTGGGCCAGTGGAAAGGTTTTACGGGCGAAGCCATTACCGATGTGGTGAATATTGGCATCGGCGGTTCAGACCTCGGTCCGCTGATGGTGACCGAAGCGCTGAAACCCTATAAAAATCACCTCAACCTGCATTTTGTTTCCAACGTGGACGGAACGCACATTGCCGAGACGTTGAAAAAAGTAAATCCCGAAACTACCCTGTTTATCGTGGCATCGAAAACATTTACCACCCAGGAAACCATGACCAACGCCAACACGGCACGTGACTGGTTTCTGAAAGCTGCCAAAGATGAAGGTTTCGTAAAAAACCATTTTGTGGCCGTTTCCACCAATGAAAAAGAGGTGGCGAAGTT